>NZ_JBEXFB010000006.1:0-374130 GCF_040606575.1 Streptomyces sp. NPDC005402
CGCACGCCGGTGCGCCCGGCCCGGGTCCTGCTGCACGTCTTCCTCGCCGGCACCGCGCTGGCCTGGCTGGCGCCGCTGCTGTGGGCGGTCCTCGCGGCCCTGCGGCCGTACTCGGAGACCAGCAACAAGGGCTATGTGTCCTGGCCGGACACGCTGAACTTCGACAACTTCAAGAACGCGTTCCAGCAGTCCGACATGCTGCACTACTTCGGCAACACCCTGCTCATCGCGGTCCCGGCCGTGCTGATCACCCTGGTGCTGTCGTCGATGGTCGCCTTCTACGTCTCGCGCTTCGACTTCCGCCTCAACATCGCCCTGCTGCTGGTCTTCACCGCCGGCAACCTGCTCCCGCAGCAGGTCATCATCACCCCGCTGTACCGCCTGTACCTGCTCATCGACCTGCCCGGCATCACCATGAGCGGCAAGCTCTACGACTCCGCGCTCGGCCTGGTCCTCATCCACGTGGCCTTCCAGTCCGGGTTCTGCGCCTTCGTCCTCAGCAACTACATGCGGATGCTCCCCCACGAGCTGACCGAGGCCGCCCTGGTCGACGGCGCCTCGGTGTGGCGGATGTACTGGCAGATCGTGCTGCCCCTGTGCAAGCCCGCCATGGCGGCACTGGGCACGTTGTTGTCCATCTGGATCTACAACGACTTCTTCTGGGCCATCGTGCTGATCTCCACCGGCGAGAACATGCCGATCACCTCGGCGCTCAACAACCTCTCCGGCCAGTACTTCACCGACCCCAACCTGGTCGCCGCCGGCGCCCTGCTCACCGCGATCCCCACGCTGATCGTGTACTTCGTGCTCCAGCGCCAGTTCGTCAGCGGACTGACCCTCGGCGCCAACAAGGGCTGACCGCCCGCACCTGAGAGAGAACCACCGTGCCCCACCCCTTCACCCCGCTCGCCTCCGTGCCCGTGGATCCCGTCAGGGCCCGCGTCCACGAGGAGGGCTGGCAGTCCTGGAGCCCCAGCGGCGCGTACGCCCTCGGCGACAAGCCGTACCGCCCGACGAACGACAACTGGGCGACGGTCTGCTACCGGCCGGGCGTCACCGTCCCCGAGGGCGCCTTCCAGGGCGAGGGCCTGCTGGCGCTCGACCCGGGGGACGGATCGCCGGTACGGCTGTGGGGGGCGCCGGATCCGCTGCACGAGGTGCCGTCGATCCGTCTGGTCGCCGAGGGCTCCGTGGCGGAGGTCTCGGCCGACGGCCCGGTGAAGGAGTTCACGGGCACCGACATCCCGTCGGTGCTGGCCGAGTGGGCCGCCGGACTCGGGGTCGCGGCCCCGCGCCCGGCGCCCACCGTCTGGTGCTCCTGGTACGAGTACTTCACCAGCGTCACCGAGGACGACATCCACGAGAACCTCCGTGCGATGGACACCCTCGACCTGCCCGTCGACGTCGTCCAGATCGACGACGGCTACCAGAAGGCCCTCGGCGACTGGCTCACCCTCTCCGGCCGCTTCCGCTCCCGCGCGGGCATCGCCGACGCGATCCGGGCCCGGGGCCGCCGCGCCGGCATCTGGACGGCCCCCTTCCTGGTCGACCCGGCCAGTGACCTGGCCGCCGAGCATCCCGACTGGCTGGTCGAGGACCTCGACGGAGGCTTCCTGCACGCCGGCCGCAACTGGGGCCACGACCTGTGCGTCCTGGACACCACCCACCCCGAGGCGGCCCAGTACCTGGCGTCGGTCTTCAGGACGCTGGTGTCCGAGGGCTACGACTACTTCAAGGCCGACTTCCTGTACGCGGGTGCGCTGGAAGGCGTGCGGCACTCCTCCGTGGACGCGCTCACGGCGTACCGCGCGGGCATCGAGCTGATCCGCGAGGCCATCGGCGAGGACGCCTACCTGCTCGGCTGCGGGGCGCCCGTGCTGCCCTCCATCGGTCTGTTCGACGCGATGCGGGTCAGCCCCGACACGGCCCCCCATCGCCGCCCCGAGGCCGACGACTACAGCCAGCCGGGCCAGGACCCGGCCGAGTTCACGGGCGCCGGCCGCCAGTGGCAGCACGGCCGGCTGTGGGTCAACGACCCCGACTGCCTGATGGCCCGCCCGGCCGTGGAGACCCGCGAGCGCTGGGCGGCCCACGTGGAGGCGACCGGCGGCCTGATGGCGTCGAGCGACCGCCTGCTGTCCCTGGACCAGTGGGGCGTGGAGACGACCCGCCGCCTGCTCGGCGGTGACGTCCGATGATCGCGGAAGGCATCGCCTACGGCGGCGACTACAACCCCGAGCAGTGGCCCGAGGAGGTCTGGGCCGAGGACGTACGCCTCATGCGCGAGGCGGGCGTCAACATGGTCAGCGTCAACATCTTCGCGTGGGCGCTCCTCGAACCCCGCGAGGGCGAGTACGACTTCTCGCGCCTCGACAGGATCCTCGCCCTGCTCCACGAGAACGGCATCGCCGCCGACCTGGCCACCCCGACCGCGGCCCCGCCGGCCTGGTTCTTCCGCGAGCACCCGGAGGCGCTGCCGGTCGACAAGGACGGCAGGAGACTGTCGTACGGCAGCCGCCAGACGTTCTGCCCCTCCAGCCCCGCCTACCGGGAGGCGGCCCTGCGGATCGCCCGGGTGCTCGGGGAGCGGTACGCCGACCACCCGGCGGTCGTGATGTGGCACGTCCACAACGAGTACGGCTGCCACAACGCGGAGTGCTACTGCGAGCTGAGCGCGGACGCCTTCCGGCGTTGGCTGCGGGCGAAGTACGACGACCTGGCCGCGCTCAACCACGCCTGGGGCACGACCTTCTGGAGCCAGTGGTACTACGACTGGGACGAGATCATCCCGCCCCGCGCCACCGGGGCCGTGCCCAACCCGACCCACCAGCTGGACTGGCGGCGCTTCTGCAGCGACGAGCTGCTGGCGCTGTGCACGGCGGAGCGCGAGGTGCTGCGGGAGGCCGCTCCCTCGGTGCCGGCCACCACCAACTTCATGGTGATGTACAACTTCGACGCGCTGGACTACTGGCGCTGGGCACCGGAGCTGGACGTCGTCTCCAACGACCACTATCTGAGGTCGACGGACCCCGAGTCGGAGATCGACATCGCGCTCAGCGGCGACCTGGTCCGCTCGCTGGCGGGCGGCCCGTGGCTGCTGATGGAGCACTCGACGGGCGCGGTGAACTGGCAGCCGGTCAACCGGGCCAAGACAGCGGGGGAGTTGCGCCGCAACGCCCTCGCGCACGTCGCCCGCGGCGCCGACGGCATCGCCTACTTCCAGTGGCGGGCCGCGAAGGCGGGCGCCGAACAGTGGCACTCGGCGATGCTGCCGCACGCGGGCACGGACAGCCAGATCTGGCGTGACGTGGTCGCGTTGGGCGCGGAGCTGAAGGCGCTGGCGGAGGTGCGGGGCAGCACGAGCCCCGCCCCGGTCGCCGTCGTCTGGGACTGGAACGCCCGCTGGGCCCTGGAACTCCCCTCCCAGCCCAGCGAGTCGGTCCGCTACCTGGACCTGGTCCGCTCCTGGTACGAGCCGCTGTGGCGCTCCGGCGTGGCGGTGGACTTCGTGCACCCCTCGGCGGACCTGTCGCGGTACCGGCTCGTCCTCGCCCCCGCCCTCTATCTGGTCGACGACGAGGGCGCGCAGAACCTGACGGGCTTCGCGTCCGGCGGCGGCACGCTGGTCGTCGGCTTCCACAGCGGGGCCGTCGACGCCAACTGCCATGTCCGCCTGGGCGGTTACCCGGGCGCCTTCCGCGAGGCACTCGGCGTCACCACGGACGAACTGTTCCCGCTGCTGCCGGGGGAGTCCCTGGGGCTGAGCGGCGGGGGCACGGCGTCCCTGTGGTCGGAGCGGGTACGGCCGGCCGGCGCGGAGGTCGTGACCTCGTACACCTCGGGCCCGCTGACCGGAGTCCCGGCGGTGACCCGGCACACCTACGGCGAGGGCGTCGCCTGGTACCTGGCCACCCACCCGGACCCGTCGACGCTGGCGACTCTGCTGGACCGCATCCGCACGGAGGCGGGCGTGGCGCCGGTGCGGGAGACGCCGGAGGGCGTGGAGGCGGTGCTGCGGCGGGGCGAGGAGGCCGACTATCTCTTCCTGATCAACCACGGTGAACGGGACGCCGAGGTGCAAGTGGCCTCCCGGGCAACCGAGTTGCTGAGCGGCAAGGGCATCGACGGCGGCCGGGTGACGGTGGCGCCGGGCGATGTGGCGGTCGTACGGGAATCACACTGAGACGACCTTGCCCACCGGGCGGGCCGCTCCTGCCCTCCTGGTGGCACTGGTCGCGGTGCTGGCGGTGACGTCGCTGCGGTGAGACGCGGCGGGGCGCGGCACCCCCCTCGGATGCCGCGCCCCTTCCCCGTCCCCCGTCTCCGTGGTGGCTACTGGATGCTGTGGACCTCCGGGAGCGTGCCCGTGCGTGCGGCCCGGCCGTACCAGAGGGCACTGGACTTGGGTGTCCGTTCCAGCGTCGCGTAGTCGACGTAGACCGCGCCGAAGCGCTTCTCGTAGCCGTACGCCCACTCGAAGTTGTCCAGCAGGGACCACAGGTAGTAGCCGCGGACGTCCGCGCCGTCGGCGATCGCGCGGCGGACCGCGGCGAGGTGACCGTGCAGGTAGGAGATCCGCTCGGGGTCGTGGACGCGGCCGTCGGGGTCGGGCTTGTCGTCGTAGGCCGCGCCGTTCTCCGTGATGTACAGCGGCAGACCCGGGGCCTCGCGCGTGTAGCGCATGATCAGGTCGTGCAGGCCCGTCGGGTCGATCGTCCAGCCCATCTCGGTGCGCTCGCCCGGCGTCTGGTGGAACGTGACGTCGTCCGCGCCCGGCCACGGGGAGTGCGCGCTGCTGCCGTGACCGTCGGCGCGCGGCCCGCTGGTGTCCGCGTCGGCGGACGAGACCAGTGCGGGCGTGTAGTAGTTGAGGCCCAGCGCGTCGAGCGGCTGGTTGATCAGGGCGAGGTCGCCGTCCTCGACGAACGACCAGTCCGTGATCAGCTCCGTCGCCGTGAACAGCGTCTGCGGATACGCCCCGTGCAGGATCGGCCCGTGGAAGACGCCGTTGGCCAGGTCGTCGATCTTCTGCGCCGCCGCCAGGTCCGCCGCGTCCTGCGAGAAGGGCCTGACCACCGAGGAGTTGAGGCTGAGCGCCACCGAGTTACGGGCCGGCATCGAGGCGCGCAGGGCAGAAGTGCCCAGCCCGTGCGCCAGGTTCAGCGTGTGGGCCGCCTTCAGTGAGGCGGCGGGGTCCGTACGGCCCGGCGCGTGCACTCCCGAGGCATAGCCCAGGAAGGCCGCGCACCACGGCTCGTTGAGGGTGATCCACTGCTCCACCCGGTCGCCGAGCGCCTCCCCGACGATCTGCGCGTACTCCGCGAAGCGGTACGCCGTGTCGCGCTCCGGCCAGCCGCCCGCGTCCTCCAGCTCCTGGGGCAGGTCCCAGTGGTAGAGCGTCACGGCCGGCTTGATGCCGTGCGCGAGGAGCTCGTCCACCAGCCGGCGGTAGAAGTCCAGACCCCGCTGGACCGCGGGGCCGCGGCCGGTCGGCTGCACCCGGGACCAGGAGACCGAGAAGCGGTACGCCGTCAGGCCCAGGTCGGCCATGAGCGCCACGTCGTCGCGGTAGCGGTGGTAGTGGTCGACAGCGATGTCACCGTGCTCGCCGCCGGCCGTCTTGCCCGGGGTGTGGCTGAAGGTGTCCCAGATGGAGGGCGTACGGCCGTCCTCCCGCACCGCCCCCTCGATCTGGTAGGCGGAGGTCGCGGCTCCCCACAGGAAGGCGGGGGGAAAGGTCACCGGGGTCACCGGCGATTCGGGCTCAGGCATGGAAGCGCTCCCATTGGGGGTCGTTGAACAGACCGACTGATGGAGGGGGGAGGGGAGGGGCAGGGGCCGAAGCGGCGGCGGCCCGGCCCCAGGAGACGTGCGGGAGGAACCGTACGGCGGGCGTCAGCCCTTGATCGCGCCCTGCATGATGCCGCCCACGATCTGCTTGCCGAACAGGAGGAAGGCGATCAGCAGCGGCAGCGTGCCGAGGAGCGCGCCCGCCATGATCACGGCCTGGTCGGGGACATAGCCGGTGCCGAGGGAGTTGAGGGCGACCTGCACGGTCGGGTTCTGCTGGTTCAGGGCGATGATCGGCCACAGGAAGTCGTTCCAGGCGAACACGAAGGTCAGCAGCCCGAGCACGGCCATCGCAGGGCGCGCCGCCGGGAAGACCACGTGCCACACCACCCGGATGCTGCTCGCCCCGTCCACTCGGGCCGCCTCGATCAGCTCGGTGGGCAGCGCCTGCACCAGGTACTGCCGCATGAAGAAGGTGCCGAAGGCCGTGACGAGGGTGGGCAGGATGACCGTCTGGAGCTGGTTCGACCAGCCGAGGTCCGCCATCCACAGATACAGCGGTACGACCGCCAGCTGCGGCGGGATCATCATCGTGCCGATCGTCAGCAGCAGCAGAAAGCCCGAGAACCTGAACCGCAGCTTGGCGAAGGCGAAGCCGGCGAGCGTGGAGAACAGCACCGTGCTGATCGTGATGGCGCCCGCCACGATCACGCTGTTCAGCATCGCGGTGCCGAGACCTGCCTCGTCCCACGCGGTCTGCATGTTCTTGAACAGGTTCCCGCCGAACCACAGCGGCGGCGGCGTCTCGGCGAGCCTGCGGTCGGTGCGTGAGGCCGCGATCGCCGTCCACACCAGGGGCGCCAGCGAGACCAGCGCGAAGACCGCCAGGACGAGGTAGGTCACCGGGCCCGCGTGCAGCTGCTTGCCCGCGCCCATCACCCGGCGGGAGGCGCCCCGCTTCTTCCCCGGCTGAGGCTTCGCCTGAGGCAGTGTCAGTTCACTGGTGGTCATTGGGACTTCCTCAGACGTCGGGTGACCAGCAGATTGATCGCGGCGATGATCAACAGGATCAGGAACATCGACCAGGCGATCGCGGACGCCTTGCCGAGGTTGCCGATGATCCAGCCCTGGTCGTACATGTACAGGCCGAGCGTCTGGTACTGGTGCTCGGAGCCGCCCTTGGAACCGCTCACCCCGCCGAACAGCAGGGGCTCACCGAAGAGCTGGGTCGCACCGATGGTGGAGACGACCACCGTGAACAGGATGGTGGGCCGAAGCTGCGGGACCGTCACGTGGATGAACTGCTGCCAGCGGTTGGCCCCGTCGATCGCCGCCGACTCGTACAGGTCGGCCGGGATCGCCTGCATCGCCGCGAGGTAGATCAGCGCGTTGTAGCCCGTCCACCGCCAGACCACGATCGAGGACACCGCGAACTGCGAACCCCAGTCGGACTCACGCCAGTTGATGGGGTCGATGCCCACGAAGTCCAGCAGCCAGTTGATCATGCCGCCGTCCCACGAGTACAGCAGCGTGAAGACGAGGGTCGCCGCCGCCACCGAGGTGGCGTACGGGGTCAGCATCACGACCCGCCACACGGTCGAGCCGCGCAGCCGGTAGTTGAGCAGATGGGCCAGCCCGATCGCCGCCATCAGCTGCGGCACGGTCGAGATCACACCGATGGTGAAGGTGTTCTTGAGGGCGTTCCAGAAGAAGTCCGAGGACAGCAGGTTCTGGTAGTTGTCCAGACCCGCCCAGGTCTGGGTGTGCAGCGAGGACAGCTGCACGTCGTGCAGCGAGTACCAGGCCGTGTACAGCAGCGGGACCAGCGAGAAGGCCCCGAAGATGATGAAGAAGGGGGCGATGAACACGTACGGAGACGCCTTCATGTCCCAGCGGTACAGCCGGCTGCGCCAGGGGTCCTTGCCCTCGGGCGGCGTACCGCGACCGTCAGCGCCCCGGGCCGCGCCCGGCTGGGAGCCGGACGCGGCCTCGACGCTCGACGCGGGATGCGCGAGTGCCTGCTTGGGACTTGTCACTGGCCGAGCACGTCCTTGATCTCGTTCGTGGCAGCGTCCCAGCCCTGCTCGGGCGACTTGCCCTTCTGCTCGACCTGGAGGATGCCGATGTCGGTCAGCGCGGTGTTGATCGGCTGGTCCTTGACACCGAAGACCTGCGCCGGGATCGTCTTCGCCGAGTCGGAGAAGATCTGCGTGATCGGCGCGTTGCTGAAGAACTCCGTGGTGGCGGTGGCCGGCTTCAGGGTCGAGTACGCCGACGGGGTCGACGGGAAGCTGGCCTGCTTGGCGAAGACCTTCGCCTGCTGCTCCGGCGCGGTCAGCCACTTCGCCAGCGCTATGGCCTCCTTCTGGTGCTTGCCCGCCGTCGGCACGCCGATGAAGGAACCGCCCCAGTTGCCCGCGGTCGGCGCGGCCGCCACGTCCCACTTGCCCTTGCCGGCCTCACCGGACTTCTCCTGGATGTAACCGATCATCCAGGCGGGGCAGGCCACCGTGGCGAAGGAGGCGTTCGCGTAGCCCTGGTCCCACGGCTTGTCGAACTGCTTGAGCTTCGCCGACATGTTGCTGGTCGCCACGGACATCGCGACGTCCCAGGCGTTCTTCACACCGTTGGACTTGTCCCAGACGACCTTGCCGCTCTTGTCGTAGTAGCGCTCGCTCTCACCGTTGAGGACCGCGTTGTAGACGGAGGAGGCCGAGTCCACGAACTTGGTGCCGCTCGGCGCCTTCTTCATGTACTGCTTGCCGAGGTCGACGTACTTGTTCCAGTCGCCCTTCCACTGCGCGGCGAGCTTGGTGCGGTCGGTCTCCAGACCGGCCTTCTCGAACAGGTCCTTGCGGTAGCAGATCGCCATCGGGCCGATGTCGGTGCCGAGCCCGATGAGCTTGCCGTCAGGAGTGGTGGCCTGGGCGTTCTTCCAGTCCAGCCACTGCGACTTGTCGACGTCCTTGCCGAGGTCGACGAACTTGGAGCTCTGCGTCTGCACGGCCTCGGTGATGTTGCCGACCTCGATGGCCTGGATGTCGTCGGTGCCGGAGCCGGCCTGCAGCCGGGTGAGGACCTTCGGCCAGTAGACGTCGGTGCGGGTGGTGACGTTCTCCTTGATGGTGACGTCGGGGTGCAGCTTCGTGTACTCGTCGTACAGACCGGCCTGCTTGTAGCCGAAGACCCCGAAGGTGCCGACGGTCAGTGTGGTCTTGCCGCCACCGCTGTTGCCCGACCCCGACGAGTCGTCGCCGTCGTCCGAGTCGCCGGCGCATCCGGCCAGCACTCCCGTAGTCAGTGCGGCGACGGCCGCCAGGGCCAACAGCCGGTGGGACCGGCGGGTAGTCGTGCGCATTGCGTCCTCCTGTTGCCTGACGTGCCGACCCCCCGGCCAACTGCGTTGTTGGACCCGTTAGTTCTTGCTGCGGCTCGGGCGGGGAACGTGCGGGATATTTATGTGTCAGGTACCGTGGGAGCGCTCCCACAAGTGATGTGTTGAAGGTTCGCGGGTCGGAGCGAGGGTGTCAAGGGAGTCGACGCGGAGAGATGCGTTCAGTTATCAGCCCGTTAACTGGACCCGCTCGCACGGCCGTCGCTCGCGCTCGTGGACGTGCGGTGCGGGGGGCGGTGGCCCCCGCGACAGTCACGTCCCTGCGCGGGACTGTTAAATTCCAGGCCAGCTTAGATACACGGTGGGAAGGCGGAGCCCATGGCAAGCCACGGAGCGCGGAGCCGGAGCGGTGGCCGGCCCACCCTCGAGGAGGTCGCCGCGCGCGCCGGCGTCGGCCGGGGCACCGTTTCCCGGGTGATCAACGGCTCGCCCCGGGTCAGTGACGCCACCCGGGCGGCGGTCGAGGCGGCGGTGGCGGAGCTCGGGTACGTCCCGAACACGGCCGCACGCGCCCTGGCGGCCAACCGTACGGACGCGATCGCGCTGGTCGTACCCGAGCCGGAGACGCGGTTCTTCGCCGAGCCGTACTTCTCGGACATGCTCAAGGGCGTCGGCGCGGAGATCTCGGAAACCGAGATGCAGCTCCTGCTGATCTTCGCGGGTAGCGACCGCGAACGCCGCCGGCTGGCCCAGTACCTGGCCGCGCACCGGGTGGACGGCGTGCTGCTGGTGTCGGTCCACGCCGACGACCCGCTGCCCGACCTGCTGGCCCAGCTGGAGATCCCGGCCGTGATCAGCGGCCCGCGCTCGGCAGCGGAGACGCTCCCCTCCGTGGACTCCGACAACTACGGCGGCGGCCGCTCGGCCGTGGAGCACCTGCTGGCCGGCGGCCGCCGCACGATCGCGCACATCACGGGCCGCCTCGACGTCTACGGCGCCCAGCGGCGCGTCGACGGATACCGGGACGCGCTGCGCGACGCGGGCCACGAAGTGGACGAGCGGCTGATCGAGGCGGGTGACTTCACGGAGGAGGGCGGCCGCCGGGCGATGACGAAGCTGCTGGCCCGCCGCCCCGACCTGGACGCGGTCTTCGCCGGCTCCGACGTCATGGCGGCCGGCGCCCGCCAGGTGCTGCGCGAGGAGGGGCTCGGCATCCCCTCGGACGTGGCCCTGATCGGCTACGACGACTCGGCCATAGCGCGCCACATGGATCCGCCCCTCACCAGCGTCCGCCAGCCCATCGAGGAGATGGGCCGCCACATGATCGACCTCCTCCTCTCGGAGATCGCCGACCGCCGCCCGGCGGTGTCCCGGGGACTGGAGCGCCGCCAGGTGGTACTGGCCACGGAACTGGTGACGCGAGCCTCGTCCTGACCTCTTCGGCGAGGACGACCATCAGCCACACCAGCATCAAGAGGTTGAACGCAAGGATCACCCATGACCGCCCATCCGCTGCTGGACGTCGACGACATCCCCGAGACCGAGCCGTACCTATGGAGCGTGGGCGAGGTGTTCCGTTCCTTCCGCGAACAGGACTCCGGCTGCCTCTCCCACGGCGTCCGACTCCCCGACGGCAGCCGCTGGTTCGTGAAGGAGGCCACCACCGACCGGGGCCGGCGCTCCCTCGACCGCGCCTGGGCCTTCCACGGGACGGTCCGGCATCCGGCGATCGTCCCCCAGTTGCACCGGATCACCGTGGGAGACCGCCGTACGGCCGTCGTCATGCCATGGCACGACGGCGAGATCCTCTACGACCCCACGGCCCGCGCACGCTTCCGGGCCCTGCCCCTCGACCGCGTCCACCACGCCCTGGACCGGGTCCTGGACGCCCACCTCGTCGTCGAGGCCGCGAGCCAGGTCGCCGTCGACCTCTACGACGGTGCCTTCCTCTACGACTTCGACGCCCACGAGCTCCGCCTGATCGACCTCGACGACTACCGTCCGGGCCCGTTCGTCCTGACCGAGGACCGCCTCCCCGGCTCCACCCGCTTCATGGCGCCCGAGGAGTGGCGGCGCGGCGCCACGATCGACACCCGCACCACCGTCCACGTCCTCGGCCGCACCGCCCGCCTCCTCCTGGACGCCGGCCCCGGCGAGGACGCCTTCCGCGGTACGCCCGCGCAGCTCGCGGTCGTCGAACGGGCCACGCGTCCCGAATCGGGCGAACGGTTCGGCAGCGTACGGGAGTTGGTGGAGGCGTGGCGGGCGGTGTCGTAGCGCGGCGGCTCAGGCGGCCTGAAGGCCGTACCCGAGTGACTCAGGCCTTGTCGAAGTAGTGGCCCGCCGCCAGGTCCGGGAGCAGCGCGGGCTGTTCCGGCCGCCAGCCGAGCAGCTTCTGCGTGAGTGCGCCCGAGGCCCGCATGTCGATGGCGGCGAACCGGCCGAGCCAGCCGAAGTGGTCCGTCGCCTCCTCGGGGGCCACGCTCGCGACCGGCACGTCGAGTCCCCGTCCGATCGTCTCGGCGATCTCGCGGAACGGCACCCCCTCGTCCCCGATCGCGTGCAGCCGTACGCCGGCCGGCGCCTGTTCCAGTGCCAGCCGGAACAGCCGGGCCGCGTCGAGCCGGTGGACGGCGGCCCAGTGGTTGGAGCCGTCACCCACCATGGCGGAGACGCCCTTGCCGCGCGCGAAGTCGATGAACATGGGCACGAAGCCGGCGTCGCCCTCGCCGTGCACACTCGGGGGAAGCCGCAGCACCACCGAGCGCACCCCGCGCTCGGCGAGCGCGAGCGTCGTGACCTCCGAGGCGAGCCGGTGATGACCGGGGGAGGCGGGGTCGGCCGGGTCCTCCTCGGTGCCGAGGCGTCCCGGCGCGGTCAGCAGTCCCGAGGTGACCACGAAGGGCTTGCCGGAGCCTTCGAGCACCCCGCCGATGGCCTCGATCGCCCTGAGGTCGGCCTCGCCCGAGGCGCCCAGGTCGGTGAAGTCGTGGATGAAGGCCAGGTGGGCGACGCCGTCGGCCGCCTCGGCACCCCGTTGCAGACTGTCGAGGTCGGTCAGGTCGCCGCGGTGCACCTCCGCTCCGACGGCCTTGAGCGCCTGCGCGGACCGGTCCGAACGGGCCAGGCCCACGACCTCGTGCCCGGCGCCGAGGAGCTCACGGGTGACGGCGGAACCGACGAAGCCGGTCGCTCCGGTGACGAATACACGCATGGTGATCCTTCGTTGTGAGGAGTGAATGCCTCTTCAGGGTGCGAAGGCGAGGCCGCGACCGTCCAAAGCCTGTTTCGTATGACGCAATACGGATCAGGCATCACCGCAGGTGAAAGGCGCTACAGGCCAGAAACAGCCGTCGGCATCGACGTACGCTTCAGGCATGACCGACCTCGACCTCCGGCTGGTCCGGTACTTCACGGCCGTCGCCGAGCACCGGCACTTCGGGCGGGCCGCCGACGCGCTGCACGTCACACAGCCGTCGCTGAGCCGGCA
This sequence comes from Streptomyces sp. NPDC005402, assembly GCF_040606575.1. Lineage (NCBI taxonomy): Bacteria > Bacillati > Actinomycetota > Actinomycetes > Kitasatosporales > Streptomycetaceae > Streptomyces > Streptomyces sp. NPDC005402. Next base: position 12,615 of record NZ_JBEXFB010000006.1, read on the forward strand.
GATCCGGCGCCTTGAGCAGCAGCTGGGCGCGCGGCTGCTGGAGCGGACCCCGCAGGGGAGCAGGCTCACCGAGGCCGGGGAGGTCTTCCTGCCCCGGGCGAAGGCACTGCTGCGTTCGGCGGCCCAGGCGGCGAGCCTTGCCCGGGCCGCCGCCGAGCCGAGTCGGATCACCGTGGGCTACACGACGGGGATCATCGTCACCCCGGCGGTGCGCGCACTGCGCGAACGCCTCCCGGACGCCGACGTCAGGACCACGCACGTCGACTGGACCGAGCGGACGACGGTCCTGCCCGAGCTCAAGGTCGACGTCCTGGTGACGCGGCTGCCCTTCCCGACCGAGGGGGCGCAGGTGACGGTCCTCTACGAGGAGCCCCGGGTGCTGGTGCTCCCGGTCGGCCACCGTCTCGCGGGCAAGGAGTCCGTCACCCTCGACGACATCGCCGACGAGCCGCTGGTCCGGGTGGCCGACCCGGCGTGGAACGCGTACTGGCGCATCGACCCCCGCCCGGACGGCCGCCCGGCACCCGACGGGCCGCTGGCCGACGCCCTGGAGGACAAGTTCGAACTCGTCGCCTCCGGACAGGCCCTGGCCATCACGGCGTTGCCCCGGGCCGGTGCACTCCGCCCCGATGTCACCGCGGTCCCGCTGCACGGCGTGGAGCCGGCCCATGTGGTCCTCGCGACCCGCGCCGAGGACCGGAGCCGACTGGTCGCGGCCTTCCGCAGGGCCGCGCGGACCGTGCTCAAGGCGTCCGGCTCCTGAAACGACCTCAGCGGGTGACCTTGTCTCCAAGGTCACCCGCTGAGGAATCAGGGTGAGTGACGGGACTTGAACCCGCGGCCACCTGGACCACAACCAGGTGCTCTACCAACTGAGCTACACCCACCATGTTCGGCTGTTCGGATCTCTCCGACCGGCCGAGAAAAAGTGTACAGGGTCTGAAGGGGTGCTCGCGCCCGGCTTTTACCGCGCCGGCAGCACGTGCTTCGCGGCGATCGTCTTCGCGGTGTCGGAGTCGGGTCCGGGCTGCGGGACGAAGATCGCCTCGCGGTAGTAACGCAGCTCCGCGATGGACTCGCGGATGTCGGCGAGGGCGCGGTGGTTGCCGTTCTTGTCCGGGCTGTTGAAGTAGGCCCGCGGGTACCAGCGCCGGGCGAGTTCCTTGACGGAGCTGACGTCCACGATCCGGTAGTGGAGGTAGTCCTCCAGGGTGGGCATGTCCCTCAGCAGGAAACCGCGGTCGGTACCGACGGAGTTGCCGCACAGCGGGGCCTTGCCGGGTTCCTTGACGTGCTCGCGGACGTAGGAGAGGACCTGCTCCTCGGCGTCGGCGAGGGTGGTGCCGCCGGACAGCTCCTCGAGCAGCCCGGACGCGGTGTGCATCTGACGCACCACCTCCGGCATCGTCTCCAGCGCCTGGTCCGGCGGGCGGATGACGATGTCCACACCGTCGCCGAGCACGTTGAGCTCGGAGTCGGTGACGAGGGCGGCAACCTCGATGAGCGCGTCGTCGGACAGCGAGAGGCCGGTCATCTCGCAGTCGATCCACACCATGCGATCGTTCATGCGAACACCCTACGGCTGACGTCTGTGTTTGTGGCGCCCCGTGTCGGTGCCGGGCACCTGGAACGCCGGGCGGGCCCTCGCAGGCCGCGCCCGGCGTCAGGACGTCACGCTCCGCTGCGCTGCCCCGGCAGGCTCGCCCGGCCGCCGCCGACGTACAGCTCGCGGCCGTTGTCGGAGTGCGGGCCCACGGGGGCCGGGGTACGGCGGGTCTGGAGCGGTACCGGGCCGCTCTCCGGGTGCAGCGGCATGGGCGCGCTGGGCGCTGGTCCCGTCGGGCTGCCCACCACCGGACCGTCGCTGTCCACGGGCTTGTCGCCCTGCGGCCGGCGGGCCCGGTACGCGGCCCGGTAGGCGGCGGGGGACGAGCCCAGCTGCCGCCGGAAGTGCCCGCGCAGCGCCACCGGCGAGCGGAAGCCGCAACGCCCGGCGACCTCGTCCACCGAGTAGTCCGACGTCTCGAGCAGCCGCTGCGCCTGCAGCACCCGCTGGGTGATCAGCCACTGCAGCGGGGCCGAACCCGTCAGCGAGCGGAACCGGCGGTCGAACGTACGACGGCTCATGTACGCCCGCGCCGCCAGCGTCTCCACGTCGAACTGCTCGTGAAGGTGCTCCAGCGCCCAGGCGACGACCTCGGCGAGCGGGTCGGCGCCGATCTCCTCTGGTAAAGACCTGTCGAGGTAGCGCTCCTGACCGCCGGAGCGGCGCGGCGGGACCACCAGGCGGCGGGCCAGCGCGCCGGCCGCCTCGTTGCCGTGGTCCGTCCGCACGATGTGGAGACAGAGGTCGATTCCGGCCGCGGTACCGGCCGAGGTCAGTACGTCGCCGTCGTCCACGAAGAGTTCCCGTGGATCGACGTGCACCGACGGATAGCGCTTGGCCAGCGTCGGTGCGTACATCCAGTGTGTCGTGGCGGGGCGGCCGTCCAGCAGGCCCGCCGCCGCCAGCACGAAGGCGCCGGTGCACAGTCCTACGATGCGGGCGCCCTCCTCGTGCGCCCGGCGCAGAGCGTCGAGCGCCTCCTCCGGTGGCGGAGAAGTGATCGAACGCCAGGCCGGCACGACGACCGTGCCCGCGCGCGAGATCGCTTCCAGGCCATGCGGTGCGGTGAGTTCCAGGCCCCCTGTGGTCCGCAGTGGGCCGTCCTCACCGCCGCACACCAACAGTCGGTAGCGCGGTACGCCGGCGTCCTGGCGGTCAATCCCGAACACCGACAACGGTATGGAACTCTCGAAAATGGGGCCGCCGCTGAACAGCAGCACCGCGACGATCTCCTTGCGGCGTCGCCCGGAAAGCTTCCGGGCCGCGGCTTCCGGCGCGGCAGTGGAGTCGTGGCTCATCCTGCTAAGCCCCCCTCGGTGGTCGCGGCGCCCCTAACTTGTCGGGCATGTCGCTCCAGCACGTTTCCCCTCGGTCCTGCACGAGTCCCCCGCCGTAAGACGTCAAGATCGAATCTACTGTGTCCCGTGGTGCCGGCGTGACCAGTTCGTCATCCGGCACATTGTCGACATGGCAACTTGGCGTAAAGCATTCGATCACGAAGCGTTGCACTCGTGGGCCGTGCAGGGAAGTGCGCCTTGTGGCAGTGGCTAATCCACGTAGGGTGCACGGAACCCCGGAGACCCTATCCGTGCAGGTGGAACGGGGGTTGAGGGGTGGTTGGACCAAGGGACACGCCCAACGCGGAAGTTGGCTGAAAAGAATCGTCGCGGTGCACGGAAACCGGTCAGCCGACCGGTGTATTTCCCCCGGTGTGACGACCGCCTCGACGGGCCCCGGTACCACTCCTGTGATGACGGCCACGGCGGGGCGCAAGCTCCTCGGCGCGCAGGCGGGCCGCGCCGCGCTCCGACTGGCGCAGGAGGATACGGCAGACGCCCGTGACGGCGGCGAGACCGAGGGCGGTGCCCGTCGCGCCGGCCAGTGAGGTGCCGTACCAGACGAGCACCACGGGGACGAGGACGCAGCTGAAGGCCGCCCAGCGGACCACGTCCGTGGCGGAGTCCTCGGAGGGCGGTCGGTGTCCGGTCATGGTGTGCTCCCTGTGGCGTCTCCCCGCGGCGTGGCTCACGGGTTCAACGCGTGTTCGACCCTTCGGTCACTGTGTCGAGGGGCCGTCCGGGGGGCGGGCCGGTGGTCCGGGGCGACGACGGCCGCGGGCATCCTGTGCAAACCGCCTGTACAGCACAGCAACCATTGCGTTACGGGCGCCCCTCGTGCATGCTCCCTGGAACCCCCACGGACCGAGGGCGGGCTCTGGGCTAAGGAGGCGTGGCGCCGTACCCTTGGGGGTATGGGGTTGGGAAGATGATTCCCGGACACAGCTCCGCCGCACACGGTCGTCCCTCCCACACAAGGATCACAACGCCGAGACAGCCATGGCCGGTCACGAATTCTTCGAACCCGCGGACCGCAAGCGGCCCGTCGCCGACCACACGGCGGCCGAGCCCCTGGCGGCGGAAGAGCCACGCCATTCCTGCGACCCCGCCTTCAAGCACGGCGTCGTGGTCGGCTTCGACGGCTCCATGTCCAGCGAGCGCGCCCTCGCGTACGCGATCGGCATGGCCCATCGCTCCGGCTCGGGCCTGATCATCGTGCATGTCGCCAACCGGCTGCCCACCACCGTGTGGGCCGGCTGTGAGCCACCGGTCTTCGTCGACGTGCCGGACCACCGCACCGAGGTGCTCGGCCTGGAGCTCGCCTGTGCGGACTATCTGGCCGAGGTCCCCTGGATCCTCGTCGAGCGCGGCGGAGACATCTGCCACGAACTCGAGGAGGTCGGGCGGGAGTACGAGGCGGACGCGATCGTCGTCGGCTCCACCCACGGCATCGTCGGGCGCATCTTCGGCTCCGTCGCGGGGCGGCTCGCCAAGCGGGCGAAGCGGCCCGTCATCGTCATTCCCTGACGGACCGTTCTCCCAGGTGGGACAGTCGAATTTACTCGTGCGCAGAGGTGTTTGTGCCCTTGTGAAGGGCATATATCGGTCATCGCACCACCCCACCCGCACGAAGGGAGCCCGCCGTGGACAAAGATGTCTCCGCGGGAAGCGCAACCACCACCGTGGTCGGCCGACTGGCCCTGGGTATCACCCTGTTGGCGTTCGGACTCGGCCACACCGATGTGATCGACGGCGTCACGGCCACTGACGCCGTGTCAATCGCCCAGTACGTGGGGGGCGTTGCCCTCTTCGTGGCGGGACTGCTCGCCTTCCGCGACGGTGACTCCGTCTCCGGTACGGCGTTCTCGGCGCTCGGAGCGCTCTGGTTCACGTGGGCCGTCTCCGCCGACCACCAGGTCTCCGCCAACGCGGCCGGTCTGTTCCTGCTGTTGTTCGCCCTCGTGGCCCTGTCGCTCACCCTCGCGGGCGGGGATCAACTCGCCCAGGGCACCTACGGGTTGTTCTTCGTCTCCCTGGTGCTGCTCGCGATCGGTGTGTTCGCCGACAACGACGGTCTCGCGAAGGTCGGGGGCTGGTTCGCCGTGGCCGCGGGGGCCGTTGCCTGGTACGCGGCGACCGCGGCGCTCGCGCACTGGCCCACGGTGCTTCCTCGACGTGCTGCCGGCCGGGGCGTGACGGCCACCGGTTAGCCGCACGGGCCGGGGGGTTGGGCGGCCTCCCGGCGATCGAACGGACCCCCCGTCGATGTGGCATCGCGTGGGGGTCCGTTCCGTGGGGTGGCGTCCAGGGGGCGGTGGGGGTTGCTCGCGCCCACACGGCGGTAGCCGCAGATTGACACAGCCCCGCGCCCCTGGGTGTCCTACTCGACCGTTACCGACTTCGCGAGGTTGCGCGGCTTGTCGATGTCCCGGCCCAGGGCCAAGGCCGTGTGGTACGCCAGGAGTTGGAGGGGGATGCCCATCAGGATGGGGTCCAGCTCGTCCTCGTTCTTGGGGACCACGATCGTCTCGTCGGCCTTCTCCTGGTGCTGGTGGGCGACCGCCAGGATCCTGCCGCTGCGGGCCTTGATCTCCTCCAGGGCGGCGCGGTTCTTCTCCAGGAGGTCGTCGTCGGGGACGATCGCCACCGTGGGGAGGGCGGGCTCGATCAGGGCCAGGGGGCCGTGCTTGAGCTCGGAGGCGGGGTAGGCCTCCGCGTGGATGTAGGAGACCTCCTTGAGCTTCAGGGAGGCCTCGCGGGCCACCGGGTAGCCCCGGACGCGGCCGATGAAGAGCATCGAGCGGGCCTCGGCGTACTGCTCGGCCAGCTTCTTGATGTGCTCCTCCTGCTCCAGCATCTCGGTGATCTGCGCGGGCAGCTTGCGCAGGCCCTCGATGATCCGCTTGCCGTCCCGGACGGAGAGGTCACGGGTCCGGCCGAGGTGGAGGGCGAGGAGCGCGAAGGCCACCGTCGTGTTGGTGAAGCACTTCGTGGAGACCACGCAGACCTCGGGGCCCGCGTGCACGTAGATGCCGCCGTCCGCCTCGCGGGCGATCGCCGAGCCCACCACGTTCACGACGCCCAGGACGCGCGCGCCCTTGCGCTTCAGCTCCTGGACGGCCGCCAGGACGTCGTAGGTCTCACCGGACTGGGAGACCGCGATGTAGAGGGTGTCGGGGTCGACGACCGCGTTGCGGTAGCGGAACTCCGAGGCCGGCTCGGCGTCCGCGGGGATGCGGGCCAGCTCCTCGATCATCTGGGCGCCGATCATGCCCGCGTGGTACGAGGTGCCGCAGCCGAGGATCTTCACCCGGCGGATCTGGCGGGCCTCACGGGCGTCCAGGTTGAGGCCGCCCAGGTGCACGGTGGAGAAGCGGTCGTCGATGCGGCCGCGCAGCACGCGGTCCACGGCGTCGGCCTGCTCGTGGATCTCCTTGTGCATGTAGGTGTCGTGGCCGCCCATGTCGTAGGAGGCGGCCTCCCACTCGACGGTGGTGGGCTCGGCCGTCGTACGGGTGCCCTCCGTCGTGTAGGTGCGGAAGTCGTCGGCCTTGAGGGTGGCCATCTCGCCGTCGTCCAGCGTCACGATCTGGCGGGTGTGGGCGACCAGCGCGGCGATGTCCGAGGCGACGAACATCTCCTTCTCGCCGATGCCGAGGACGACCGGGGAGCCGTTGCGGGCCACCACGATGCGGTCGCTGAAGTCGGCGTGCATGACGGCAATGCCGTAGGTGCCCTCGATCACCCGCAGGGTGTCGCGGACCTTGTCCTCCAGCTTCTCCGCCTGGGAGCGCGCGATGAGGTGGACGAGGACCTCGGTGTCGGTCTCGGAGAGGAACTCGACGCCGTCCGCCTCCAGCTTGCGGCGCAGGTCGGAGGCGTTGTCGATGATGCCGTTGTGGACGACGGCGACCTTGCTGTCGGCCGACATGTGCGGGTGGGCGTTCACGTCGGAGGGGGCGCCGTGGGTGGCCCAGCGGGTGTGGGCGATGCCGGTCGTGCCCTTGAAGCGGGCCGGGACCTTGGCCTCCAGGTCGCGCACCCGCCCCTTGGCCTTGACCATCTTCAGGCCGGCCGTCTTCGGGGAGGTGACGACGATGCCCGCCGAGTCGTAGCCGCGGTACTCCAGGCGCTGCAGGCCCTCCAGGAGCAGGGGGGCGACATCACGCTTCCCGATGTATCCGACAATTCCGCACATGTAGCTGTGTCCCCTAGCCGTAGACCAGGCGGCGCAGCTGCCTCAGCGTCAGCTCAGGCGGCGCCACCGCTCGATATTTCAGGTCCGCCTCGATCCGTCCGAAGATCTCCGCGTTCACCAGGCCCTGGGTCTGGAGTTCGCGGTGGCGGCGACGGACGAATTCCTCGGTCGTCTCGTCGAAGTAGGCGAGCACGTCCTGGATCACGCGCAGTGCCTCGCCCCGACTGAGGGGCGTGGACCGCGTCAGATGATCAACAAGTTCGTCGTGCACCCGGTAGATCCTGGGGTACCGCGAGCTGTTTCGCAAGAATCCTGCCCGATATCGGGCAAGTGGCTGTTGATGCTCTTATGAACGTCTGTTCGCAAGCTGTCCATCCTGCGTCCCACACCTCGTCGCTCATGGAGACGAGTTTCAGACGCCATGGACATACCTCGCATGGGCGTACCCGAGCAGCTCGCCGAGCGCATGAGCATCGCCGAGCAGCACGAGTACCTGCGCGCCAGATTCTCCCGGCGCAACATGATCAGGGGCGGCGCCGTCACGCTGGGCGCCGTCGCGGGTGGCGCGTTCGTGCCGGGCGCCGTCGCCCAGGCCGCCACGCCGACCCGCACCTTCGCCGGCGCCGAGAGCGTCGACGGCGCCCTCGTCGCTCCCTTCGGCCGCCACCTCGCCTACGGCAACGACCCGCGCACCGAGATGACCGTCTCCTGGCAGGTGCCGGTCGCGGTCAAGAAGCCGTTCATCCGGATCGGCGCCCGCCCCTGGGACCTCTCCCGCAAGATCGAGGCCGAGGTGCGCACCCTGTACACCCCGGCCGGCGTAGGCGCCAGCGGCGACCACACCCAGTACTACGTACACGCCAGGCTGAGCCGGCTGCGCCCCGGCCAGACCTACTACTACGGCGTCGGCCACCAGGGCTTCGACCCCGCCGAGCCGCACCTGACCGGCACCCTGGGCACCTTCACCACCGCGCCCGCCCACAAGAAGCCGTTCACCTTCACGGCCTTCGGCGACCAGGGCGTCAGCTACCACGCGCTCGCCAACGACAGCCTGATCCTCGGCCAGAACCCGGCCTTCCACCTGCACGCCGGCGACATCGCCTACGGTGACCCGGCCGGTCAGGGCAAGACCTCCGACACGGTCTTCGACGCACGCACCTGGGACCAGTTCCTCGCCCAGACCGAGTCCGTCGCCAAGTCCGTGCCGTGGATGGTGAGCTTCGGCAACCACGACATGGAGGCCTGGTACTCGCCCAACGGCTACGGCGGCGAGGAGGCCCGCTTCACGCTCCCCGACAACGGGCCCGACAAGAAGCACCTGCCGGGCGTGTACTCCTTCGTCCACGGCAACACGGCGATCATCTCGCTGGACCCGAACGACGTCTCCTTCGAGATCCCGGCCAACCTCGGCATCTCCGGCGGCACCCAGACCACGTGGTTCGAGGGGCAGCTGAAGAAGTACCGGGCCGCGAAGGACATCGACTTCGTCATCGTGTTCTTCCACCACTGCGCCTACTGCACCTCCACCGCGCACGCCTCGGAGGGGGGCGTCCGCCAGGAGTGGGTGCCGCTGTTCGAGAAGTACACGGTGGACCTGGTCATCAACGGCCACAACCACCAGTACGAGCGCACCGATGTCATCAAGGGCGACAAGGTCGCCAAGAAGCTCCCGATCGGCGAGACCGCGTACCCCGAGACCGAGGGCGTCGTCTACGTCACGGCGGGCGCCGCGGGCCGCAGCCTGTACGCGTTCTCCGCCCCGGACTCCTACGAGGGGCACCTGAACGAGCAGGAGTCCGTCGCCTCCTTCGTCAACACCAAGGACGGCAAGGTCGACGAGACGGTCGCCTGGTCCCGGGTGCGCTACCTCAACTACTCCTTCCTGCGCGTGGACGTGGAGCCCGCCTCGAAGGGCCACTACGCCAAGCTGAAGGTGTCGGGCATCGCCGAGACCGGCGACCGCATCGACCACTTCACCGTGGCGCGCAGGGCGAAGTGACGCCACCTCCAACGCGCACGCCTCCAAGGAGGCGTGCGCCGAGGCGGCTCAGCCGCCGAGCGCCTTGGCCAGGGCGTCGTCCAGTGCGAAGCGGATCGCCCGGCCGGCTGTCGCGGTCGACAGCATGCGGACCGCGCCGTCGGTGACCCCCACGGCGATGGCCGGGTTGTCCTGGCACACCAGCGTGAAGGTCTTGTCCCGGCGGGCTTCGAGGACGAACGCCTGGTCCTCCGGGAAGGGGGCGCGGGCGCCCTGCCGGTAGGCGCACGGCCGCAGCTGCATGGGGTCGCCCACGGCCCGGTAGCCCGCTATGTCCAGACAGGACGCCGACGCCACGTGCCGCAGAGCGACGGCCCCGTCCCCGATGTCGACGACCCGCCACCGCTGGGTCGCGCTTCCGTCGCAGGCGGCCGGCGCGGGGGCGTCGTCCGGCCAGTGACGGGCGGCGGCGCCGACACAGCTTCCGGTCGTGACCGCGCTCTTCAGCGGGACGATCGCGAGGACGGTTCCCGTGCCCCGGGAGGCCGAGGGCGAGGCCGACGGGGCCTGCGAGGACGCGGCGGGCGGCGGCCCGTAGGAGTTCACGGCGGCTCCGGACCCGGTATCGCACAGCAGGTTCAGAGTGACGGCGGTGGCCACGGCCATCACCACGACGGCGCAGGCGAGGGCGAGCACGGGAGGGCGTGGCGCCGGTGCGCCGGGCCCGGGCGGGGCGGGGGGAGTGGGGGCGCCGGGCCCTGTGCCGGGCGGTTCGGCGGGCGGCTCGGTCCCGGGGACCGTGGCCGTCTGCGGTCCCGCCCCTGTCCTGGTCCGCCGTCCTCGCCCGGCCCATGGAGCCACCGGGGTCCACGAGCCGGGCCTGGCCCTCGCGGTCCTCTCCGAGAGGGCCGGGCCCGCCCCGTCGGCCGGTCCGGGTCTCGCCGAACGGTACGCCGGGCCGCCCCACACCAGGAGCTGGTCGACGAGCAGGGGCCGTAACTCCTGCGGACCGCCCGACGTGAGGGTGCGCAGCATCGCGATGTCGTGGGCGCAGAACTCGCAGGTCTGCAGGTGCTGTTCGAGATCGGCCGGGGTCTCGCGATGTGTGCCGCGGGCGATCGCGCCGAGCATGCCGCCGTAGTGCACACAGCGGGCGTCGGCCGTGTGCTCGGCGCGCAGTCGCAGGAGGGTGTCGGCGAGACGGGAGCGGGCCGCGTCGGCCATCGACGCGGCGAAGTCCTCGGAGGTGTTCAACACGCGGGCGGCGAAGGCCGGTTCGCCTTCCGCGAGGCACAGCCACAGCGCGGCCCGCGACTGGTCGGCCAGCTCTCCGAACGCCCGCAGCAGCAGCGTGTCGTGCTCCACGCGCCGCAGTGTGTCCGCCGTTCCGAAGGTCTCGTCCGTCCGCCGGGCCCAGTCCCGGAAGCCGGGGTGAAGGAGCCGGGAGCGGTCGTCCCGCAGCCACCCGAAGGCCGTGTGCCGCACGTCGGCCAGGAGGGCCGTGCGCGCGGCGGGCCCCGGCCGGCCGGCGAGCACCGCACCGGCGAGGGCCGCCGCCGTGGCCGGCCTGCCGCAGAAAGCGCCCGCGTAGGCGTGGACGGCCGCGACGTCCTCCGCCGGGAACCCGGTCGCCGGGTCGTACAGGGCTTGCTGGGGCGTGTGCTCGGACGTCATCGTCTCGTCTCCCCCAAGGAGCGCGGTCACGGCAAGATGTGGACCGTAGTGGCACTCACTATGCCGATGCTGTGCATCCCGTGTGCGCAGGTGAAACGAGAAGAGCCGGAAAGTGACGGGCCCGGGAGGACCGTACTCCCGGGCCACGCCTGGCTGTCGGGGCCGTACTACAGGCCCGCGATGGGGTTGTTCAGCGTGCCGACCAGCTGGAGCGCGCCGGACGGGTCCGCCAGGTCGACCATCTGCCGGTTGTTGCGCAGCTGGAGGCGGTTGAGGCAGGAGAGGGCGAACTCGGGCGCGAACATGTCGTACTGCGCGAACCTGTCGGCCAGTTCGGGCACCGAGCGCTGGTAGTCGCGCGTGACCTCGGCGACCGTGCGCCAGAAGTCCTCCTCCTCCAGGACTCCCTCGGCGGCGAGGTTCGCGGCGAGGAAGCGGAAGAAGCAGTCGAAGACGTCCGTGAAGATCGACAGCAGCTTCTTGTCGTCGGGGACCTCCACGCGCAGCCGCTCGACCGTGGGCGGCAGCACCGCCTCCGGGTCCATGACGGCGATCTCCTCGGCGATGTCCTTGTAGACCGCCCGCTCGACCACGCCGTCCTTCAGGACCAGGATGACGTTCTCACCGTGCGGCATGAACACCAGGTCGTAGGCATAGAAGCTGTGCAGGAGCGGGGTGTAGTAGGCCCGGAGGTAGCGGCGCAGCCATTCCGTCGGGGTGAGTCCGGAGCGCTCGATGAGGGCGCCCGCGAAGGAGCGGCCCTCGTGGTCGACGTGCACCAGCGAGGCCATCGTCGCGAGCGACTCGCCGTCCTCAAGGGACGGGACCGGGCTCTCGCGCCACAGCGCGGCCAGCATCTTGCGGTACGCGGAGTAGCGGTCCGTGGCGGCCTCGTACTCCAGGTGCCGGTAGCCGACGGCGGCCCGCTCGCGGATGATCGAAAGGCCCGTCGCCTTCAGTACCGGGTCGCCCTCGATCAGTCCGGCGAGCCAGTCGTTGATGGCCGGTGTCGCCTCCATGTAGGCGGCGGAAAGGCCGCGCATGAAGCCCATGTTGAGGACGGACAGGGCCGTCTTCACATAGTGCTTCTCCGGGTGCGAGGTGTTGAAGAAGGTCCGGATGGACTGCTGGGCCAGGTACTCGTCGTCGCCCTCGCCGAGGCAGACGAGCAGATCGCGGGCGACCTCGGCGGCGAAGGTGACGGTGAGCTTGTTCCACCACTGCCAGGGGTGGACGGGGATGAGCAGGTAGTCGGCCGGGTCGAGGCCCTTGTCGCGCAGGACGCCGTAGAACCGCTCGACGGTGTCCTCGCCCAGCTCCTGCCGTACGAAGGTCTCGTACTCGATGCCGACCCCGGCCGTGAAGGCGGCGCGGGAGCGGTGGGCGGCGAGCCAGACCAGACGGACCGGGCTCGCGGTCTCGGGGGCGTACGAGAGGTACTCGTGGACGCCGAAGCCGAGCCGTCCGTTGTTGGCGACGAAGCAGGGGTGGCCCTCGGTCATGCCGGTCTCGATGGCCTGGAAGCCCGCACGAGCGAGCTCGGCGACCGGGATCCGCGGCTTGGTGAGCTTGTAGCAGGTGCCGGAGAGGGTGGAGGAGATCTCCTCCAGGTAGACCGGCAGGATCTCGTCGCTCAGGCCCAGCGTCTGCTTCAGCTCGATGAAGAAGTCCAGGGCGGCGAGGGGGAGTTCGGTGCCGTCGCGGTGCCGGGTGATGGAGTCGGCGTCGACCTGCCAGTGGTCGAGGGCGCGGCGCACGGCTGTGAAGTCGTAGCGGGTCTTTCCGTCGTCGCTGCGGACGACGTACTGGTCCTTGTCCGTCTCCTCGGGCTCGATCAGCCGCTCGTGCGCGAACTCGGCGAGGCCCTTGCGGATCAGCAGGCGGTTGGCCACGTCCCAGCGTTCGGGGGAGAGGTGGGCCACGGCGTCGGCGAGGCTCATACGGTCACCCCCGTGGCGGCCGAGAACTGTTCCCGCGTGCAGAAGCTCAACAGGGCCTTCTTCTCCGGCTTCCGGATCTCGCGCTCGGGCACGAACCCGACCGCCTCGTTCAGGGCGTGGACGGCCTTGTTGGAGACGTCCGGCTCCACCACGACCCGCCGGGCGGTCGGGTCCTCGAAGAGGTGGGCCATCACGGCGGTGATGACGGACCGGGTGAAGCCGTGCACGGGCCGGTCGGTCGCCGGGGTGAGGAAGTGCATGCCGACGTCACCGGGACCGGGCTCGTACAGCCCGACCAGCTCGCGGTGGGCGGGGTCGTACTTCTCCATCAGGAAGGCGGGCCGGCCGTCCTTGCCGAGGCCCAGCAGCGCGTGGTGGTGCTCGTCGGCCGCGATGTCCAGGTACGCGCGCTCGACGTCCTCCAGTTTCGCGTCCTGCATCATCCAGAACGCGGCCTTGGGGTGGGTGACCCACCCGTGCAGCAGCTCGGCGTCCTTCAGGGGGTCGAGAGGGCGGAAGGTGAACGTGCCCACGGCAGTGGTGCTCATACGGAGAACTCCTGGAACGCGATCGTCTTCTCGACCGGGTAGTACTCGGTGCCGAGCAGCTCCCGGATGATGCAGCTGTTGCGGTAGGCACCCATGCCCAGGTCGGGGCTGGTGACGCTGTGGGTGTGGACACCGGCGTTCTGCAGGAAGACGCCTCTGCCCGTCACGTCGATCGCGTAGGTGCGGGACACGTCGAAGTTGCCCTGGGAGTCGTACACCAGGCGGTCCCTGACCGGCGCCAGGAACTCCGGCTCGGCGTACTTGTAGCCGGTCGCGAGCACGAGACCCTGCGACTCGATCTCGAAGTCCTTCTCCTGCTCCTCCTGGCGGAAGGCGAGCGTGTACGTGCCGTTGTCGTAACGGGCGCTGTTCAGCGAGGAGTTGGTGAGCAGCCGGGTGGGGACCGGGCCGCCGAGGTTCTTCTGGTAGAGCAGGTCGAAGATCTCGTTGATGAGGTCGCCGTCGATGCCCTTGAACAGGCCCTTCTGTTCGGCGGTGAGCCGGTAGCGGGTGGCCTCGGGCAGCTCGCGGTAGTAGTCGATGTACTCCGGGGAGGTCATCTCCAGCGTCAGCTTGGTGTATTCGAGGGGGAAGAAGCGCGGGGAGCGGGTCACCCAGTTCAGCCGGTAGCCGTGGACGTCGATCTCGCCGAGCAGGTCGTAGTAGATCTCGGCGGCGGACTGACCCGAGCCGACGAGGGTGATCGACTCCTTCTTCACCAGCTCGCTTCTGTGCTGCACATAGCGGGAGTTGTGGATGAAGTCGCCCCCCAGCCCCCGACAGGCCTCCGGGACGTACGGCGGGGTGCCGGTGCCGAGGACCAGGTGGCGGGCGCGGTACACGTCACCGGCCGACGTCGTCACGACGTACGTGTCGTCCTCGTACCGGACCTCCGTCACCGTCGTGTTGAAGCGGACGCTGCTCAGCTTGTTGGCGGCCCAGCGGCAGTAGTCGTCGTACTCGACCCGCAGCGGGTAGAAGTTCTCGCGGATGTAGAACGAGTACAGCCGCCCCTTCTCCTTCAGGTAGTTGAGGAAGGAGTACGGCGAGGTCGGGTCGGCGAGGGTGACCAGGTCCGACATGAACGGGGTCTGGAGGTGGGCGCCGTCCAGGAACATGCCGGCGTGCCACTCGAAGTCGGGCTTCGAGTCCAGGAAGATCCCGTCGAGTTCGTCGATGGGCTCGGTGAGGCAGGCGAGGCCCAGGTTGAACGGGCCGAGCCCGATCCCCACGAAGTCGTAGGTGGTGAACGGGTGTTCAGGACGCGCGGTCAAGGGACTCTCCCAGGTACTGCTCGGCGTGGCCGGCGATCAGGTCGAGGACGACGGACATGTCCTCGACCGTCGTCTCGGGGTTGAGCAGGGTGAACTTCAGGTAGTGGCGGCCGTTGACCTTCGTGCCCGCGACCACCGCGTCGCCGGAGGCGAACAGGGCCTTTCGGGCGTACAGGTTGGCGCGGTCGATCTCGGCGGGGTCGGTGACCGAGGCCGGGATGCAGCGGAAGACGAGCGTGGAGAGACTCGGTTCGACGACCACGTCGAAGCGGGGGTCGGCGGCGAGCAGCTTCCAGCCCTCGACGGCCAGGTCGCAGACCTCGTCGAAGAGCTGTCCGACGCCGTCGGCGCCCATCACGCGCAGGGTCATCCACAGCTTGAGCGCGTCGAAGCGCCGGGTGGTCTGGAGGGACTTGTCGACCTGGTTGGGGATGCGTTCCTGCACCATGCGGCGCGGGTTGAGGTACTCCGCGTGGTAGGTGGCGTGGCGCAGTGTGGCCACGTCGCGGACCAGCACGGCTGATGAACTCACCGGCTGGAAGAAGGACTTGTGGTAGTCCACGGTGACCGAGTCGGCGCGCTCGATGCCGTCGATGCGGTGCCGGTACTTGTTGGAGGCGAGCAGCCCGCAGCCGTAGGCCGCGTCGACGTGCATCCAGGTGCCGTACTGCTCGCACAGCTCGGCGATCTCGGGCAGCGGGTCGATGGAGCCGAAGTCCGTGGTGCCGGCGGTGGCGACGACGGCCATCGGCACCAGGCCGTCGCGGCGGCAGCGCTCCAGCTCACGGGCGAGGGCCACGGTCTGCATCCGCTTGTCGTGGTCGACGGGGATCGAGACCACGGCGTCCTGGCTCAGACCGAGCAGTTTGGCCGACTTCTTGACGCTGAAGTGGCTGACCTCGGAGGCGAAGACGCGCAGTTCGGCCGTCGAGTGCGCCTTGGCCTCCTCGCGGGCCAGCAGAAGTGCCTGGAGGTTGGACTGCGTCCCGCCCGAGGTGAACACGCCGTCGGCGACCGGGCCCAGACCGATGCGCGCGGTCGTCCAGTCGATCAGTTTGCGCTCGATGAGGGTGCCGCCGGCCGACTGGTCCCAGGTGTCCAGGGAGGAGTTGACGGCGGAGAGGATCGCCTCGCCGAGCACGGCCGGGATGACGACCGGGCAGTTGAGGTGGGCGAGGTAGCGGGGATGGTGAAAGTAGACCGCGTCCCGGAGGTAGACGTCCTCCAGTTCGTCGAGCACCGCCGCTGTGTCCAGCAGGGGCTTGTCGAGGTCGATCTCGTCGATCCGGGGGGAGAGGGCGTCGACGGTGACGCCGGTGAACGGCCTTGTGGTGGTGGCGAGTTTGGCCGCCACCCGCTCTATTCCTTCGGTCACGGAGCGGCGGTAGCTCTCCGCGGTCGTGTCGTTGAGCAGGTGCGAGCGCATGTGGGGGTCCTCCGGTGGGGACAATCCGTGCGGGACGGACGGGGCAGGAGCGGGGCAGAACCCGACTTCAACTTAGGTAAGCCTAACCTAACTAACAGGAGGTCAAACCTGCCCCACCCGTGACCGGCGTCACGTCGACGGGAGTTACTCGGCCGCCCGCAGCTGTTCCTCGGTCATTCCCTGCCGCCAGTACCCGACGAAGGTCACCCGGCGCCGGTCCACCCCGCGCTCCCGCACGAAGTGCCGCCGCAGCTCCTTCACGCACCCGGACTCGCCCGCGATCCAGACGTACGGCCGCTCGGCGGGCGGGAGTTGGGCATCGCGCAGGGCGCTCAGCGCCATGGGGGAGCACGGGGCGCCGGTCTCGCCGGCCACGAGCCAGGTGATCTCGGCGTCCGCGTCGGTCACGAGGTCCTGGATGTCCCCGGCGTCACGCACCTCCAGCCAGACGCGGGCGCGCTGCCCGGCGGGGAGGGCTTCGAGGATCGCCGAGACGGCGGGCAGCGCGGTCTCGTCGCCCCACAGCAGGACGAGATCGGTGTCCTCGGGCGGCCGGAACCGGATCGCCCGGTTGTCGGCGACGGCGGGCCCGAGCAACTGGACCCTGTCACCGGCGGAGGCGTGTGCGGCCCACCGGGAGGCGGGGCCGGCCGGCTCGTGCAGCACGAAGTCGATGTCGATCTCGTCGGGATCGCGGCGGAGACCTCGCAGGGTGTACGACCGCATCACCGCCCGTACGTCATCCGGCAGTTCCCGCCATGCCTGCCACCACCCGTCCCCGAGCTCGACGGGGACCCCGGGCTCGGTCCGCCCTTCGGCGGGGAGGAAGAGGGACAGCGACTGGTCGTGTCCGCCGGAGAAGAAGTGCCGGAGGTCCTCCCCGGCGAAGGTGACCCGGACCAGGGACGGCCCCAGCCGCCGAGTCCGTACGACCTGAAGGGAGAAGAAGCGGAACGGGGCGGCTACGGCCGTGGTCATGGGGTAACTCCTGAATCGACGTCAGGGATGTCTGCTCAGGGGCGCGGGGAACTGCGCGACCAGCCCCCACGCGCCCGCGGGCGGCAACGCGCCTAGCTGACCTTCTTCGCGGTCTCGATGGCCTTCGCGAGGTTCTCCACCATCGCCACGCACTTGTCGTACGACAGAATCGGCTCGGGAGAACGGGAGATGACCTGGCCCGCCTTGACCGCGGGCAGCTTCTTCCAGGTCGCCTCGGTGATGTCGGCGGGCTGGATCGTCGCCGTACGGTCGTCCATCATGATGATGTCGGCCGCGTACTTGTCGACGTTCTCCCAGCTCAGCGACTCGTACCAGCCGCCGGAGGCCTTGAGTACGGACGCCGGGGGCTCGACGAAGTTCACGCCGAGTGCCTTGAAGTACTCGAGGTCGATGGACAGGTTGGAGCCGGAGACGTAGAAGACGTCCTGCGCCGCGGACCCGGCGAGCACCTTGATGTCGGGGTGGGCCTTGGCGGCGGCGCGCAGCCGCTCCGACGCGGACTCGAACCGCTTCTTCGCGTCGGTGACCTTCGCCGCCGTCATGTCGGCGCCGAGGGACTCGGCCAGCTCCCACACCCGCTGGAGGGGCGTGGTGATCTGACGGTCGTAGACCGAGACCGCCACGCTCGGCGCCAGCTTGGCGATCTTGGACGCGGAGGCTGCGGGGACGTACCAGAGGGTGCCGGCGCTGTCGAAGGTCGTGGTGAGGAGGACCTCGGGCGCGAAGGCCGCGTACTGCTCGACGTTGAACTGGTCCCAGACGTTGCCGAAGACGGTCAGCTTGCTGACGTCCATGTCGCCGGCCTGGACATCGGCCTTGCCGTCCTTGGTCTTGGTGGGGCCGAAGACGCCCTTGACCTCGACGCCGTAGTCGTGGAGCGCTGCCGCGACGCCGACGAAGGCGACGATCTTCGTGGGAACCTTGTCGAGCTTCACGGTCGTGCCGCGGTCGTCCTTGAAGGTCCACGTTCCGGACTTCGCGGCCGTGGTCCCCTCGCCAGAGCCCTCGCTGCCGGAGTCGTCGTCACCGCAGGCCGCGAGCACGGCGCCGAGGCCGAGTGCGCCGCCCGCGGCGAGGATGCCACGGCGGGTGAGGTGGACGGCTCGTGCGTTGGACATGTGTGGCTGCTTTCGAACGGGGCGAAGCGCCCGCCGGACAAGTTCGAACGTAGGTTAGCCTAACCTCACCGAATGTCCAGAGGGCGGGCGCCGCCCCGCCGCAGCCGTGGGTGCCCTGTGAGCTGCGGTCTAGCCTGCCAGCCCCAACTCCCGCGCGATCAGCATCCGCTGGACCTCGCTCGTGCCCTCGCCGATCTCCAGGATCTTGGAGTCGCGCCACATGCGGGCGACCGGGTACTCGTTCATGAAGCCGTAGCCGCCGTGGATCTGCGTGGCGTCGCGGGCGTTGTCCACGGCGATCGTGGAGGAGTACAGCTTGGCGAGGGCCGCCTCCTTCTTGAAGGGTTCGCCCAGGACCAGCCGCGAGGCCGCATCCCGCCATGCCAGGCGCGCGGTGTGCGCCTTCATCTCCATGTCGGCGATCTTGAACTGGATCGCCTGGTTGGCGCCGATCGGCCGCCCGAAGGCCTCCCGCTCCTTCGCGTACTTCACCGACTCGTCCACACAGCCCTGCGCGAGCCCGGTCGCGAGGGCCGCGATGGCGATCCGGCCCTCGTCGAGGATGCGCAGGAACTGGGCGTAGCCGCGGCCCTGTTCGCCCAGCAGGTTCGCCGCCGGGACCCGGACGTCGGAGAAGGACAGCTCACGGGTGTCGGAGGCGTTCCAGCCGACCTTCGAGTACGGCGCCGCGACCGTGAAGCCCGGTGTGCCGGAGGGGACGATGATCGAGGAGATCAACGGCCTGCCGTCGGGCTTGCGCCCGGTGACCGCGGTGACGGTGACCAGTCCCGTGATGTCGGTGCCGGAGTTGGTGATGAAGCACTTGGTGCCGTTGATGACCCACTCGTCGGTGTCGGGGTCCAAGCGGGCCGTCGTACGGGTCGCTCCCGCGTCGCTGCCGCCGTCCGGCTCGGTCAGCCCGAAGGCGCCCAGGATCTCGCCCGAGCACAGCCGGGGCAGCCACTGGCGCTTCTGCTCCTCGGTGCCGAACAGGTGCAGGGGCATGGCACCGAGGGAGACGCCGGCCTCCAGCGTGATCGCCACCGACGAGTCCACGCGCGCGAGTTCCTCAAGGACGAGTCCCAGCGCCAGGTAGTCGCCGCCCATGCCGCCGTACTCCTCGGGGAACGGCAGCCCGAACAGGCCCATGCGGCCCATCTCGCGGACGATCTCGTACGGGAACTCGTGGTGCTCGTAGTACTCGCCGATCTTCGGCGCCACTACGTCATGGGCGAACTCCTCGACGGTACGGCGGAGTTCTTCCAGCTCGGGGGAGAGGCGGTGGTCCATCGGGGGTTCACTCCTGGTGGGAGAGGGCGCGGACGGTGCGGGACGGGCTGGGTCGGCCCAGGTGTTCGGCCATCCAGGCGCTGGTGGCGACGAGACGGCCGAGGTCGACACCGGTGTCGATGCCGAGGCCCTGAAGCATCCACACGAGGTCTTCGGTGGCGAGGTTGCCGGTGGCGGACTTGGCGTACGGGCAGCCGCCGAGGCCGCCCGCGGAGGCGTCCACGGTGGTGACGCCGTGCTGGAGGGCCGCGTAGGTGTTGGCGAGGGCCTGGCCGTACGTGTCGTGGAAGTGCACGCCCACCTTCTCGACCGGTACGTCGAGTTCGGTGAGCAGCGCGCGTACGTGGCCCGGTGTCGCCACCCCGATCGTGTCGCCGAGGCTCAGCTCGTCGCAGCCCATGTCGAGCAGGGCGCGGCAGACCTTGGTGACCTGGGGGATCGGGACCGCGCCCTCCCACGGGTCGCCGAAGCACATGGAGAGGTAGCCGCGGACGTGCACGCCCTCGGCCTTCGCCCGCGCGACGACCGGGTCGAACATCGCCAGTGCCTCGTCCACCGTGCGGTTGAGGTTGGCCTTGGCGAAGGACTCGGTGGCGCTGGCGAAGACGGCGACCCGGCGGGCTCCGAGGGCCAGCGCGCGGTCCAGGCCGCGTTCGTTCGGGACGAGCACCGGGAGGTCCACGGACAGGTCGGCGAGCTGTGGGAACAGCTGCTCCGCGTCCGCTAGTTGGGGCACCCACTTGGGGTGGACGAAACTCGTCGCCTCGATGGTCGTCAGGCCGGCCTCGGCGAGGCGGCGCACGAACTCCGCCTTGACCTCGGTGGGCACGGTCGACTTCTCGTTCTGCAGGCCGTCGCGGGCGCCGACCTCGTGGATGCGGACGCGGGCCGGGAGCCCGGTCTGCGGTACGACCATGGGGAGTGTCATCGCTCGTCCTCCACGGGGGTGATGACCGCCAGCACCTGGTCCATGGCGACGGTCGCGCCGGGCGTGACGTCCAGCTCGGCGACCGTGCCCGCGTGCGGGGCGGAGATGACGTGTTCCATCTTCATCGCCTCGACGACGAGCAGACTCTGCCCGGCGGCCACCTCGTCCCCGACCGCCACCTTCACGACGGTCACGGTGCCGGGCATGGGGGCGGTGAGGGAGTCGGCGCCGGCGTGCCCGCTCCGGGTGAGGGACGCGGCCACCGGGTCGTGATCGCGCACGTGCCAGGCGTCGCCGTCACGGCCCACCCAGTCGCCGGCCCGGTGGAAGGTGTGGCGGACACCGTCGAGGGTGACGGTGACCTGGCCGTCGGTGACGGTGTGGGTGCCGCGCGGGACGTACTCCACGGGCTCCTGCACCCGCAGCGGGAAGCCGACGGGCTTCGTGAACCCGGAGCCCCCCAGCCGCCAGCCGCTCGGTACCGAGAACGGATCGGTCCAGCCGTCTTCCCGTGGCCGCAGCGCTTCGAGCCGTACGGCCGCCGCCGCCTCGTACACCTCGTCCGGTACGTCCGTGGAGACCAGGTCGTCCACCACGCGCTCGACCAGCCCGGTGTCCAACTCGCCCGTCACCACGTCCGGATGGGCCAGCAGCCGCCGCAGGAACCCCGCGTTGGTCTGCACGCCCAGCGTGACCGTCTCCGCGAGAGCCGCCCGGAGCTTCCTGAGCGCGGTCGCGCGGTCCGGGCCGTACGCGATGACCTTGGACAGCATCGGGTCGTACAGGCTGCCGACCTCGGTGCCCTCGCTGAGCCCGGAGTCGGTGCGGACGCCGTCGCCCTGGGGTTCGTGGAGCCGGAGGACGGTGCCGCCGGACGGGAGGAAGCCCTTTGCGGGGTCCTCGGCGCAGACGCGGGCCTCGATGGCGTGCCCGGTCAGCCGGACGTCCTCCTGCCCGTACGGCAGTCGCTCGCCCGCCGCCACCCGCAGCTGCCACTCCACCAGGTCCAGGCCGGTGATGAGCTCGGTGACCGGGTGCTCCACCTGGAGGCGGGTGTTCATCTCCATGAAGTAGTACGACGAGGGGTCGTCGCCCGGCACGATGAACTCCACCGTGCCCGCGCCCCGGTAGCCGCAGGAGCGGGCCGCCTCGACCGCGGCCTCGCCCATGGACGCGCGCGTGGCCTCGTCGAGGAGGACACTGGGCGCCTCCTCGATGATCTTCTGGTGCCGCCGCTGGAGGGAGCACTCGCGCTCACCGAGGTGGATCACGTTCCCGTGGCCGTCCGCCAGCACCTGGATCTCGATGTGCCGGGGCCGGTCGACCCACCGCTCCACGAGCAGGGTGTCGTCGCCGAAGGAGGTGCGGGCCTCGCGGCGGGCGGCGGCGATCTCCTCCTCCAGGGCGGTGAGGTCGCGGACCAGCCGCATGCCCTTGCCACCGCCGCCCGCGCTGGGCTTCAGCAGCACGGGGGCGCCCAACGCGCGGGCCGCCTCGGCGAGTTCGGGGTCCCGGCCACCGGGCACGACCGGTACGCCGGCCGCCTCCACGGTCTCCTTGGCGCGGATCTTGTCGCCCATGAGGGCGATCGCGTCGGCGGGGGGCCCGATGAAGACCAGCCCGGCGTCGGCGCACGCGCGCGCGAAGGCCGCGTTCTCGGCGAGGAAGCCGTACCCGGGGTGGACGGCCTGGGCGCCGGTACGGGCGGCGGCCTCGAGGAGGCGCTCGGCGGACAGATAGCTCTCGGCGGCCGGCGCCGGTCCCAGCCGTACGGCGGTGTCGGCCTCCCGGACGTGCCGGGCGTCGGCGTCCGCGTCGGAGAAGACGGCGACGGAGCGTACGCCCAGGGCTTTGAGCGTGCGGATGACGCGGACCGCGATCTCGCCCCGGTTGGCGACAAGCACTGTGTCAAACATGGGTCCTCACATCCGGAAGACGCCGAACTGGGGGTCGCCCAGCGGCGCGTTGGCGCATGCGGTCAGGGCCAGGCCGAGCACCTGACGGGTGTCGAGCGGGTCGATGACCCCGTCGTCCCACAGGCGGGCGGTGGCGTAGTAGGCGTTGCCCTGGCGCTCGTACTGGGCGCGGATCGGGTCCTTGAACTGCTCCTCGGCCTCCGCGGGCCACGCCTCCCCGCGGGACTCCAGCTGGTCCCGCTTGACGGTCGCGAGGACCGACGCGGCCTGCTCGCCGCCCATGACGGAGATCTTCGCGTTGGGCCACATCCACAGGAAGCGGGGGGAGTAGGCCCGGCCGCACATGGAGTAGTTGCCGGCGCCGTACGAACCGCCGACGACCACCGTCAGCTTGGGCACGCGCGTGCAGGCGACCGCGGTCACCATCTTGGCGCCGTGCTTGGCGATGCCGCCCGCCTCGTAGTCCTTGCCGACCATGAAGCCGGAGATGTTCTGGAGGAACAGCAGCGGGATGCCGCGCTGGTCGCACAGCTCGATGAAGTGGGCGCCCTTCTGGGCCGACTCGGAGAACAGGATGCCGTTGTTGGCGACGATCCCGACCGGGTGGCCGTGGATCCGGGCGAAGCCGGTGACCAGGGTCTGCCCGAACTCGGCCTTGAACTCGGCGAAACGGGAGCCGTCGACCACGCGCGCGATGATCTCGCGCACGTCGTAGGGGGTGCGGGAGTCGGTGGGCACCGCGCCGTAGAGGCCGTAGGGGTCCACCTTGGGCTCCACCGCGGGCTCGACGGACCACGGCAGCGGTCCGCGCGCGGGCAGGGTCGCGGCGATGTTCCGCACGATCCTCAGCGCGTGGGCGTCGTCCTCGGCGAGGTGGTCGGTGACGCCGGAGATCCGGGAGTGCACCTCGCCGCCGCCGAGCTCCTCCGCGGTGACGACCTCGCCGGTGGCGGCCTTCACGAGCGGAGGGCCGCCAAGGAAGATCGTGCCCTGGTTGCGGACGATGACGGCCTCGTCGCTCATGGCGGGGACGTAGGCGCCCCCGGCCGTGCACGAGCCGAGCACCGCCGCGATCTGCGGGATGCCCGCGCCGGACATCCGGGCCTGGTTGTAGAAGATCCGCCCGAAGTGCTCGCGGTCCGGGAAGACCTCGTCCTGCATGGGCAGGAAGGCGCCGCCGGAATCGACGAGGTAGATGCAGGGAAGGCGGTTGTCGAGGGCGACCTCCTGCGCGCGCAGGTGCTTCTTCACGGTCATCGGGTAGTACGTGCCGCCCTTGACGGTGGCGTCGTTGGCGACGACGACACACTCCCGCCCGCTGACCCGCCCGATTCCGGCGATGACCCCGGCGGCCGGGGCCTGTCCGTCGTACAGCCCGTCGGCGGCGAGCGGGGCCAGCTCCAGGAAGGGCGAGCCGGGGTCGAGGAGGGTGTCGACCCGGTCCCGGGGCAACAGCTTCCCGCGCGCGGTGTGCCGCTCGCGGGCCCTCTCGCCGCCGCCCAGCCGGGCCGCGGCGAGCTTGTCGCGCAGCTCCTCCACGAGGGCCCGGTGGGCCTCCTCGTTGGCCTTCCAGGCCTCCGACGCGGGGTCTGCCGCGCTCGTCAGCTCGGGTGCCTGATCCATGTCCCGCGGTCCCCTCACCCAGTGATCGCCTGTTAATGAGCGTTAACCATTTCCTTCAGGTTAACGACCGCTAACCTCCCTGTCTAGAATTGCTTTCATGGCCACCAGAACCGACGCCCCCACCCGCCGCGAGCAGATCCTCAAGGAGGCCGCGCGGCTGTTCGCCGAGCGCGGGTTCCACGGCGTGGGCGTGGACGAGATAGGCGCGGCGGTCGGGATCAGCGGGCCCGGGCTCTACCGGCACTTCGCGGGCAAGGACGCGATGCTGGCGGAACTGCTGGTCGGCATCAGCGGGCAGCTCCTGACCGGCGGCAAGCGCAGGGTCGCCGAGTCGGGCGGCGGCGACCCCGAGGCGCTGCTGGACTCGCTGATCGAGGGCCACATCGACTTCGCGCTCGACGACCGCCCCCTGATCACCCTGCACGACCGCGAGCTGGACCGCCTGCGGGACAGCGACCGCAAGCTGGTGCGGCAGCTTCAGCGCCAGTACGTCGAGCTGTGGGTGGAGATCCTGCGCGAGGTCTACCCCGGCCTCGCGGAGCCCGCCGCCCGCTCGGCCGTGCACTCCGTCTTCGGCCTCCTGAACTCCACCCCGCACCTGGGCCGCCCCGGCTCCCTCCCGGGCCGCGGCGCGACGGCGGGGCTGCTGCACCGCATGGCCAGGGGGGCGTTCGCGGCAGCGGCGGCGTGACCAGTGCGTGGGCGGCGGCGTGACGAGCGTTACGGGATCACCTCTGGACTCCCCTCCCTACCCGCCGGTACCTTGATGTTCTGAGCAAGCGCTTAGGCATGGACCCAGTCAGGTGGAGGTGGCGGCGGTGCGCCGTACGGTGTTCAACGAGGACCACGAGGCGTTCCGGGAGACCCTGCGCGCCTTCATCGAGGCCGAGGTCGTCCCCGTCTACGACGAGTGGTTCCAGGCCGGCCAGGCGCCGCGCGACTTCTACTACAAGCTCGCCGAGCTCGGCGTCTTCGGTATCCGCGTGGACGAGGAGTTCGGCGGGGCCGGCATCGACTCGTACAAGTTCGAGGCCGTCATGTACGAGGAGACCGCCCGCGCGGGCGTGCAGTTCGGCGGCTCCGGCGTACACGTCCTCCTGGGCCTGCCGTACATCAAGATGCTCGCCACCGACGAGCAGAAGAAGCGCTTCCTGCCGAAGTTCGTCACCGGCGAGGAGATGTGGGCCCTCGCGATGACCGAGCCGGGCACCGGCTCCGACCTCGCGGGCATGAAGACGACCGCCAAGCTCTCCGAGGACGGCACGCACTACGTCCTCAACGGCTCGAAGACCTTCATCACCGGTGGCGTCCACGCCGACCGTGTGATCGTCTGCGCCCGCACCTCCGCGCCCACCGCCGAGGACCGCCGCCACGGCATCTCCCTGTTCGCCGTGGACACCAAGTCCGAGGGCTACTCCATCGGCCGCAAGCTGGACAAGCTGGGCCTGAAGACCTCCGACACCGCCGAGCTGGCGTTCGTCGACGTCAAGGTCCCCGTCGAGGACCTCCTCGGCGAGGAGAACAAGGGCTTCTACTACCTCGGCCACAACCTCGCCTCCGAGCGCTGGGGCATCGCCTTCGGCGCCTACGCGCAGGCCAAGGCCGCCGTCCGGTTCGCCAAGGAGTACGTGCAGGACCGCACGGTCTTCGGCAAGACCGTCGCCTCCTTCCAGAACACCAAGTTCGAGCTGGCCGCCTGCCAGGCCGAGGTCGACGCGGCCGAGGCCGTCGCCGACCGCGCCCTCGAAGCCCTCGACGCCGGTGAACTGACCCCCGCCGAGGCCGCCTCCGCCAAGCTGTTCTGCACCGAGGTCGCCCACCGCGTCATCGACCGCTGCCTCCAGCTGCACGGCGGCTACGGCTTCATGAACGAGTACCCGATCGCCCGCCTGTACGCGGACAACCGCGTCAACCGCATCTACGGCGGCACCAGCGAGATCATGAAGACGATCATCGCGAAGGACATGGGCCTGTAAGCCGCGCGATATCACCGGCCGGTACAACAGCTCCATGAGCCAGGCACTCCAGGACCTCCTCGATCTGCTCGACCTCGAGCAGATCGAGGAGGACATCTTCCGCGGCCACTCCCGCCCAGCCGTCGTCCCCCGCGTCTTCGGCGGGCAGGTCGCGGCGCAGGCGCTGGTCGCCGCCGGGCGGACGGTCCCCGAGGACCGGCTCGCCCACTCCCTGCACGCGTACTTCCTGCGCCCCGGCGACCCGGGCGCGCCGATCGTCTACACCGTCGACCGCATGAACGACGGCCGGTCCTTCACCGCGCGCCGCGTACTCGCGGTCCAGCACGGCCAGCCGATCTTCGCCCTCTCCGCCTCCTTCCAGCGGTACGAGGACGGCTTCGACCACCAGGCCGCCATGCCGGCCGCCCCCGACCCGGCGACGCTGCCCACCTCAGCGGACCGGCTGCGCGGCTACGACCACCTGGACCCGACGGTCGTGGAGCGCTTCCTGGAGGCCCGCGAGGCGATCGACCTGCGGTACGTCGACGAGCCGCCCTTCGGAAAGTTCGGCGAACCGCGCGAACCGCACTCCCAGGTCTGGTTCCGCACCAACGGCAAGCTCGCGGACGACCCGCTGCTGCACGTCGTCCTCGCCACGTACGTCTCCGACATGACGCTCCTCGACTCGATCCTGCTCGCGCACGGCCGTGGCGGCTGGGCGGTCGGTGACGTCGTCGGCGCCTCGCTCGACCACGCGATGTGGTTCCACCGCCCCTTCCGCGCCGACGAATGGCTCCTGTACGACCAGGAGTCCCCGTCGGCCTCGGGCGGCCGGGGCCTGGGCCAGGCCCGCATCTACACGCAGGACGGGCGGCTGGCCGTCTCCGTGATCCAGGAGGGCGTGGTCCGGGCGCCCAGGTGAGCCCCGCCTACGACAGGCCGGCCTCGCTCAGCAGATACGCCGTCATCGGGTCGTAGTAGCGCGGGCTCACCACGTGGTCGTCGAGGGGGACCGTCACCTGGACCGTCCCCTCCGCCTCGCCCACGAAGAGCGCCGGGTCGTTGGAGTCGGCGTACCCGACGGAGTCCACGCCGTGCTGACCGGCGTAGCCCGCCCAGCCGTGGTCGGCGACGACGAGGTCGGGCAGCGGGCGGCCCTCGCGCTCCAGGGCCGTGAGGATGGCCTTCATCGGGTCGCCGGAGTGGGTGTGCCACAGGGTGGCGCCGTGCTCCAGGACCGCCACGTCCGCGAACTGCATGACGTAGCCCTCGTCCGTCTGCAGCCCGTCCGGGATGACGACGATCTCGCAGCCCGCCGTGCGCAGCGCGGCGGCGGTGGCGTGGTGGACGTCGAGCATGCCGCCGGGGTGACCGGTGGCGAACAGCACCCGCTGCGCCCCGTCCGCCGCCTTGCGCAGCCGGGCCGCCATCCGCTCCAGACCTCCGACGGTCAGCTCCGGGTCGATGGTGTCCTGCCCGTACCGGTACTCCGGGTCGTCGTTGACGCCCACCCGCTCCGCCATCACCGCGAGCACGTCCTGCTCGTCGCTCCAGCGGTCGCCCAGCTCCAGACCGAACCAGTAGTGGCGGTTGCCGTTCGCCAGCTGGCGGTAGTGGGAGAGGTTGTTCTCCCGCGGGGTGGCCACCTCGCCCGCGATACGGGTCTTCACAAGGTGGTCGACGAGCTCGGCGCGGCTGGGTGTCCCGGGTATCGGCATGTCTCCCATTCTGATGCACGTCTTCACGGCGTCGCCGCGCATCCCGCACGCTGGGACGCGGGTCACGCGATCATGCCCGGCGCAGCGCGAACCACAGCTCCATCCGTACGTCCGGGTCGTCCAGGTCCAGCTCCAGCAGCGCCGCGCACTTCGCGATCCGCTGCCGCACGGTGTTGCGGTGCACGTCCAGCGCGACCGCCGTACGGTCCCAACTGCCGTGCAGGGACAGCCAGCTGCGGAGGGTCTCGGTGAGGGCGGGGGCCAGCGGTGCCAGGAGGGCCCGCGCGTGCGCGTCGGCGTCCGCCTCCGGCACCAGATCGGCGAGGGCGGGACGGGCCCCGTACCGGACCAGGCCGGCCCGGGTCGCGCGGGCGCGGGCCAGCGCACGGCCCGCCTGGACGTCGGCGACGGGCCACTCCCGCGACTCGACGGGTGCGCTCACCCCGAGCGTCCACCCCGGCTGCGGGGCCGGTTCCCGGTCGGCGGGCAGCAGCACGCGCACCACATCCCGCGCCACGTCGATGAGCGGCGACCCCAGCGCCGCGCCCAGGGCGGAGGCGGCGACGGGGTCGGGAGTGGCGTGGGTGTCGGACCGGCCGTGCACGACGACCCACCGTGCGCCACCGAGGAGCGGCGCCACATCCTCCGCCGGGGCGCCCAGCAGCAGCCGTACGAGAGCGGACGACCGCGCCGCCCCCGACCCGCTCTGATGCTCACCGGTGAGCAACGACAGGAGTACGGCGGCCACGGAGGCGATGGTGTGATCGCCGGGCTCACGGTGGGGCGCTGCGACGCCGAGGACGAAGCCGTGCCCGGTGCCGAGGGAGTAGGCGGCGAGGTGGAGGCCGGCGACGGTGTCGGTGGCGGAGGTGGGGGTGGGCCGGGAGGCGGGATAGGTCGCGGTGGCCGGGGACGTGCGGCCGCTCGGCGCCCGGGCAGCGGCGAAAGCCGCCCGGCCGCCGGGCCCGGCGATGGCACCCGAGCCGGCCGGCGCCGATCCGCCCGACGGAACCGTGGCCGCCGGCCGGACGATCCGCGCCAGCCCCGCCAACGCCTCTCGCACGCGCCCCTCCTCGGGCCGCCGCCCGGCCACCGCGACCTCCGCCCCGTCCGGCCCGTACAGCACCGCCCACCCCTCGACCCGCTGCGCCAGCTGCCGCAGCACCGACGGCACCGGATCGGGGCGGGACGCGGCCGCGGCCAGGCTCTGCTGGGCCTCGGTCACGCGGCGGAGTTCCGCGTGGCGGGCCTGGGCCATCAGTTGCCAGACCGCGCGGGCCACGGCGGAGAAGGTGGTGCGGGGCGGGACCTCCAGCAGCGGGAGCGCGTACGCCTCACACGCCGCGACCAGGGCGGGCGGGACCGTGTCGTGCACCGGGGCCACGCCGAAGCCGAGGGCCGCGCCGCCCACCGCGACGACACGAGAGACGTAGGCGTCGAAGTACGTGCCCGACCCCGCTGCCTCCGGGATGTGCACCCCGGCCGTCAGCAGCAGCTCACCGCCCAGCAGATACGGGTACGGGTCCGCCATCTCCGAGGTGTGCGCCCAGTGGATGACGCGGGAGGGGTCCGACGGCCCCGCGATCTGCCGCAGCCCCAGATCCTCGCGGGCCAGCAGCGCGGCCAGGGGGACCGGTGGGGTGGGTGGGACCGCCGGGTCCGGCATGGTGGACGTTCCCTCCATCCAGTACCGCTCGAATGGAGGAAACGTACACTTCGCAGCCGCTTTCCGGCCACCTAGTGTCGACGCAGACCGGCAGGACCTGGACCGGCAGAAGGAAGGCACACGACCATGAGCTCCCCCGAGACGCCCCGCGGCCCCGTCGACTCCTCCCGTATCCCGCGCTACGCCGGACCCGCGACCTTCGCCCGGCTGCCGCGCCTCGACGAGGTCGGGCGGGCCGACGTCGCCGTGGTCGGGGTGCCCTTCGACTCGGGTGTCTCGTACCGGCCCGGTGCCCGCTTCGGCGGCAACGCGATCCGTGAGGCGTCCCGGCTGCTCAGGCCGTACAACCCGGCGCAGGACGCGTCCCCCTTCGCGCTGGCGCAGGTCGCGGACGGCGGGGACATCGCCGTGAACCCGTTCAACATCAACGAGGCCGTGGAGACGGTCGAGGCGGCCGCGGACGAGCTCCTCGGCACCGGCGCCCGTCTGATGACCCTGGGCGGCGACCACACCATCGCGCTGCCCCTCCTCCGCTCGGTCGCCAAGAAGCACGGCCCGGTCGCCCTGCTGCACTTCGACGCCCACCTCGACACCTGGGACACCTACTTCGGCGCCGAGTACACCCACGGGACGCCGTTCCGGCGGGCGGTCGAGGAGGGCATCCTGGACACCTCCGCCCTCTCCCACGTGGGCACCCGAGGGCCGCTGTACGGCAAGCAGGACCTGGACGACGACGCCAAGCTGGGCTTCGGCATCGTCACGTCCGCGGATGTCATGAGGCGCGGCGTGGACGAGGTCGCCGACCAGCTCCGGCAGCGCATCGGGGACCGTCCGCTCTACATCTCCATCGACATCGACTGCCTGGACCCGGCCCACGCGCCCGGCACGGGCACCCCCGAGGCGGGCGGCATGACCTCCCGCGAGCTGCTGGAGATCCTGCGGGGTCTGGCATCGTGCAACCTGGTGTCGGCGGACGTCGTCGAGGTGGCCCCCGCGTACGACCACGCGGAGATCACGTCGGTGGCGGCCTCCCACACCGCCTACGAACTGACCACGATCATGTCCCGCCAGATTGCAGAGGCCCGCGCGCAGTGACTCACGACCACGACCTGGTGCTCCGTCCGACGGAGGCGCAGATCTCCGCTGCGCTCAACCCTCCTCCCGGCCGCAACGGCGGAGACCTGGTCGTGGAGACACTGGCCGCGCTCGGCGCGACCACCGTCTTCGGCCTGCCCGGCCAGCACGCGCTCGGCGTGTTCGACGCGCTACGACGCTCCGACCTCAGGTACATCGGCCTGCGGGTGGAGAACAACGCGGGCTTCGCGGCGGACGCGTACGGCAGGATCACGGGCGAGGCGGCGCCGCTGCTGCTGTCGACGGGCCCGGGAGCGCTGACGTCCCTGGCCGCCCTCCAGGAGGCGGCCGCCGCTTCGGCGCCGGTGCTGGCG
This sequence comes from Streptomyces sp. NPDC005402, assembly GCF_040606575.1. NCBI lineage: Bacteria > Bacillati > Actinomycetota > Actinomycetes > Kitasatosporales > Streptomycetaceae > Streptomyces > Streptomyces sp. NPDC005402. The sequence goes on from NZ_JBEXFB010000006.1 coordinate 43,257, forward strand.
ATCAGCAGCCAGATCCCGACCGCGGGTCTGGGCGGCGGCCGGCACGGCTATCTGCATGAACTCCCGGACCAGTCCGCCTCGTTCCGGGGCGTGGTGAAGTCGGTCCACACCGTCCGCGCCCAGTCCCAGATCCCGTCCGCGATCGAGGCGGCCTGGAAGTCGGCGCTGACCGCCCCGCACGGGCCGGTGTGGGTGGAGATCCCGCAGGACGTGCTGCTGGCCGAGACCTCGATCCCGGTGGTGACGGGCGGCGACGCGTTCCCGGAGGAGCTGCCTCCGCGTCCCGAACTGACCGCGGTGGCAGCGGACTTGCTGTCCCGCGCCGCCCGCCCGGCGATCATCGCGGGCGGGGGAGTCGTACGGGCGGACGCGTCCCGCAAGCTGCGCCAGCTGGCGGAGAGGCTGAAGGCGCCGGTCGTCACGACCCCCGGCGGCAAGGGCGCTTTCCCCTGGACACACCCCCTTTCCCTCCAGTCCTGGATCGAGGACCGCCACACCACGGACTTCCTGGAGGACGCGGACGTACTCCTGGTCGTCGGCTCGGGACTCGGCGAACTCTCCTCGAACTACCACACGTTCAAGCCGCGGGGGCGGGTCGTCCAGATCGAGGCGGACCTCGGCAAGCTGGAGTCCAACCACCCCGCGCTCGGCATCCACGCGGACGCCCGACTGGCGTTGCAGGCGCTGCTGGAGACGGTGACGCCGAGGGAGGACGCGGAGGCGGCCGAGCGGGTCCGTACCGTCCTCGCGAAGGTCTCCGACCGTATCGCCGCCCAGGAACTCACCCTGGAACAGGACGTGTTGGCGTCGGTCCGCAAGGCGCTGCCCGCCGACTCGCCGTCCTTCTGGGACATGACGATCCTCGCGTACTGGGCCTGGTCGGCGTTCGACGCCAAGGGCCCCAACCACATGCACTCGGCCCAGGGCGCCGGCGGCCTCGGCTACGCCTTCCCCGCGGCACTCGGCGCGGCGGTGGCCGATCCGACCCGCCCGGTCCTGGCGGTGTCGGGCGACGGAGGGGCGCTGTACTCGATCGCCGAGCTCGCGACAGCGAAGCAGTACGCCCTCGACGTCACCTGGCTCATCGTCGACGACGGCGGCTACGGCATCCTGCGCGAGTACATGACGGAGGCCTTCGGCCAGGCCACGGCGACCGAGCTGACCCGCCCGGACTACGTGGCACTGGCCGAGTCCTTCGGCGTCCCCGGGGTCCGTACAACCCCGGAGACGCTCGCGGACGACCTGTCGAAGGCGCTCGGGTCACCGGGGCCCTCGGTGGTCGTACTCCCGGCTGTGCTGCGGATGTTCGCGCCGACGCACCTGTAGCCGGGGCGGGCCGAACTCCTACCAGATCGCCTCGACCCACTCCGGGTGGTCGATGAACGGGTTGCGGTTGTGCTGGTAGGTGTCGTAGATGACCTGGTTGCGCTTCTCCTCGAAGGCGCTCGGCGGGTCGGCCTCGTTCCAGGCCTTGAGGACGGAGAGCTTGCCCATGTAGGGGTTGGAGCCGTTGCCGACCTTCTCGTTGGGTTCCAGGTCGGCGAAGCCGTCGCCGCCGTCGTAGCGCACGGCCATGTAGAGGATCATGCGGGCCACGTCGCCCCGGTCCGCGGCGCGCGGCGCGAAGGAGTCGGAGTCGACGGTGCTGCCGCCGCCGTTCGTGACCGCGCTGCCGCCGTTGTCGAAGTCCAGGTTGCCGCGGATGCTGTTGACCTGGACGTCCGCCGGGCGCAGGTGGTGCAGGTCGGTACCGGGGCCGGTCACCTCGCCGAAGTCGCCGTGGGACTTGGCCCACACGTGCTCGCGGTTCCAGTCGCCGGTGTCACCGCCGTTGAGGGACTTGGCGCGGGAGACACCGCTGTACAGCAGGATCACGTTGCTGCTGTTGTTCGGGTCCTGGTCGGTGACCTTCAGCGCGTCCCAGACCGCGGAGTACGAGATCTTCGAGACGTTGGCGCTGATGATCGTGTGCAGGGAGGTCTTCAGGCTCGTGCCCGTCTTGCCGACCGCGTTCTTGTAGTACGTCGCGTCGTACGCGGTCGTCGTGGCGGCGGCCGGGGTCGTGGTCACGACCGGGGCGGCGAGCCCGACCAGCACGGCGGCGGTGGTGAGCGCCACCGACTTCCAGCTGCGGATGCGTGTCGCCAGCATAAAGGGGGTCCCATCTACGCGGGTTGAATGGAGGCGGCAGATGGGAGCGTGGCATGAGCATGCGGACATGTAAATGGATGGCACGTGTCCATTGGGTGACCTGAAACGGCAAATCAGGCCTTGTCTACGCGAGTTGACACGCGAAAGCGACCCCCGACGCGTGATCGGGGGCCGCCGCAACGGGACTTGCTCAGCTGACGTCCGACGGGTCCAGGCGGTAGACCGCCGAGGTGCTGGTAGAGGTGCCGGTCGAGGAGGAGGACTGCGACGTCGAGTTCTTGCTCGTGCCGTAGTCGCTCGCCTTCACCGCGGTGCCGTTCTTCTGCACCCAGCTGGTGATCTCCTGGCTGAGGCTGCTGTTGCCGCCCATGCCACCGCCGCCGAGCTGGATGTAGTGCAACTCGCCCTTCTGCACCAGCTCCTTGAGCTTGGCGAGGGTCATCGCCTGGTCGGTGCCGGTGAAGCCCCACATCGAGATGACGGGCTCGTGCGTGCTGAGGATGAGCTGGCCGGCACTCTGCGAGTTGGACACCGCGAGCAGCCACTTGGCGCCGTCCTGGTGCTTCTCCAGGTACGAGATCAGCGCGCTGTCGACGCTGCCGCCCATGCCGCCACCGCCACCGCTGGGGCCGCCGCCGGGAGCCGTGCCACCGCCCGGGAACTCCCCGTTCGTGCCGCCCGGCGCCCCGCCCCGCGGGAGCTCACCGGCGCCACCGCCAGGCTGCATCTGACCGCCGCCGTTGCCGCCGGGGAGCTCCCCGCCCGCCTGGCCGCCCTGCCGGGTGCCGTCCTGCTGACCGCCCGGCCCACCACCGTTGCCGCCGAAGCCGCCCCGGCCGCCGCCACCGCCGGGACCGCCCATGCCGCCGCCGGTCGACGGACCGGCCGTCGGGTTGGTGCCGCCCATCCCGCCGCTGGCGGAGGAGAGGGCCGGCGAGGCGGCGTACGCCGTCGGGCCCGCGAGGGCCGCCACGATCGCCGCGGCGACGGACACGCCCAGCAGCCGCGCCCTGGTGCTGGAACCCGCCGTACGGAAGACGAAAAGGCCCACGATCGCGAGGGCCATGACCACACCGACGGCCGGCCACAGCCAGGTGTTCCAGCCGGTGGCCCGGCGCAGCAGCACGATCGCCCAGACGCCGGTGACCGCGAGCCCGGCCGGCAGTACCCAGGACCAGCGGACGTCACCGGAGCGGAAGGCGCGCCACAGCAGGACGCCGCCCGCGCCGGTCAGTGCCGCGATGCCCGGGGCGAGCGCGGTCGTGTAGTACGGGTGCATGGTGCCCTCGGCCATCGCGAAGGTCAGGTAGTGCAGCACCAGCCAGCCGCCCCACATCACCAGCGCGGCGCGGGTGGCGTCGGTGCGCGGGGCGCGGCCGCACAGCACCAGGCCGGCGACGAGCGCGAGGAAGGCGAAGGGGATCAGCCAGGAAATCTGGCCGCCGAGGATGTCGTTGAACATCCGGCCGATGCCCGCGGTGCCGGCGAAGGTGCCGCCCCCGCCACCACCCCCGCCTCCGCCGTTGCCCTCGCCGCCGAGGACCCGGCCCAGGCCGTTGTAGCCCATGATCAGGTTCCAGGCGGAGCCGTCGGTCGAACCGCCGATGTAGGGCCGGTCGTCGGCGGGCACGAGCGAGACCGCCGTCGCCCACCAGAAGCTGGAGACCGCCAACGCCACAGCGGCGAGGGCCAGGTTGCCGACCTTCTTCTTCCAGCCGAGCTTCGACGCGTACACGTAGACCGCGAAGACGGCCGGCAGGGCGATGTAGCCCTGGAGCATCTTGGTGTTGAAGGCGAGCCCGAAGAGGACCGCGGAGCCGATCAGCGGCAGCAGCCGGTCGGTGCGCACCGCGCGCAGGGCGAGGGCCGCGCCGCCGACCATCAGCAGGACGAGGACGGTGTCGGGGTTGTTGTCCCGGTTGATCGCGACGGTGATCGGGGTCAGCGCGAGGACGAGTGCGGCGATCGCGGCCGCCGCGTGCCCGAACACCCGCTTCACGGAGGTGTGCAGGATCCAGATGGTGCCGAGGGCGGCCGCGATCTCGGGCAGCATCATCTGCCAGGTGCCGAAGCCGAAGATCCGGCAGGACAACCCCATGATCATGAGCGCGAAGGGCGGCTTGTCGACGGTGAGGAAGTTCCCCGCGTCGAGCGAGCCGAAGAACCAGGCCTTCCAGCTCTGCGTACCGCTGTAGACGGCGGAACTGTAGAAGCTGTTGAGGCTGTTCCCGCTCAGGTTGCAGCCGTAGAGGACCCCGGCGAGGGCGAGGATCGCGAGCAGCACGGGCAGCGACCAGCGTGGGGCCCTGTCCGGAGGCGCCGCGGTCGGGGCCGGCGGTGGCCAGTCGGGGGACACGGTCTCGGCGTGGGGGTGGGGATCGGTGGCAGATGTCACCCGGGCATCGTGCGGAGGGGGCTTGGGTGGGGGCTGTGACGTACCTGGCACCGTCCTGTGAAATCGCCACGGGGTAGGTAACGACTCGCACAACCATTCCCCATGCGTACAACCATTCCCCCGCACCCGAGAGTCAACTGGGCATGACACGGGGGATATTCAGACACACGAAATGGATCGCGGCCGGTGCGCTGGCCGCCTGCGTCGCCGCCGCCACTCCGGCCGCCGCGGCAACCGCGCCGGCCGTCAGCTGCACGTCCGCCAAGGCGGGCCTCGCCGACAAGCTCAAGCGGGACATCACGTCCGCCGTCTCCAACCGCTCCGGCACGATCGCCGTGGGCCTCTACGACCGTACGACCAAGACCACCTGCACCCTGCGTTCCTCCACCGCCTACGACTCCGCGAGCGTGGTCAAGGTGACCGTCCTCGCCACGCTGCTGTGGGACGCGAAGAAGCACAACAGGTATCTGACCACCACCGAGAGCAACCTCGCCAAGGCCATGATCACCAAGTCGGACAACGACGCCACCAGCAAGCTGTGGCGGCAGTTGGGCCTGACGAAGATCAAGGGCTTCCTCTCCGCGGCCGGTATGACCCAGACCAAGCCCGGCGCCAACGGCTACTGGGGCCTGACCCAGATCACCGTCACCGACGAGCAGAAACTGCTCAAGCTGGTCACCGCGAAGAACACGGTCCTGAGCGACAACGCGCGTGCTTACATCCTGAAGTTGATGGGCCAGGTCATCTCGTCGCAGCGCTGGGGCACACCGTACGGCGCCGGCTCGGGCATCTCCTGGCACGTCAAGAACGGCTGGCTCCAGCGCTCCACCCACGGCTGGCGGGTGCACAGCGTCGGCACCTTCAAGGGCGGCGGCCACGACTACATGATCACGGTGCTCACGCACGGCAACAGCACCATGAACTACGGCGTCACCACGATCCAGGGCGTCGCCAAGGTCATCCACCGGGATCTCGCGGCGAGCTGACGCCTGCCGGACTCCCGGACGTCACCGGCCCGCCCTACGGTGACGCCCATGCACCTGAGAACCGTACTCGCGACCACCACCGCGGCCCTGGCGGCGGCGACCTGCCTGACCGCGGCAGGACCCGCCGTCGCCTCGGCCCCGGTTCCGGTGAGCCGTGCCTGCTCCCCGTCCGTCTCCCTCGACCGTTTCTCCGACGCGCTCGACAAGACGACGTACGACGGCACCTTCGTCGGCAACTTCTCCGCGCTCGCGGTGGACCGGGACGGCTCGCTCGTCGCTCTGTCGGACCGTTCCGCCCTCTTCGACCTGGACGCGAGGACCCTCGCGCCGCAGTCGGTCGTCCCGCTCGCCGACGAGAACGGCGCCGCGCTGGACTCCGAGGGACTGGTGATCGACAAGGACGGCACCCGGCTGATCACCTCCGAGACCGAGCCGTCGGTCCGCCGCTACAGCGTGGACGGCCGTATCCTCGACCGGCTCCCCGTCCCGGCCTCCCTCCAGGTCGCCCCGGCGGGCCGCGCCACCGCCAACCAGACCTTCGAGGGCCTGACCCTCATGAACGGCGGCCGCACCCTGCTCGCCGCCATGGAGTACGCGCTCTCCGGCGACACGGCCGGCACCGTCCGCTTCCAGACCTGGGACCGGCACGGAAGGAGCTGGAAGCTCGGCGCCCAGTACGCCTACCGCACCGACGCCGCCTTCCTCGGCGTCCCCGAGGTCCAGGCCCTGCCCGACGGCCGCCTCCTCGTCCTGGAGCGCGGCTTCACCGCGGGCGTCGGCAATACGGTCCGCCTCTACCTGGCCGACCCCCGCCACGCCACGGACACGAGCGGCATCGAGAACCTCACGGGTCAGTCCGGCGTACGCCTGATCGGCAAGACCCTGCTCACGGACATCGCGAGCTGCCCGACCCTGGGGGCGACGGCGAAGCAGCCCCAGCCGAACCCGCTGCTGGACAACATCGAGGGCATGGCGATCACGGGCCGGGACAAGGGCCGCCTGAAGGTTCTCCTGGTCAGCGACGACAACCAGAACGCGGTGCAGACGACCCGTTTCTACTACCTGCGGGTGCGGGTCTGACGCTCGAAGAGGGTGCGGAGGGATGAAATCCGCCCCTGTCCGCGTTGGTGCTTTCCGGTAGATCAGGACGACGGGCAAACCGGAGGGCACCGCGTGGAACCGCAACGGGGATGGGCACGACGACTGGCCGGGTACGCCTGGCGCTACCCCAAGGACGTCGTCCTCGCCCTGGGCTCCTCCCTCGGCGGCATGGCCGTCATGGCGATCGTCCCCCTGATCACCAAGGTGATCATCGACGACGTCATCGGCGACCACACCCGGGACATGGCCCCCTGGGCCGGCGCCCTGATCGTGGCGGCGGTCCTCGTCTACGTCCTCACCTACATCCGCCGCTACTACGGCGGCCGCCTCGCCCTCGACGTGCAGCACGACCTGCGCACGGAGATGTTCGGCACGATCACCCGCCTCGACGGCCGCCGCCAGGACGAGCTGTCCACGGGCCAGGTCGTCGGCCGCGCCACCAGCGACCTCCAGCTGATCCAGGGCCTGCTCTTCATGCTGCCGATGACGATCGGCAACTTCGCCCTCTTCCTGATCTCCCTGATCGTGATGGCCTGGCTGTCGATCCCGCTCACCCTGGTCGCCCTGGCGGTCGCCCCGGCTCTGTGGTGGATCGCCAAGCGCTCCCGCTCCAAGCTGCACCCCGCCACCTGGTACGCCCAGGCCCAGGCCGCCGCCGTCGCGGGCGTGGTCGACGGCGCCGTCAGCGGCGTACGCGTGGTGAAGGGCTTCGGGCAGGAGGACCAGGAGACCGGGAAGCTCCGGGAGGTCGGCCGCCGCCTGTACGCGGGCCGGCTGCGCACGATCCGCTTCAACTCGAAGTACACCCCGGCCCTCCAGGCCGTCCCCGCCCTCGGCCAGGTCGCGATGCTCGCCCTCGGCGGCTGGCTCGCGGTCCGCGGTCACATCACCCTGGGCACCTTCGTCGCCTTCTCCACCTACCTCGCCCAGCTCGTCGGTCCGGTCCGCATGCTCGCCATGGTCCTCACCGTCGGCCAGCAGGCCCGCGCCGGCACCGAGCGCGTCCTGGAGCTGATCGACACCGAGCCGTACCTGAAGGACGGCACCAAGGAGCTCCCCGCCGACGCACCGGCCACCGTCGAGTTCGACGACGTGTCCTTCGGCTACGAGGACGGCCGGAAGGTCCTCGACGGCCTCTCCTTCGAGATCCGCCCCGGCGAGACCCTCGCGGTCGTCGGCTCCTCCGGCTCGGGCAAGTCCACGGTCTCCCTGCTCCTGCCGCGCTTCTACGACGTCACCCACGGCGCCGTCCTGATCGGCGGCCATGACGTCCGCGAGCTCACCCTGGACTCCCTGCGGGCGGCGATCGGCCTGGTCCCCGAGGACTCCTTCCTGTTCTCGGACACCGTCCGCAACAACATCGCGTACGGCCGACCCGACGCGACGCAGGAAGAGGTCGAGAAGGCCGCCCGCGCCGCCCAGGCGGACCGTTTCATCACCGAGCTCCCCGAGGGCTACGACACCACGGTCGGCGAGCACGGCCTCACCCTTTCCGGCGGCCAGCGCCAGCGCGTCGCGCTCGCCCGGGCGATCCTCACCGACCCGCGCCTGCTCGTCCTGGACGACGCCACCTCCGCCGTGGACGCGCAGGTCGAGCACGAGATCCACGAGGCCCTGAAACATGTCATGGAGGGCCGCACCACCCTCCTCATCGCCCACCGCCGCTCCACCCTGAACCTCGCCGACCGCATCGCCGTCCTGGAGAACGGCCGCCTCGCCGAGATCGGCACCCACGAGGAACTCCAGCTCCGGTCGCCGCTCTACCGCCGCCTGCTCACCGACCCCGACGGCCTCGGCGGCGTCTCCCCGGGCCACGCCCAGCCGGTCGCCGTACAGGAGGACACCTCCGTACGCGACGAGCTGGACGCGGAGTTCGACGCCGAGCGCGGGGTGACGCCCCGGCTGTGGACCGGTGACCGCGAGCCCAAGGACCTGGCGCTCGCCGGCACCCCGGCCACCCCCGAACTCCTCGCCGAGGTCGACGCGTTGCCGCCGGCGACGGACATCCCCGACATCGACGAGGCACGCGCGGTCACGCCCGAGGAGTCGTACGGCCTGCGACGGCTGCTGCGGGGCTTCGGACGCCCGCTGCTGATCAGCCTGGGCCTGGTGGCGGTGGACGCCGGCATGGGCCTCCTCCTCCCCGTGATGATCCGGCACGGCATCGACGACGGTGTCTCGCGGATGGCGACGGCCGCGGTCTGGACGGCGACCCTGCTCGCCCTGCTCTCGGTCCTCGTCCAGTGGGCCGCCCAGATCGGCGAGACCCGGATGACCGGACGCACCGGCGAACGGGTCCTCTACTCCCTGCGTCTGAAGATCTTCGCCCAGCTCCAGCGGCTCGGACTCGACTACTACGAGCGGGAGTTGACCGGCCGGATCATGACGAGGATGACGACGGACGTCGACGCCCTCTCCACGTTCCTCCAGACCGGACTGGTCACCGCCTTCGTCTCCGTCGTGACCTTCTTCGGCATCATGGTCGCCCTTCTGGTGCTCGACGTACAGCTGGCCCTGGTCGTCTTCGCGACCCTGCCGCCGCTGATCATCGCCACCTACTTCTTCCGCAAGGCGAGCGTGAAGGCGTACGAACTCGCCCGTGAACGCGTCTCGTTGGTCAACGCCGACCTTCAGGAGTCGGTGTCGGGGCTGCGGATCGTGCAGGCGTTCCGCCGGGAGCGGGACGGCGGGGCACGCTTCGCGGAGCGCAGCGACAGCTACCGCCAGGCCCGTATCCGGGGCCAGTGGCTGATCTCGATCTACTTCCCCTTCGTCCAGCTGCTGTCCTCCGTCGCCGCCGCGGCCGTACTCATCGCGGGCGCGGGCCGGGTGGACGCGGCGACCCTGACGACCGGCGCCCTGGTCGCCTACCTCCTTTACATCGACCTGTTCTTCGCCCCGGTCCAGCAGCTCTCCCAGGTCTTCGACGGCTACCAGCAGGCGACCGTCTCCCTGGGTCGCATCCAGGAGCTGCTCCAGGAACCGACGTCCACGAAGGCGGCCGAGGAGCCGCAGGAGGTCCTCTCCCTGCGGGGCGAAGTCGCCTTCGAGAACGTGCACTTCGCGTACGGCGACGACGAGGAGGCCCTCGGTGGCGTCGACTTGAAGATCCCCGCCGGTCAGACGGTCGCCTTCGTCGGCGAGACCGGCGCGGGCAAGTCCACGCTGGTCAAGCTGGTGGCCCGGTTCTACGACCCGACGGGCGGCCGGGTCACGGTCGACGGCACGGACCTGCGCGCCCTGGACCTGACGTCCTACCGCCACCGCCTCGGCGTGGTCCCCCAGGAGGCCTACCTCTTCCAGGGCACGGTCCGCGACGCCATCGCCTACGGCCGACCGGACGCCACCGACGCCGAGGTCGAGGCGGCGGCCCGCGCGGTCGGCGCCCACGAGATGATCGCCACGCTGGAGGGCGGCTACCTCCACGAGGTCGCCGAGCGCGGCCGCAACCTCTCGGCGGGCCAGCGCCAGCTGATCGCCCTGGCCCGCGCCGAGCTGGTCGACCCGGACATCCTGCTCCTGGACGAGGCCACGGCCGCCCTGGACCTGGCCACCGAGGCCCAGGTCAACCAGGCCACCGACCGCATCGCGGGCCGCCGCACCACGCTCGTCGTCGCCCACCGCCTGACGACCGCGGCCCGCGCCGACCGGGTCGTCCTGATGGATCATGGCCGCGTGGTGGAGGACGGCACCCACGACGAGCTGCTCGCACGGGACGGACGGTACGCCGAGTTGTGGCGGACCTTCGTAGGGGAGCCGGTCGAGGTGTCCCGCTGACGGTCGTGCAACCGTCCGACATACGTTGTGCGTCCGTACACCTGTACGCCCGGAAGAGCTGCGGGAGGGACGGCAGTGAAGAGTGGAGCGATACGGAGGCTGGCGGTGGGGCTGGCCGTGACGGCGGCGGCCGGGATGCTCGGGGTCGCCGTGCCGGGGCAGGCGCACGCCGCGGCCTCGTCGTGCGCGGGACGCAAGGTCAGGTCGTTCCCGTTCTCCACCGGCACGGTGGAGGTCTACAAGCGGCGCGGTTACGTGTGCGCGATCACACTTCCCAAGCGTCCAGGGGCCCGCCAGTACATGATGGTGAGTCTGCGGGCGTACGGGCTGCGGCCGGTCGAGGACGCGGGCCGGTACAAGTACCGGGCCGGTCCGGTCACCGTGCACGCCGGGCAGCGCAAGGTGTGGATCAAGGGCGGGGTGGGCCGGGGCAGGTACGACTCGGACGGCTGGATCCGGCTCTGACGGACAGGGTCCGGTCCCGACACACAGATTCCTCACAGGGTTTTCCCCATCGAGGTGTCATATCCCCTGGTGCGGACCGGACTTGCGCCGCTAGCGTCCGGCGCACATCTGTACTCACAGGGGAGGGTGCATGCGCAAGGCGCTCAGATGGCTTCTCACGCTGGTCGTGCTCATAGGCACGGTCGGCACGGCGGGGGCGGCCACCGCCGCCGAGCCGGAGGCCAGAGGCACCGGTGCCACCACCGACATCAAGGATCAGCTCCTCGCCGTCCCGGGGATGAGCCTGATCGAGGAGAAGCCGTACACCGGGTACCGCTTCTTCGTGCTCAACTACACCCAGCCGGTCGACCACCGGCACCCGTCCAAGGGCACGTTCCAGCAGCGCATCACCGTGCTGCACAAGGACGTGAGCCGGCCGACGGTCTTCTACACCGGCGGCTACAACGTCTCCACCACGCCTCGCCGCAGTGAGCCGACCCAGATCGTGGACGGCAACCAGGTCTCCATGGAGTACCGCTTCTTCACGCCCTCCCGGCCCGCCCCGGCCGACTGGAGCAAGCTGGACATCTGGCAGGCCGCCAGTGACCAGCACCGCATCTTCAAGGCGCTGAAGAAGATCTACTCGAAGAACTGGCTCTCCACGGGCGGCTCCAAGGGCGGCATGACCGCCACCTACTACGAGCGCTTCTACCCGCGCGACATGGACGGCGTCGTCGCCTACGTGGCCCCGAACGACGTGGTGAACAACGAGGACTCGGCCTACGACCGCTTCTTCGAGAAGGTCGGCACCAAGGAGTGCCGCGACCGGCTGAACGCGGTGCAGCGCGAGGCCCTGGTCCGGCGCGAGCCGCTGGAGAAGAAGTACGCCGACTACGCGGCGGCGGAGGGCCTCACCTTCACCACCGTCGGCAGCCTGGACAAGGCGTACGAGGCCGTCGTCCTCGACTACGTCTGGGGCTTCTGGCAGTACAACCTGCTGGCCAACTGCGGTGACGACGAACTGATCCCGCCGGACGCCAAGACCGCGACCGACGACCAGATCTGGAACTCCGTCGACACCATCTCCGGCTTCTCCGCCTATGCCGACCAGGGTCTGGAGACGTACACCCCGTACTACTACCAGGCGGCCACCCAGCTCGGCGCGCCGACGATCGAGTTCCCGCACATCGAGAGGAAGTACATCCGCTACGGCTACCAGCCGCCGCGCAACTTCATCCCGAGGGACATCCCGACGAAGTTCCAGCCGTACGCGATGCGGGACGTGGACAACTGGGTGCGGAACAACGCCCACCACATGCTGTACGTCTACGGCCAGAACGACCCGTGGGGCGCGGAGCGGTTCCGCGTCGACAAGGGAGCGAAGGACGCCTACGTGTTCACCGCGCCCGGCATGAACCACGGGGCGAACGTCGCCGGCCTGGTCGCCGACCAGAAGGCCTTCGCCACGGCCAGGATCCTGGCCTGGGCGGGCGTCCCGGCCACCGCCGTGACCGAGGCGAAGCCGCTCGCGAAGTTCGACCGGAAGCTGGACGTACGGGACGTGGAACGCGAGCCCACCCTGCGCCCGTAGTCCGCGGTCCGCTCGCCGCGCCCGGCCGGGATCACAACGGCCGGGCGCAACCCACCGGCTGAGGTCCGCCGAGCTGGACGTACAGGGCCGTCGACAGGGGGCAGGAACCGCGCCGGGCGACCGCCTTCACCACCTTGTACTGCGGTTTCTTCTCTCCCGTGCCGTCGCACGCGGTCTCCCTGACCTGCCCGCTGCCCGAGCCGTACACGCAGTCGCCGACGATGGTCCGCGGGCCGCCCCCGCCGCCGGGGTCGCCGGGGTGCGGCGGCTGCAGGTTGCGCATGCAGGCGTACCCCTGCGGTACCGCCCCGTCGCCGTCCTCGTCGGAGATCTGACTCTGCTCACTGATGTGCAGCACGAAGTCGGTGGTGGCCGGGCAGGGTGGCCCGCCGGCCGTGGTCCCGTCGTGCCGGGCCACGACCCGCGCCGCCGCCCGCTCACTGGTGCAGGGCACCTCGGTGAAGCTGGCCTTGCCGAAGGAACTGCACTCGTCGACCGCGAGGAACACCGCGCCGAAGCCGGAGGCCCGGGTGACGGACGGCGAGGCGGAGGCCGTGGCGGAGGGCGCCTTGTCGGTCTCCCCGCCCGCCGCCGACTGCGTACACCCCGTCAGCAGGGCGGCGAGCAGCGCCGCCAGTACGCACACCACCCCCGTGGACAACCTGTCGCGCATCGCCATCCCCCCGGACTACCCCCGCGTCCAGCGTGACCTTCGCGGCGGGGCCACGCCAGGCGTGTGGGGTCCTTTGCGCCTTTCGGGGGCGATGTACGAGTTGTGAGTCGTACGGGAAACTACGCCCCGCGCGCTACCGGCCGTACGACAGCCCGTACCCGACCGGGTACAGCACCTTCGCCGGGTCGTCCGCCCGCTGCACCGGCACCGGCAGCCTCCCGCGCGGTGCCGTCCTTCCGGCGATCACCCGCGCGGCCGCCCGCAGTTCGACGTCGGTCCAGGAGTAGGTCGCCAGGCAGGCCGGGACGCCGGGCAGCTGGGCCACGTCGTAGGGATTGCGGATCGCGACCGCGACCACCGGCCGCCCGGTCGCCACGAGCTGCTCCACGAGCGCCTTCTGGGCGGCCGTGATGTTGTACGTCCCCACGATCACCGCGTCCGCGTCCCGTGCCGCCGCGACGGCCTGAGCGATGGTGGCCGCCGAGGGGGCCGTACCGGTCGACAGGGCGGTGGCCGTGAATCCCAGTCCGGTGAGGGCGGTGGCGAGGACTCCGGTCGGCGGGCCCGTCGTACCGGACGGGGAGGCGGGGTCGGCGCCCACGACGAGCAGCTTGCGGTGGGTGCGCCGGGACAGGGGCAGCAGCCGCTTCTCGTTGACCAGCAGGGTCGTCGTCCGCTCGGCGATCCGGTCGGCCGCGGCGAGGTGGCCCGGGGTGCCGACGGCCCGGGTGACGCCGCCCTGGCTGACGTAGGGCGACTCGAAGAGCCGCAGCCGGGCCTTGAGGCGCAGGATGCGCAGGATCGACTCGTCCAGCCGTGCCTCGGTGAGCTCGCCGTCCTGTACGGCCTTCAGGACGGCGTTCCACGCGACGTCCAGGGAGGGCGGGTTGAGGAGCTGGTCGACACCGGCCTTGAGGGCGAGGACGGGGACGCGGTCGTCGCCGTACTTCTGCCGGACGCCCTCCATGCCGAGGGAGTCGGTGACCACGACACCGTCGTAGCCGAGTTCGCCGCGCAGGATGCCGGTGAGGATCGGGCGGGAGAGGGTGGCCGGGTCGCCGGAGGGGTCGAGGGCCGGGAACTGGATGTGTGCGGTCATGACCGAGTCGATGCCGGCGCGGATCGCGGCCCGGAAGGGGACGGCGTCCAGCTTCTCCCACAGTTCTCGGCTGTGGGTGATGACGGGGAAGCCGTAGTGACTGTCGACGGCGGTGTCCCCGTGCCCCGGGAAGTGCTTGGCGGTGGCGGCGACCCCGGAGCCCTGGTATCCGGCGACCTCGGCGGCGACGAGCCCGGCGACGGCCTGCGGGTCGGCCCCGAAGGAGCGGACGCCGATGACCGGGTTCGCCGGGTTGACGTTGACGTCGGCGACGGGGGAGTAGTTCTGCCGGATGCCGATGGCCCCAAGCTCCTGCCCGGCGATACGGCCGAGGGCGCGGGCGTCCTTGCGTGAACCACCGGCGCCGACGGCCATGGCACCCGGGAAGAGGGTGGCGGGCTCGCCGACCCGGCAGACGATCCCGTGCTCCTGATCGGTGGAGATGAGGACGGGCAGCCCGCGGGGCTGTTCCAGTGACGCCTTCTGGATGCCGTTGGACAGGTCGGCGATCTGGTGCGGATCACGGGTGTTGTGCGCCCAGGTGAAGTAGATGATCCCGCCCACCCGGTACCTGGCGATCATCTCCGCGGCCGAACGGACACCGATCTCCTTGAGGTTGGCGTCGATGTCGGCTTGGTCGGGGACGGTGGCGGAGTGGCCGTAGACCCGCATCACGAAGAGCTGGCCGACCTTCTCCTGGAGCGTCATACGGGAGATGAGGGAGCGGAGCTTCTTGTCGTCGGCGTATGCGGTCCCGCTCACGGCGAGTGTGGCGGCGACGCCTGCCGTCGCGGCGAGGACGGTACGTCTGGAGGGCACGTGCGCTCCTTCCGGAGGTGATCCGCTGAAGGAAACTTCCGAGAAGTCACCAATAACCGGGAAGTTTCCGCCAGTCAAGGGAGTGCACAGTAACCGGAGGGGGCCGCCATCGGCGCTGTTGGAGGGGGGCGCGCCGATGACGGCGTGCTGCCGGCCGCGGTACGCAGGAGAGGGTTGGTCAGCGTTCGCAGCCAGCAGCGAGGCCGACGCCGTACCGCGGTGACTCTCCGGCAGCTCGCGGGTTGGACGAGCGGGGGTGGGGCGGGGTTCCCGACTCCCGCCCGTTTTCCCCAAGTTGGTGAAGCCGGGACCGACGGGACGGATGAGTCGGCCCATGGGGCCGACCGCGCTCCCGGCGTAGGGTCGGCGCATGAGCCAGTCGCTGACTCTCCTGACCGTCCTCGCCGGTCTTGCCGTGACCCTTGCCCTCTTCACCCTGCTGGCCCGGCACGTCCGGCGCCGCGGGACGGCGGGCGGGGCCCTGCGCGGGGCGCTGGCCGCGCACGACGAGGTGTGGCACGGGACGGCCGCGGACTCGTACGTCGAGCTCCAGGTGCAGACGGACCGGAAGTCGCCGCTTCCGGACGACCGGTGGAAGCGGCGCCCGAGAGGCTGAGCCGCGGTCGACGCACCGGGGTGACTCCCAGGTCCATCCCGTGGACGTCCCGGCGTCGGGGGCGGTCCTGGGCGATCATGAGCGTCATGCCCGTCGACACGCCCGCCCCGCAGTCCCTCTCCCTCCCCGGTTCCAAGTCCATCACCGCCCGCGCCCTGTTCCTGGCCGCCGCGGCCGACGGAGTGACCACCCTGGTACGCCCCCTCCGCTCGGACGACACGGAGGGCTTCGCCGAGGGCCTGGTCCGGCTCGGCTACCGGGTGGGCCGCACGCCGGACACCTGGCAGGTGGACGGCCGCCCGCAGGGACCGGCGGCCGCCGAGGCGGACGTGTACTGCCGTGACGGCGCGACGACCGCCCGCTTCCTGCCCACCCTGGCCGCGGCCGGCCACGGCACCTACCGCTTCGACGCCTCGCCCCAGATGCGCCGGCGGCCGCTGCTGCCCCTGTCGCGTGCACTGCGGGATCTGGGCGTGGACCTGCGCCACGAGGAGGCGGAGGGCCACCATCCGCTGACGGTACGGGCGGCGGGCGTCGAGGGGGGAGACGTGGTCCTGGACGCGGGCCAGTCCTCCCAGTACCTCACCGCGCTCCTGCTGCTCGGCCCCCTGACCCGCCGGGGTTTGCGCATCCGCGTCACCGACCTGGTGTCGGCGCCGTACGTCGAGATCACCCTCGCGATGATGCGGGCGTTCGGGGTGGAGGTGGCGAGGGAGGGCGACGTCTTCGTGGTCCCGCCGGGCGGCTATCGCGCCACGACCTACGCGATCGAGCCGGACGCGTCCACGGCGAGCTACTTCTTCGCGGCGGCGGCGATCACGCCGGGCGCCGAGGTGACGGTCCCCGGCCTGGGCGCCGGCGCGCTCCAGGGCGACCTCGGCTTCGTGGACGTACTGCGGCGGATGGGCGCGCGGGTGTCCGTCGGCGCCGACGCCACCACGGTCCGGGGCACCGGCGAACTGCGCGGCCTGACGGTCAACATGCGGGACATCTCCGACACCATGCCGACGCTCGCGGCGATCGCGCCGTTCGCCTCCGGCCCGGTCCGCATCGAGGACGTGGCCAACACCCGCGTCAAGGAGTGCGACCGGCTGGAGGCCTGCGCGGAGAACCTGCGCCGGATGGGCGTGCGGGTGGCGACCGGCCCGGACTGGATCGAGATCCGGCCCGGAGCAGCCACCGGGACTCGGGTGACGTCGTACGGCGACCACCGCATCGTCATGTCCTTCGCGGTCACCGGCCTCAGGGTCCCCGGAATCTCGTTCGACGACCCCGGCTGTGTACGGAAGACTTTCCCCGGTTTCCATGAGGCGTTCGCCGCACTGCGAACGAACATCGGGGGATGAACGGGCGTTGAGTTTCCAGCTGGAAGGGCCGGTCCTGGCAGGCGAGTCGGTACGCCTGGAACCGCTGGACCACGGGCACACGGCGGACCTGGCCGTGGCGGCGGAGGAGAACCGCGGTACATACGCGTTCACATGGGTGCCCAGGGCCGACGAGGTCGCCGACTACGTCGACGCGCAGCTCGCGCGGGCGGCGACGGGACGGCTGGCGCCCTACGCTCAGGTCTCGGTGGCCACCGGGCGGGCGGTCGGGGCGACGTCGTTCTGGGAGCCGCGGTGCTGGCGCTCCGACGACCAACTCGACGCCGTCGAGGTCGGCTTCACCTGGCTGGCCGCCTCGGCACAGGGCACCGGCATCAACGCCGAGGCCAAGCTGCTGCTCTTCCGGCACGCCTTCGAGGAGTGGGGCGTCGCCCGCGTCGACCTGAAGACCGACGCCCGCAACGACCGCTCCCGCGCCGCGATCCAGAGCGTCGGCGCCCGCTTCGAGGGCGTCCTGCGCAACTGGTCCCGCTCCTGGGCACCCGGCGAGGACGGACGGCTGCGGGACTCGGCGATCTTCTCCATCACGGCCCAGGAGTGGCCCGAATGCCGGAAACGGCTGGAGGAGCGAGTGGCGGGGTTCGTGGCACGGAGGGGCTGATCGGTGCTGTTGCGCGATGTCACGGTGGACGATGTGGACGCCTGCGTCCCGGATGCGGTGCGACCGTTCCTAATGCGTGTCCTGGCGTGATCCAGGGCCGGTCAACTCCCCGCCGGACAGCCGGAGTTGATCCAGTACGGTCGCCAGTACCGGATCCCCCTCCGCACCCGTCCGCACCGCCGCGAAGACGTGGCGGGACGGGGGTGCCTCGTCCTCCGTCGTCAGCAACGCCAGGTCCCGGTGGGCGTACGTCGCGCGGACCAGGCGCGGGACCAGCGCCACTCCCTGGCCCGCCTCGACCAGCGCCGCCAGCGCGCTCCAGTCGTTCACCGCGTGCCGGATGTCCGGCGTGAACCCGGCCGCCGCGCACACCGACCGCGCCACCGCGCCGACGCAGCTTCGGGCGTCCCCCACGATCCAGGCGTCGGAGGCCAGTTCACGCAGTGCGATCCGGCCGCGCCCGGCGAGGCGGTGCCCGGCCGGGACGGCGATGTCCATGACGTCGGTGAACAGCTCGGTGCGGCTGTAGCGGGCATCGGTGTGCGCAGGCGCCGCCGCGAAATGCACCGCCACCGCCACGTCCACCTGGCCGCCGTCCAACGCCGTGAACAGGTCCGGGGGTTCGGACTCGACCACGTCCACACGGACCCGCGGCAGGCGCTCGGCCAACGCCCGCAGCACACCCGGCAGCAGCCCGAGGACCCCGCTCGACAGACAGCCGATCGTCACCGACCCCCGCCCGCCCTCGCCGTACGCCGCCAAGTCGGCCCGCGCCCGCTCCAGTTGGGCCGCGATCGCCTCGGCGTGGGCCAGCAGCACGCGCGCCTGACCGGTCAGCCGCACGCCTCGGCCGTCCTTCTCCGTCAGCGCTACGCCCGTTTCGCGCGCCAGTGCCGCGATCTGCTGGGAGACGGCGGACGGGGTGAGATGCAGGGCCTCCGCCGTCCTCGCCAGACTGCCCCGGCGCTGGAGCTCACGCAGGACGGTCAGTCGACGCAGGTCGATGGTGAAGGGATCGCTTACTGGTTCCACCGTAAAAGATTAACTGGACCTGCGCGCCGGTGATCGGAACCATCGACACCATGACCGCCTACCTCATCCTCCACGGCTGGGAGAACCACCGGCCCGAGAAGCACTGGCAGTACTGGCTCGCCGACCGCCTCACCGACCTCGGCCACCATGTCGCCTACCCCCAGCTCCCCGACCCCGACGACCCCGGCCTCGACACCTGGCTCGCCGAGCTCACCCGGCATCTCGGCGCACTGCCCGCCACCGGGGAGCGTGTCGTCCTCGCCCACAGCGCCTCCGCCCTGCTGTGGCTGCACGCCGTCTCGCGCGGGCTCGTTAAGCACGGGTCCGCCGACCGTGTGCTGCTCGTCTCCCCGCCCTCCGCCTCCGTCGTCGTACGGCATCCGGAGATCGCCGCCTTCGCCCCGCCCGCGCTCGACTTCACCCTCCCCGGTTCCACCCGCCTGGTCGCCGGCGACGACGACCCGTACTGCCCGGAGGGGGCGCGCGAGACCTTCGGTGAGCCGCTCGGCATCGCCGCCGACATCCTCCCCGGCGCCGCCCACCTCGACCTGGACGCCGGCTACGGCGCCTGGCCCGCCGTACTGGACTGGTGCCTGGACCCGGACGCGAGGATCACACCTCGTCCGTAGCCGGAACCGCCCGCAACTGCGGTGTGCTCGCCCCGACGTACCCCACCGCCGCCACGCACATGAGACCGCCCGTGATCAGCGCCGTCACACCCGAACTCCAGCCCGCGACCAGGCCGCCGCGCAGGTTGCCGAGGTGCGGGCCCGCCTGGCCGACAATCGTCTCGGCGGCCGTGACCCGGCCGAGCAGGGCGTCAGGGGTGCGGGTCTGGACGATGGTCGTGCGGGAGAGAACGGCGAGGGCGTCCGCCGCGCCGGCCAGCGCCAGGATGCCGAGGCCCGCCCACGCGCTGGTGGTCAGGCCGAACAGCGCAAGGGCCGCGCCCCAGGTCGCCGACGCGCACAGCATCACCGGCCCGGGACGGGACAGCCGGGTCACCGGGCCGGAGAACACCGTCGCGGCGACACCGCCCACGGCGAGCGCGGACAGGAACAGGCCGAGCGTGCGCGGGTCACCTCCGAAGCGCTCCTCGTTGACCAGCGGGAACAGGCTCACCGGCATGGACAGGACGGTGGCGGCCAGGTCGGTCAGCAGGGCGCCGCGCACCACCCGGTGGCCGGTCAGGAAGCGCAGCCCGTCCAGGACGCCGTGCACCCCGGGCCGGGATTTCTCGCCCTCGGGCGGCAGCGCGGGCAGGCCGTAGGCGCCGTAGAAGGACATCGAGAAGCTCAGGGTGTCCAGGAGGTAGCAGACGCCGATGCCCCACCAGCCGAGCACGACCCCGGCGACGGCCGGGCCGACCAGCATCATCGCCTGACCGGTGACCTGCTGGAGCGCGAGACCGGCGGGCACCTGCTCGCGGGGCAGCAGTCTCGGCACGAACACTCCGGCGGCCGGGGCGCCGAGCGCGGCGAAGGAGGTCTGCGCCGCGACCAGCAGCAGGATGACCATCACCGGCGCGTGCCCGGCGAAGCCCTGTACGGCCAGCAGCAGGGAGCAGACCGCCGAGCCGACGGTGCCGGTGAGGTACACCCGGCGCCGGTCGGCCCGGTCGACCCAGGAACCCGCGAACAGGCTGACGCCGACCATCGGCACCGCCTGCGCGACGCCGACCGCGCCGCTCCAGACCGTGCTGTGGGTCATGTCCCAGACCTGGTACATGACGGTCACCATGGTCATGAAGGTGCCCAGCGTGGACACCGTGCGCCCGAACAGCAGCCGCCGGAAGACCGGCGAGGTGCGCAGGGGCCGTACATCGAGGAACGTACGGCTGAGGCTCATGACGCGGGGAGCGGAGCGGGGGTGGGCTGATGCACCCGGGGACGGTATCCGGCCGTCCCCGCCGCAGCCACCGAATAATCGCGTCAGGCGGAGTCGTTCAGCAGTCGGGCCAGGTGCTCGCGCCCCGCCTCCAGCAGCTCCTCCAGCGGCGCCGCCGCCTCGTACCACCGCTTCTCGTACTCCCAGCACAGCCAGCCGTCCCAGCCGTGCCGGGAGAGGACCTCCACGCACTCCGCGAGCGGCAGGACACCGGCGCCGAGCGCGACCGGGGTGGTGTCCTCGGCCGAGGCGATGTCCTTGACCTGGACGTATCCGAGGTGCGGGGCGAGGGCGGCGTAGGTCTCGGAGGGCTGTTCGCCGCCGAGCCAGGTGTGCATGACGTCCCAGAGCGAGCCGACCTGGCGGTGGCCGACCGGGCCGAGGATCCGGATCGCGTCGGCGCCGGTGCGGTGCGAGTCATGGGTCTCGAGCAGGATGCGTACGTCGAGGTCACCGGCGTACTCCGCGGCCGTACCGAGCCGCCGGGCGGCCGTGGCGTCGGCGTCCTCGCGGGACTGGTCGGAGGCGGCGCCGGGGAAGACGCGGACGTATCGGGCGCCGAGATCGCGGGCGAGGTCGAGGAGCCGGTGGATCTCCTCGACCACGGGCTCGTCGTCGCCGGGCGCGGCCACCCGCGCGTACCCGGCGAGCCCCAGCACCTCCACGCCGGCCGCCTTGAACTCGGCGACCGCGTCGGCCCGTTCGGCGAGCCCGATACCGGGGTGCACCGGCTCCTCCGGATGCGCGCGCAGTTCTACTCCGTGATAGCCGTGCGTGGTCGCGAGCCGCAGCACGTCGGCGAGGGGGAGGCCGGGGACACCGAGGGTGGAGAACGCCAGTTTCATGCGCCCTACTCTCACCCGGTGGGGTCGGTGAGGTCCAGCCGGACCACCCCCGTCACTCCCCCGTCCTGGTCAGGTCCAGTCGCCAGTCCTGTCCGTTCAGGTCCTTGCCGAAGGAGCGGTGGGGTTTCTCGGCGGCGAGGACGAAACCGTGGCGCTGGTAGATACGGCGGGCGGCGGTGAGGACGTCGTTCGTCCACAGCACCAGGTCGCGATAGCCGACACCGCGGGCGAAGTCGACGACCGCCGACACCAGCCGGTCCCCGATGCCGAGTCCGCGCGCCTCGGGCTCGACGAGGAGCAGCCGGAGCCGGGCGGTCGCGGGCGCCTCGTCCCGTACGCACATCACGCACCCCACCGGCCGCCCGTCCAGCTCGGCGATCCACACCCGCTCCAGATGCGGGTCGTGGTCCTCCGCGAAGTCGGCGACGATCCTGGCGACCAGGCCTTCGTAGTCGGCGTTGAAGCCGTACTCGGCGGCGTAGAGGGCCGCGTTGCGGGCCACGATCCAACCGAGGTCACCCGGGCCCGGCTCGCGCAGCAGGACGTCCTCGCGGCGGGGAGGGCGGCCGTCGGACAGGAGCGTGCGGACGGTCCGCATCGCCTCTGAGAGCCGGGGCCGGTCGGCGGAGGGGACGGTCGCCAGGAGCGCGCCCACCGATTCGTCGGCGCGCTCGGCGAGCAGCGCGGCGGTCTCCCTGCCGCGCGAGGTGAGTACGACCCGGCGCCGGCGCGGATCACGGTCCGAGGCCGTGCGCTCGATCAGTCCGTCCTGCTCGAACTTGTTCAGGATCCGGCTCAAGTACCCCGCGTCCAGCGAGAGTTCGGTGCGCAGATCGGCCGCGTCGGTGCGCGGTGAGTGCGCGAGCTCGTACAGGACGCGGGACTCGGTCAGGGTGTACGGCGCGTACAGCCGGCGGCTGTAGTCGAGGGCGCCGATGACGTTCGTGTAGAAGCGGTTGAAGGCGCGGATGTCCTGGACGGTCATGATCGGTCGACCCCCGGATGCTTGACTCAGTCAGAGATAGCGATGGACCGAGCGTAGGACGTCCGCGCCCGCCGCGGCTACCCCGCGGTGGTCGCCGTAACGGCACCACCTGTGCAGTCGTGGAGGTGGTACCGAAAACTCGTACCGACAGTGGTACGTTATTCCTGTACCACTTACGAGAGGATGGTGTTCGGCATGTCGATAAGCGCCAGTGAGGCAAGGAAGACCCTGTTCCCCCTCATCGAGCGGGTCAACAACGACCACACCGTCGTCGAGATCACCTCCCGGTCCGGTGATGCCGTGCTGATGTCCGCCGACGACTACCGCTCATGGCAGGAAACGGTGTATCTCCTGCGCTCTCCGGCCAATGCCGCCCGCTTGATGAAGGCGATCGCGGACTACCAGGCTGGAACGGAAACGGTCCCCAAGACCATGGACGAGCTGTACGGCGCGGTGGACGGTGAGACGTGAGGGACATCCGTTTCACGTCCTACGGATGGGACGACTTCATGTACTGGGCCACCACCGATCCGAAGATGTGCCGCCGTCTGGCGAAGGTGATCGATGACTGCCGACGCGATCCCTTCGCCGGAATCGGAAAGCCGGAACCGCTGAAGGGTGACCTGTCGGGGTTCTGGTCCCGCCGGATCAATGACGAACACCGCCTGGTGTACGCCGTCGAAGAGAAGGCCGTCGTGGTCATCAAAGCCCGCTACCACTACAGCTGACAGGGGGCCAGGCGGGCCGATCGGATACGGAGCAGCCCTGTCCCTCCCACCTCAGTCCCACCAGAAACGCCACTCCGTCCGCCCCACCAGCTCGCGCGCGTACTCCGGGAACGGCGTCGGCGGGTCGTCCACGATGTTGTCCGCGGTGGACAGCACATGCTCCAGGGCGAGTCTCTCGGCATCCGCCGGGTCGAGCGGCGGCCGGGCGACGGAGACATACAGCTCAGCGCCGTACGCGGCCACGACCCGGGCCCCGAACCGCTCCTCCCAGCTCCGCAGCAGGGCTCCCATGAGCGGCATCGGCGGGTCGTTGGTCCAGCCGATCACGGCCGGGACGTCTGCGGAGCTGCGGGCGGGGACGAGGACGAGGCTGAGGGAGCTCGCGTACGGCCCGGTGCGCAGGAGATCCGCGACAGTACGACCCGCCACCTCCTCGGGACCCGGACCGGCACCGGTGTCCGGACCGGCGGGTGCGAGGCCCGGCCAGCTCTCGAACGGCGGTCCCGGATCGTGCGGCCAGGGCTCGACGTCCTCTGGGGTGTCGTCCGAGGGCTCCGTGGAGGAGGGATCGGACCAGGACGGCAGCCGTCGCTCCCGGTACTCCGCGAAGTCGGCCGCGAGGACATCGTCCAGGCGTACGGCGTCGGCGGCGGCCGGATCCGCGGGTCGTGAGGAGTCGTCGGGCCAACACAGGTGCGGGTGCAGCCCGGTGACGGCGGCCTGCCTCAGCAGATCCGCCCACAACTCCTCCATGTCGTCCGGCAGTTCGTCGGAGACCCAGATTTCCGTCGGACCCCGTCGCTCGAACCGCCCGGTGGGCAGCCCGTGGGGAAGGGAAAAGACCATGCCAGGACGATAGAGGGGACCACTGACAACGAACCTTTCGAGGACCCGGCGGCCCCTGAATTCGGTGGACAGCGATCACGCCGCCGACAGACTGGTCCGATGACCACCACAGACCCCGCCGCCGACCTACGCCTCTACCTCCAGGACGCCCGCGACTCCCTGCTCCTGAAGCTCGACGGCCTCTCCGAGTACGACGTCCGCCGCCCTCTCACCCCGACCGGCACCAACCTCCTGGGACTGGTGAAGCACCTCACCGGTGCCGAGGCGATCTACTTCGGCGAGACCTTCGGCCGGCCGCTCCCCGGGGCCCAGCCCCTGTGGATCACCGGCGCCGCCGAACCGAACGCCGACCTGTGGGCGACCGCCGAGGAGACCCGCGAACACATAGTCGACGGCTACCGCCGGGCCTGCGCCCACGCGGACGAAACCCTCGACACCCTCCCGCTGAACACCGTGGGCCGAGTCCCCTGGCCCCCGCACTCCGAACTCACCCTCCACCGCATCCTGATCCACATGATCGCCGAGAGCCACCGCCACGTCGGTCACGCCGACGTCGTACGCGAACTCGCGGACGGCTCGGTGGGCCAGCGGTCGGAGGGCGACAACATGGCGCCGGGTGACGGGGCTTGGTGGGAGCAGTACCGCAGCCGGGTGGAGGAGGCGGCGAGAAAGGCAGCCGGGCAATAGCGGTTTCTCGCCCGGACACCGCCTCAGCCGAGCCTCCTGGGGGCGCGGGGAACTGCGCGACCAGCCCCCACGGCCCCGCACCCGTCGCCGAAGCGGCTACGACCGGCCCCGCCGCCCGGGCGATAGTGGTTTCCCACCCAGACACCGGCCCGGTCGAACCCCCTGGGGGCGCGGGGAACTGCGCGACCAGCCCCCAGGGCCCCGCGCCCGTCGACGAACGAGCACCGACCGGCCCCACCGCCCGGGCAATAGCGGTCTCCCACCCAGACACCGGCCCGGTCGAACCCCCTGGGGGCGCGGGGAACTGCGCGACCAGCCCCCACGGCCCCGCACCCGTCGACGAACGAGCACCGACCGGCCCCACCGCCCGGGCAATAGCGGTTTCCCACCCAGACACCGTCTCAGCCGAGCCTCCTGGGGGCGCGGGGAACTGCGCGACCAGCCCCCACGGCCCCGCACCCGTCGACGAACGAGCACCGACCGGCCCCACCCTCGTCAACCAAAAAGCAGCCCGGCACGGTCGAACCCCGCGCCACATCAACCCCGCGGCGCCCCAGAAGACCCCCGCACCATCAACTCCCCCCGAACCGTCGCGATCCCCCCGGGCGGCGGCTCCTCCCGCCCCATGGCGATCCGCCCCGCCCGGGCCCCCGCCTCCGCCAACGGCAACCGCACCGTCGTCAGCGCGGGCACCGCGTCGATGCTGAACGGCAGGTCGTCGAACCCGGCGACGGACACGTCGTCCGGAATCCGCAGCCCCGAGTCCCGCAGCGCCGCACACGCGCCCAGCGCGACGGAGTCGTTCGCGGCGACGACGGCCGTGAGCGACGGGTCCCGCCGCAGCAGCTCCAGCGTGGCCTCGTACCCGGACCGCCGGTCGTAGCGGCCGTGCACGGTCCAGCGAGGGTCCTCCTCGATCCCGTGCGCCTCCAGCGCCGCCCGGTGCCCCTCCAACCGGTGCCGGGTCGTCGTCCGCTCCTCGGGGCCCGCGATGTAACCGAGCCTGCGGTGGCCGAGCCCGATGAGATGCTCGGTCAGCTCGCGACCGCCGCCCCGGTTGTCGAAGGTCAGCGCGAACGCCCCGGTCTCCGGCGCCGGAGGGCGTCCGCACAGCACGATCCGCGTCCCCGCGTCCGCGAGTTTCCGCAGCTTGGCGGACATCGCGGCCTGGTGCGGCGCGGCCTCCGTCGCCCCACCCGTCAGCACGACCGCCGCCGCCCGCTGCCGCTGGAGCAGGGTGAGATACGTCAACTCCCGCTCCGGAGAACCCCCGGTGTTGCAGACGACTCCGAGCCGCTCACCGCCCGCGCGCCCGCCCGGCCCGCCGATCTCCGACTGGATCGCGCCGGCCATGATCCCGAAGAAGGGGTCGGCGATGTCGTTCACGAGGATCCCGACGAGGTCCGAGGTGGCGGCGGCGAGCGAGCTCGCCGGACCGTTCAGTACGTAGTCCAGCTCGTCCACGGCCCGCAGCACCCGCTCACGGGTGGACGTGGCCACGGGGTAGTTCCCGTTCAGTACGCGCGACACCGTCGCGGGGGAGACCTGGGCGCGGGCCGCCACGTCCGCCAGGGTCACCGTCATCTCGTCGTCCTCCGGTCGCGCGCCTTCGCGTGCCGCAGCGTGCTTGGGCGCATCTCAGTCGTACTCCGTCGTACACGCGGGCCCCCACGGCCCGGTTCCGAGCCGACCTTAAGCCCCCCGACCGCCGTCGTTCGCCCCCTCGAACAACTCAACCGGTTCGCGGTCTTGTCCAGACCGCTGGTCAGAGGCTAGCTTCTACCTAGATAGAAAGCGCTTGCTGTAACGCTCGTCAGTGGGGGGCGTGCGCGGCGCGCACAACCGCGTACGACTCCTATGAAGGGAATGACGTGACACGCAAGACGGTGCGTATCGCCATGAACGGTGTGACGGGGCGCATGGGCTACCGCCAGCACCTCGTCCGCTCGATCCTCGCCATCCGCGAGCAGGGCGGTCTCGACCTCGGGGACGGCAACGTGCTGTGGCCCGAGCCGATCCTCGTGGGCCGCCGTGAGCACGCGCTGAAGGCCCTCGCCGAGCAGCACGGCCTGGACCCGGCGAACGTCTCCACCGACGTGGACGCGGTCCTCGCCGACCCGACCGTCGAGATCTACTTCGACGCCCAGGTGACCTCCGCGCGCGAGGAGGCCATCAAGAAGGCGATCGCCGCAGGCAAGCACATCTACACCGAGAAGCCGACCGCCACCGGCCTCGACGGCGCCCTGGAGCTGGCCCGTCTCGCCGAGGCGAAGGGCATCAAGCACGGCGTCGTCCAGGACAAGCTCTTCCTCCCGGGCCTGCTCAAACTGAAGCGCCTCATCGACGGCGGCTTCTTCGGCCGGATCCTCTCGATCCGCGGCGAGTTCGGCTACTGGGTCTTCGAGGGCGACTGGCAGCAGGCCCAGCGCCCGAGCTGGAACTACCGCGCCGAGGACGGCGGTGGCATCGTTGTCGACATGTTCCCGCACTGGGAGTACGTCCTCCACGAGCTCTTCGGCCGCGTGAAGTCCGTCCAGGCTCTCACCGCCACCCACATCCCCCAGCGCTGGGACGAGAACGACAAGCCCTATGACGCCACCGCCGACGACGCCGCCTACGGCATCTTCGAGCTCGACGGCGGCGCGATCGCCCAGTTCAACTCCTCCTGGACCGTCCGCGTCAACCGCGACGAGCTCGTCGAGTTCCAGGTCGACGGCACGGAGGGCTCCGCGGTCGCCGGTCTGCGCAACTGCCGCGTCCAGCACCGCTCCGCCACCCCCAAGCCCGTCTGGAACCCGGACATCCCGGTCACCGAGGCCTTCCGTGACCAGTGGCAGGAGGTCCCCGACAACGCGGACTTCGACAACGGCTTCAAGGCCCAGTGGGAGCTCTTCCTCAAGCACGTCTACGCCGACGCCCCCTACCAGTGGGACCTCCTCGCCGGCGCCCGCGGCGTCCAGCTCGCCGAACTGGGCCTGAAGTCCTCGGCGGAGGGCCGCCGTCTCGATGTCCCGGAGATCTCGCTGTGACGATCCAACTCCCCACCGGTGACGGAGGATTCAAGGCGTACGAGCCCCGCGAGGAGCCCTTCGCCGCCACCCCCGGCACCCCCTTCACCTCCCGTACGGTCTTCTCGGCGGCGCACGTCGTCGCCGACCCGTTCGCCGACTCCACGCCGGACTCCCCGGCCGCCGTCGACTGGGACGCCACCCTCGCCTTCCGCCGCCACCTGTGGTCGCACGGGCTCGGGGTCGCCGAGGCCATGGACACCGCCCAGCGCGGGATGGGCCTGGACTGGGCGGGCGCGGCCGAACTGATCCGCCGCAGCGCCGCCGAGGCCAAGTCGGTCGGCGGTCTCATCGCCTGCGGCGTCGGCACCG
Source organism: Streptomyces sp. NPDC005402 (assembly GCF_040606575.1). Lineage (NCBI taxonomy): Bacteria > Bacillati > Actinomycetota > Actinomycetes > Kitasatosporales > Streptomycetaceae > Streptomyces > Streptomyces sp. NPDC005402. The sequence goes on from NZ_JBEXFB010000006.1 coordinate 71,285, forward strand.
ACCAGCTCACCGGTCCCGCGACCCTGGACGAGGTCCGCGCGGCCTACGAGGAGCAGCTCGCCCTCGTCGAGCAGTCCGGCGCACAGGCCATCCTGATGGCCTCCCGGGCCCTCGCGGCGGCCGCCAAGGGCCCCGAGGACTACCTGGAGGTCTACGGCCACCTCCTGCGCCAGGCCACCGAGCCGGTCATCCTGCACTGGCTGGGCCCGATGTTCGACCCGGCACTCGAGGGCTACTGGGGCTCCAGCGACCTCGACGCGGCCACGGACACGTTCCTCCAGGTCATCGCGGCCCACCCGGACAAGGTCGACGGCATCAAGGTCTCGCTCCTGGAGGCCCAGCGCGAGATCGACATCCGCCGCCGGCTCCCGCAGGGCGTCCGCTGCTACACCGGCGACGACTTCAACTACCCCGAGCTGATCGCGGGCGACGACCAGGGCTTCTCCCACGCCCTGCTCGGCATCTTCGACCCGCTGGGCCCGCTCGCGGCCGAGGCGGTCCGCGTGCTGGACACCGGTGACGCCAAGGGCTTCCGCGAACTCCTCGACCCCACGGTCGAGTTGTCCCGGCACCTCTTCCAGGCGCCCACCCGTTTCTACAAGACGGGCGTGGTGTTCCTGGCCTGGCTGTCCGGCCACCAGTCGCACTTCACGATGGTCGGCGGCCTCCAGTCGGCCCGCTCCCTCCCGCACTTCGCGCGCGCCTACGAACTCGCCGACGGTCTGGGCCTGTTCCCGGACCCGAAGCTGGCCGAGGAGCGCATGAAGAACCTGCTCTCGCTGTACGGAGTGACCCAGTGACCGGCGACCTGTCCCGCTTCTCCATCAACCAGATGACGGTCAAGCAGCTGTCGATCCCGGAACTGGTCGACGCCTGCCGCGACCTGGGCATCGGCAACGTCGGCCTGTGGCGCGAGCCCGTCCAGTCGTACGGCGTCGAGGAGACGGCCAAGCTGGTCCGCGACGCGGGTCTGACCGTCACCACCCTGTGCCGCGGCGGCTTCTTCACGGCCATCGACCCGGACGAGCGGGCCGCAGCCCTGGACGACAACCGGCGCGCGGTCGACGAGGCGGCCACCCTCGGCACCGACACGCTGGTCCTGGTCTCCGGCGGCCTCCCGGCGGGCTCGAAGGACCTGCACGGCGCCCGCGAACGCATCGCGGACGCCCTGTCCGTCCTGGGCCCGTACGCCGAGGAGCACGGGGTGAGGCTGGCCATCGAGCCGCTGCACCCCATGTACGCCTCGGACCGCTGTGTGGTCTCGACGCTCACCCAGGCCCTCGACCTGGCGGAGCGCTTCCCCGCCCGGCAGGTCGGTGTCACGGTGGACACGTACCACATCTGGTGGGACGACAACGCGCCCGCGCAGATCGCCCGCGCGGGCGCCGGCGGCCGTATCCACACCTTCCAGCTCGCGGATTGGACGACCCCGCTGCCGGAGGGCGTGCTGAACGGCCGTGGCCAGATCGGCGACGGCTCGATCGACATGCGGGAGTGGCAGCGGTACGTCGAGGCGGCCGGGTACACGGGCGCCATCGAGGTCGAGCTGTTCAACGACGCGCTGTGGGCCCGCGACGGCCGCGAGGTCCTGGCGGAGACCGCGGAACGGTTCGTGGCCCACACCTTGTGACGGTCTGTTCGGTCCCCACCCGCCGGGCCCTGGGTGGGGACCGTGAGCCCTACGGATTCCGGAACACCGTCGTGAAGGTGTGGTCGAAACGCCGGGCGGCCAGGTCCGCGCGCTGGATGGCCCAGTGGACGGTGGCGCCCTCCAGCCCGTCGATCCAGGGAGTCCAGTCGGCGAGCAGGACCCAGTCCGCGAGGTCGGCCGACACCGGCTCGCCGCCGCCCCAGCGCCCCGCTTGCGCCTCGTCGACCGCGTACGACATGGCCCGCCCGACGGGGTCCGTGTCGATGGCCTCCTCGTCGGCGTACCCACCGAGCTGGAGCCGCCCCGAGGAGACGATGTCGCCGTAAGTCTCGTGCCACACCGCGGCCAGTTCCTCGGAGCGCGGATGCCCGGGCAGCGGCTCGTAGTGGGGCGCCTCGGGTAGGTCGACCCAGTGGTGGTACGGCAGCGAGACGTCGACCGTCGCCCGGAGCTGCTCCTGCGGGAACTGCGCGAAGACCTCCTGGTACTCGTCGTCGTTGTCGAACCAGGCCCACCCTTCCTTGTCCCGCTCCTCCACGGTGGTGCCCGCGGGGACGTATACCACGCTCCCCATGTTCTCCCCGTCGCCGAAGTCCTCGGGGTAGGCGAACAGCAGCAGGTGGCCGTCGGGCGGCAGCGGAAGGTCCGTCGCACCGGCGGGCAGGGCCGCGAGGTCGATGGACGCGACGAAGGGGTGGAAGGGGTGCGGTGTCCCGACCGGAAGCATCAACGGCCCTCCGAACCGCCCCACCACTGGCCCGTCCCCGTCCTCGGCCAGCGTCGCGCAGGGCCGGGCGGTGTGCATCCACCGCTCCACGTCCTCGGCGGGTATCCCACGCGCGAGCGCCTTGTCCCGGAAGGGCTCTGATCTCTTGCGCATCTCGTCAGGAGTCATGGAGGAAACCTAGGGCCGGGCACTGACAAAAAAATCCGTGGACCCGTACAACCCTTCCCCCACCTGGCCGGTCGTACGTGGCATCAGGACTCTTGGAGGGGGATCCGGGGGGATCGCGGGGGTTCTGACGGGGAGGGAAAACCCGAAGGGGTCCGGTCGTCAGACCGGGCCCCTTCGAAGTATGTGCACAGCCCGCTCAAGGGGCGGGAGGTGGGTGCACGGACGCAACGGGTGTTACTCAGACCGCAGTTGAGTACGCGTGCTCATACTCGCGGCTCGCCGCGCGACCAGTATGGAACCACGGCGCCGACGAGAGCGCCGAGGGGATCCAACTGAACCTGTGGGGAAATTTCTCATGTCGCGTCGTATCGCCGTTTCCGTTGCTGCCGGTGTCGTCGTCCTCGGAGGTGCCGGTGCCTTCGCTCTCGCCTATGCCGGGGACCAGTCGCCTGCGCTGGCGCACAGCTCGGCCCGTTACACCGCTCCCGCCGCAGGCCACGACGGCTCGTTGACCTTCACCACCGATGTCACGGCGTCCTCCGAGGTCAAGAGCGTGAAGGTGCTGGCCTGGCCGGCGAGCTCGTCCTTCGCGAAGAAGGGGCTGACGGTCAAGGACATGGCCGCCGTCGAGTCGGCCGTCTGCAAGCCCTCGGGCGGGGACAGTGAGCGGTGCACCTACAAGGTGCCCGTCACCCGTGCCGATGCCGAGGGCTCCCCGCGGGGTCTGTGGCACGTGGCCGTCCTGGTCACCGCCAAGGACGGCGACACGACCCTGGACACCAAGGCGGCCGACTTCACGGTGGCCTGATCCGAACGTGCGGGTGATGGTGGAGCGCGTGCGGCCCGGGGCCACGCCACACACGCTCGTGGGCCACCTGCGCAGCACGCTGGTGCCCCACCCGGGGAACGGGTGACGCCGCCCACGTGATGTCCCCCTTCGCCGGCGAGGGCGCCGACCTGGCTATGTACGACGCCGCCGAACTCGCCCAGGCCATCGCCGCCCACCCCGGGGACACACCGAGGCCGCCCTCGCCGGGTACGAGGAAGCGCTCTTCCCTCGCAGTGAGGCGTGGGCCGCAGACTCCGCCGAGAGCCTGGACACCACGTTCGGCGAGCAGGGCCTGAAGCAGATGGCCGCGTTCTTCAGCGGCCGCTCGGCAGGCCAGTGGGCGCCCGCACGCCCCTGCCCTGCCCTCGCGATGAACGTCTTGCGCAGCCGCCTGACGATCCGGCTGCCGTTCGGGGTGCGGCGTCCATCGACGCCCAGCCGATCCCGCGCGAATGATCCGTGGCCGCCCGCCTAGAAGAACACCCCGCACCTGAGCAGCACATTCGCGTACGGCCGCGCTTCCCCCGTGCGCACGACCAGTCGCGCGCCCGCCGACAGCTCCTTGAGCTTCTCGTGGGAGACCAGGTGCAGTTCGGGCAGGCGGGCGTGCAGCAGCTCCGCGGCCGCGGGGTTGGCGCCCCGCACCTCCTCCGCCGCCGTGCCGCCCTCCACGACCAGCTCGGCGAGCAGCCCGTCGAGCACCTCCGCGAAGGACGGCACCCCGGCCCGGAAGGCCAGGTCCACCACGCGCGGCCCGTCGGGGATCGGCATGCCGGCGTCGCACACCAGCACTCCGTCGCCGTGCCCCAGCTCGGCGAGGGCGCCGGAGAGGTGACGGTTCAGTATTCCGGCCTTCTTCACAGGGCCTCGACCTCCTCCGACGTGGGGAAGGAGTCCTGCGCGCCCTTCCGGGTCACCGCGACCGCCCCGACGCGGGACGCGTACGCGGCCGCCTCCGCCAAAGAGGCACCCTCCCCGAGCCGGAACGCCAGCGCCGCCGTGAAAGCGTCCCCGGCCCCCGTGGTGTCCACGGCGTCCACCTTCACCGACGCCACCCGGGTCACGTTCCCGGACGAGGACGCCACTAGCGACCCCTCCGCACCCAGCGTCACCACCACCGACCGCGGCCCCTTCGCGAGCAGCAGCCGCGCCCAGTCCTCCGGCGCGTCGCTCACGCACGCGTCCCCGAGGATCACCTTCGCCTCGTGCTCGTTGACGATCAGCGGGTCGCAGGCGGCCAGCACCTCGGTGGGCAACGGCCGCGGCGGCGACGGGTTCAGTACGAACCGGCTGTCCGGCGACAGACTCCGTACGACCTCCACGACCGTCTCCAGCGGGATCTCCAGCTGGGTCGACACCACCCGGGAGGCGTGGAAGAGGCTGACCGCGGCCCGTACGTCCCCCGGCGTCAGGCGCCCGTTGGCGCCCGGCGAGACCACGATGCTGTTGTCCCCCGACGGGTCGACGGTGATCAGCGCGACCCCCGTCGGCGCCCCGCCCACCAGCACGCCCACCGTGTCGACCCCGGCCGCCCGCTGCGAGTCGAGCAGCAGCCGGCCGTGCCCGTCGTCGCCGACGCGGGCCAGCAACGCCGTACGGGCGCCCAACCGGGCCGCCGCGACCGCCTGGTTGGCGCCCTTGCCCCCCGGGTGCACGGCCAGGTCCGAGCCGAGCACCGTCTCGCCGGCCCCCGGCCGCCGCTCCACGCCGATCACCAGGTCGGCGTTGGCCGACCCTACGACCAGAAGGTCGTAGTCGTACATGAATGACTCCCCTAGTCAGTGACGCGGGGCGGGCGGTCGAAGCGACCGCCCGCCCTTACGCCGTCGTCAGCCCGTGAAACCGGCCACGTTCTCCTTCGTGACCACCTTCACCGGCACCTTGATCGTCTCCTCGACCTTCTTGCCCTCAAGGGCCTTCAGCGCGTTGTCCACCGCGATTTTGCCCAGCTGGGATGGCTGCTGTGCCACGGATGCGAACAACGTGCCGTTCTTCACCGCGGTCAGGCCGTCCGGGGTGCCGTCGAAGCCGACGACCGAGACCGACGTGCCGGCCTTGGAGCCCAGCGCCTTGATCGCACCGAGCGCCATCTCGTCGTTGGCCGCGATGACGCCCTGGACGTCCGGGTGGGCCTGGAGCAGGTTCGACATCACGTCGAGGCCCTTGGTGCGGTCGAAGTCGGCGGGCTGCTGCGCGACGACCTGGATGCCCGGGTACGCCTTGAGGCCGTTGGCGAAACCCTCGGCACGTTCACGGGCCGCCGAGGTGCCCGCCTGACCCTGGAGGATCACGATCTTGCCCTTGCCGCCGAGCTTCTCGCCGATGGACTTGGCGGCGAGCTCACCGCCGGCGACGTTGTCGGAGGCGACCAGCGCGTCCACCGAGGCCTTGTTGACACCGCGGTCCACCGCGATGACCGGGATCTTCGCCTTGTCGGCGGCCTTCACCGAGTTGCCGGCCGCGTCCGAGTCGACCGGGTTGACGATGATCGCGCCGAGGCTCGAACTGGTGAAGTTCTGGAGCTGGTTGGCCTGCTGGGAGGCGTCGTTCTGGGCGTCCGTGACGGTCAGGTCCACGCCCAGCTTCTTCGCCTCGGCCTGGGCACCCGCCCGGATCTGCACGAAGAAGGGGTTGTTGAGGGTGGAGAGCGACAGACCCACCTTCGGGTTCGCCGTCGAGGACGAGTCGTTGTGCAGGAAGGAGGTCGCGCCGACGATCGCCACGGTGACCACGGCCGCGAGACCGTACGTCGCCGCCTGGCGCCCCTTGCCGCCCTGCGAGGCCCCGGCCACCGGGGTCGCCCCCGCCTTGCGGCGCAGGGTGTCCAGGAGCACCGCCAGCGCGATGACGACACCGATGACGACCTGCTGCCAGAACGCGGACACGTTCAGCAGGTTGAGGCCGTTGCGCAGCACCGCCAGGATCAGCGCGCCGATCAGCGTCCCGGACGCCTTGCCGGTGCCGCCGGCGAGCGAGGCGCCGCCGATGACGACCGCGGCGATCGCGTCCAGCTCGTAGCCGTCGGCGGCCTGCGGCTGCGCCGAGGACAGCCGCGCGGCGAGCACGACACCCGCGACGGCGGCGAAGACACCGGAGAAGGCGTAGATGGCGAGCTTCTGCTTCTTCACGCGGAGGCCGGAGAGACGGGCCGCCTCCTCGTTGCCGCCGATCGCGTACATGGAGCGCCCGATGTACGTCCGTCCCAGCACGAAGGCCGCGAGGAGCCCCATGACGACCATGACGAGGACGGGCACCGGCAGCCAGCCGCCGAGCGTGTCACCGAGGTGTGAGACGGAGTCGGGGAAGGCGATCGGGGAGCCCTCGGAGATCACCAGGGACAGACCGCGGGCCACCGAGAGCATCGCCAACGTGGCGATGAACGGGGGGAGTTTGCCGTACGCGATCAGGAAGCCGTTGACGAGACCGGCCGCGATGCCGGTGACGACGGCGAGGACGACCGCCAGGAAGACCGGCACCCCGTGCGAGGTCGCGCTCCAGGCGAGGACGGTGGCCGACAGGGCCGCCACCGAGCCCACCGACAGGTCGATGCCCGCCGAGACGATCACGAAGGTCACACCGAAGGCGAGGATGGCGGTCACGGCCGCCTGGACGCCGACGTTGAGCAGGTTGTCGGTGGTCAGGAAGTCGCCGGACAGCGCCGACATGGCGATGACGAGGACGATCAGCGCGGTCAGCGCGCCGTTGTCGAGGAGCAGCCGGCGCAGGCCATCCGCGCTCGCCCCGCTCTTGAGCGTGTCAGTGGCGGCCACGGGGGGCCTCCTTCTCGGTCTTGACGTTGTTCGTGCTGACGGCGAGTGCCATCACGGAGTCCTGCGTGGCCTCGTCGGCGGCGAGTTCGCCGGCGATCCGGCCCTGGGCCATCACCAGCACCCGGTCGCTCATGCCGAGCACCTCGGGCAGATCGCTGGAGATCATGAGGACGGCGGCCCCTTGAGACGTCAGCTCGTTGACGAGCTGGTAGATCTCGACCTTGGCGCCGACGTCGATCCCGCGCGTGGGCTCGTCGAGGATCAGCACCTTGGTGTCGGCGAGCAGCCACTTGCCGATGACGACCTTCTGCTGGTTGCCGCCGGAGAGGGTGCGGACGTGCTGGTGCAGGCCCGCCATCCGGACCCCGAGCTGCTCGGCGATCCGCGCGGCGGCCTCCCGCTGGCCCTTGAGGTCGACGAGCCCCGCGCGCGTGGCGGCCCGCATGGTCACCAGCCCGAGGTTCTCCTCGACCGACTGGTCGAGGACCAGGCCCTGGCCCTTGCGGTCCTCGGGGATGAGTCCGATACCGGCCGCCATGGCGGCGCCCACGTCATGACCCTTCAGGGCCGCCCCGGCGACGTGCACGGTCCCCTTGTCGTACGGGTCCGCGCCGAACACGGCCCGCACGACCTCGGTACGGCCCGCTCCGACCAGCCCGGCGATGCCGACCACCTCGCCGGCGTGCACCTCGAAGCCGATGTCGTGGAAGACGCCGTCGCGGGTGAGCCCCTCGACCTTGAGCAGAGCCGGTCCGGTGTCGCCGCGCTCGCGCGGGTACTGCTGCTCGATCGACCGCCCCACCATCAGGCGTACGAGCTCGTCCTCGGGCGTGGTGGCGGGGACCTGCCCGACGGACTTCCCGTCCCGGATGACCGTGACCCGGTCGCCCAGGGCGGCGATCTCCTCCAGGTGGTGGGTGATGAAGACGATCCCGACCCCGTCCTCGCGCAGCCTGCGCACGATCGCGAAGAGCTTGTCGACCTCCTCGGAGGTGAGCACGGCGGTCGGCTCGTCCATGATCAGCACGCGCGCGTCCAGGCTGAGCGCCTTGGCGATCTCGACCATCTGGAGCCGGGCGATACCGAGTTCACGCACCCGCGCGCGGGGCGAGACGTTGACGCCGACCCGCTGCAGGAGCACCTCGGCGTCGGCCTCCATCCGCTTCCGGTCGATCATCCCGAGCCGGCGCGGTTGGCGCCCCAGGAAGATGTTCTCGGCGACGGTCAGATCCGGTACCAGGTTGAACTCCTGGTAGATGGTGGCGATGCCCAGCCGCTCGGCGTCCTGCGCCCCGCGGATGTGCGCCTCCCGGCCGTCCACCAGGACGCGGCCCGCGTCGGGGTGGTAGGCGCCCGACAGCATCTTGATCAGCGTGCTCTTGCCGGCGCCGTTCTCGCCGAGCAGTACGTGCACCTCGCCCCGGCGCAGGTCGAAGTCGACGCCGTCGAGCGCGACCACGCCGGGGAAGGACTTCCGTATGCCCTCGATGCGCAGCAACTCGTCCTCGTTGCTCACGACTCGCTCCTGTTCGTTACGGGGTTCTCGTGCGGGTTCTCGCCGCAGGAACGGCGGACGACGAGACGGGCGGGGAGGGTGACCGACTCGGGGGGCCGCCCCTCGATGCGGTCGACGAGTGCGCGCACGGCGGCCCGCCCCAGTTCGCCCGTGGGCTGGGCGATCGCGGTGATCGGCGGATCGGTGTGCACGAACCACGGGATGTCGTCGAACGCGGCCAGGGCGAGGTCCTCCGGTACGCGCAGCCCACGCGCGCGTACGGCGTCCAGCGCGCCGAGCGCCATCAGGTTGTCGGCCGCGAAGACGACCTCGGGCGGCTCGGGCAGGTCGAGGAAGCCCTCGGTGACCCGCCGCCCGCTCTCGGCCTGGAAGTCGCCCTGCCCTATGTAGGCGTCGGGCAGCTCCAGGCCGTACGCCTCAAGGGCCTCCCGGAAGGACGCGACACGTTCCTGGCCGGTGGTGGTCGCCGCCGGGCCCGCGATGATGGCGAGCCTGCGGTGGCCGAGGCCGTGCAGATGGGCGACGAGATCGCGCACGGCGGCCCGTCCGTCGGCCCTGACGACCGGCACGGCCACGCCCGGGATCCACCGGTCCACGAACACCATCGGCGTCCCCGCGCGCACGGCGTCCAGCATCAGCGGCGAGCCTCCGTCGGTGGGGGAGACGAGGAGTCCGTCGATCCGCCGGTCCAGCAGGTTCCGTACGTGGTGATCCTGAAGATCCGGGCGTTCGTCGGCGTTCCCGATGATCACGCTGTACCCCAGCGCGCGGGCCTCCTCCTCGACGGAGCGGGCCAGTTCGCCGAAGTAGGGGTTCAGCACGTCGCTGATGACCAGGCCGAGGGTGTGGGTCTGGTCGGTGCGCAGGGAGCGGGCGACGGCGTTCGGGCGGTAGCCCAGGGTCTCGACGGCGGCCAGCACGCGGGTGCGTGCGTCCGCGCTGACCGACGGATGGTCGTTCAGGACCCGCGACACCGTGGCGACCGAGACCCCCGCCTCGGCAGCGACATCCTTGATGCTCGCCATCGCCGCTCCACCTCCTCGTGGAATCGATTACACGACTTCGTGTACCGAGGATTGGAATCGATTACACGGCCAGAGGCAAGACCTCGATACCGGATTGTGATGTCAGACCCCGGGGGTACCGTCGGATCATGACCGATCAGGCGGGGGCCTCCACGGGCGAACGACGACTGGCCGTGCTCGAGGGCGTACTGGAGCGGATCACGTACGCAAACGAGGACAACGGCTACACGGTCGCCCGCGTCGACACCGGCAGAGGCGCCGGCGACCTCCTCACCGTCGTGGGCGCGCTGCTCGGTGCCCAGGTGGGGGAGTCCCTGCGGATGGAGGGGCGCTGGGGCTCCCACCCGCAGTACGGCAAGCAGTTCACCGTCGAGAACTACACGACGGTCCTGCCGGCCACCGTCCAGGGCATCCGCCGCTATCTCGGCTCAGGGCTCGTCAAGGGCATCGGACCCGTCTTCGCCGACCGCATCACCCAGCACTTCGGCGTGGACACCCTGAAGATCATCGAGGAGGAGCCGAAGCGCCTCGTCGAGGTCCCCGGCCTCGGCCCCAAACGCACCAAGAAGATCGCCGACGCCTGGGAGGAACAGAAGGCGATCAAGGAGGTCATGCTCTTCCTCCAGACCGTCGAGGTGTCCACCTCCATCGCCGTGCGCATCTACAAGAAGTACGGCGACGCCTCGATCTCCGTCGTGAAGAACCAGCCCTACCGGCTCGCCTCCGACGTCTGGGGCATCGGCTTCCTCACCGCCGACAAGATCGCCCAGTCCGTCGGCATTCCGCACGACAGCCCGGAGCGCGTCAAGGCGGGCCTCCAGTACGCCCTTTCGCAGTCCACCGACCAGGGCCACTGCTACCTCCCCGAGGAACAGCTGATCGCCGACGCGGTCAAGCTCCTCCAGGTCGACACCGGCCTGGTCATCGAGTGCCTGGCCGAACTCGCCCTCCCCGACGAGGACTCCGGCGAGGTGGGCGTCGTACGGGAGAAGGTGCCCGGCCCCGACGGCCACGAGGTCACCGCCGTCTACCTGGTGCCCTTCCACCGCGCCGAACTCTCCCTCTCCGCCCAGCTGGTGCGCCTCCTGCGCACCGGCCAGGACCGAATGCCGGCCTTCCGTGACGTGGCCTGGGACAAGGCGCTCAGCTGGCTGAAGTCCCGTACCGGAGTGGAGCTCGCGCCCGAACAGGAGGCCGCCGTCAAGCTGGCGTTGACCGAGAAGGTCGCCGTCCTCACCGGCGGTCCCGGCTGCGGCAAGTCCTTCACGGTCCGCTCGATCGTGGAGCTGGCCCGCGCCAAGAAGGCCAAGGTCGTCCTCGCGGCCCCGACCGGCAGGGCCGCCAAGCGCCTCGCCGAACTCACCGGCGCCGACGCCTCCACCGTCCACCGCCTCCTGGAGCTCAAGCCCGGCGGCGACGCGGCGTACGACAAGGACCGCCCGCTCGACGCCGACCTGGTGGTGGTCGACGAGGCGTCCATGCTGGACCTGCTGCTCGCCAACAAGCTGGTGAAGGCCGTGCCGCCCGGGGCCCATCTGCTGTTCGTCGGCGATGTGGACCAGCTGCCCAGCGTCGGCGCCGGAGAGGTCCTGCGTGACCTTCTCGCCGACGGCGGCCCGGTCCCCGCGGTGCGCCTCACGCGCGTGTTCCGGCAGGCCCAGCAGTCCGGCGTCGTCACCAACGCGCACCGGATCAACGCCGGGCAGCACCCCGTCACCGACGGCATGAAGGACTTCTTCCTCTTCGTCGAGGACGACACCGAGGAGGTCGGCCGGCTCACCGTCGATGTGGCGGCCCGTCGGATTCCGGCCAAATTCGGCCTCGACCCGCGCCGGGACGTCCAGGTGCTCGCCCCCATGCATCGCGGCCCCGCGGGCGCCGGCACCCTCAACGGCCTGCTCCAGCAGGCCATCACCCCGGGCCGCCCCGACCTCGCCGAGAAGCGGTTCGGCGGCCGGGTCTTCCGGGTCGGCGACAAGGTCACCCAGATTCGCAACAATTACGACAAGGGCACCAACGGCGTCTTCAACGGCACCGTGGGTGTGGTCACCTCCCTCGACCCGGTCGACCAGCGCCTCACCGTGCTGACGGACGAGGACGAGGAGGTGCCGTACGAGTTCGACGAACTGGACGAACTGGCTCACGCGTACGCGGTGACCATCCACCGTTCCCAGGGCAGCGAGTATCCGGCCGTGGTGATCCCGGTCACCACCAGCGCCTGGATGATGCTGCAGCGGAACCTGCTGTACACGGCGGTCACCCGGGCGAAGAAACTGGTCGTCCTCGTCGGTTCGCGCAAGGCGATCGGTCAGGCGGTGCGCACGGTCTCGGCGGGACGGCGTTGTACGGCGCTGGACTTCCGGCTCTCGGGCCTGTGACGAGCGTCAATCGTGAGACGGCACAAAAAATGATCGATCAAATGAGTCACGTGGGTCACACAGCCCTTCCGGAAGCGGGTGGGGAGGGGCAGGATGAGCAAGTTGGCGGCACTCAGTGCCGTCGATACGCCCAACGGCCGACCCCGAGTGCACTCTCCTGCGCCAAATGGGGGATGGTAGAGACAGTCAGGGCAACCTCGAAGAAGAGGCACAACGTCGGTGAGGGATGACGTGAGCGACAACTCTGTAGTAGTGCGGTACGGCGATGGCGAGTACACCTACCCGGTGATCGACAGCACCGTCGGCGACAAGGGCTTCGACATCGGGAAGCTCCGCGCCCAGACCGGTCTGGTCACCCTGGACAGCGGCTACGGCAACACCGCCGCCTATAAATCCGCCATCACCTACCTCGACGGCGAGGCCGGCATCCTCCGGTACCGCGGCTACCCGATCGAGCAGCTGGCGGAGCGCTCCACGTTCCTGGAGGTCGCCTACCTTCTGATCAACGGCGAGCTTCCGACGGTCGACGAGCTCTCGGTCTTCAAGAACGACATCACGCAGCACACCCTGCTGCACGAGGACGTCAAGAACTTCTACCGCGGCTTCCCGCGGGACGCGCACCCGATGGCCATGCTGTCGTCGGTCGTCTCCGCGCTGTCCACGTTCTACCAGGACAGCCACAACCCCTTCGACGAGAAGCAGCGCAACCTCTCGACGATCCGCCTGCTCGCCAAGCTTCCGACGATCGCGGCGTACGCGTACAAGAAGTCGATCGGTCACCCGTTCGTCTACCCGCGCAACGACCTCGGTTACGTCGAGAACTTCCTGCGTATGACCTTCTCGGTCCCCGCGCAGGAGTACGAGCCCGACCCGGTCGTCGTCTCCGCCCTGGACAAGCTGCTCATCCTGCACGCCGACCACGAGCAGAACTGTTCGACCTCGACGGTCCGCCTCGTCGGCTCGTCCCAGGCGAACATGTTCGCGTCGATCTCCGCCGGTATCAACGCCCTGTGGGGCCCGCTGCACGGCGGCGCCAACCAGTCCGTCCTGGAGATGCTGGAGGGCATCCAGACCTCCGGCGGTGACGTCGACTCCTTCATCCGCAAGGTGAAGAACAAGGAGGACGGCGTCCGGCTGATGGGCTTCGGCCACCGGGTCTACAAGAACTTCGACCCGCGCGCGAAGATCATCAAGGCGGCGGCGCACGACGTCCTCTCGGCCCTCGGCAAGTCCGACGAGCTGCTGGACATCGCGCTCAAGCTGGAGGAGCACGCGCTCTCCGACGACTACTTCGTCTCGCGCAGCCTCTACCCGAACGTCGACTTCTACACGGGCCTGATCTACCGCGCCATGGGCTTCCCGACCGAGATGTTCACGGTCCTGTTCGCCCTCGGCCGCCTCCCGGGCTGGATCGCCCAGTGGCACGAGATGATCAAGGAGCCGGGCTCCCGTATCGGCCGCCCGCGCCAGATCTACACGGGCGTGGTGGAGCGGGACTTCGTGCCCGTCGAGCAGCGCTGACACCTGCCGGTGAGCTGAGGGGCGTCGCTCGGGCGGCGCCCCTTCGGCGTTTCCGCTGCGCGGAGGCGACCCGTATCGGCCGTCCGCGCCAGTTCTGTACGGGTGTGGTGGAGCGGGACTTCGTCCCGCTCGAGCAGCGCTGACAAACGCCGGTGCCGGGACTGACCTGTTTTTCAGGGGCGCGGGGAACTGCGCGACCAGCCCCCACCGATCCGCAGCCGACGACGAACCGTAGTTCCGGCTCGATCCGCGAAGCGCAAAGCGGAAGGCGCCCTGGCGACGGTCCCCCCACGGGCCGGCGTCCAGGGCGCCTTCCCATGTCCCGGTGCGGATTCCCCCCACGGGATCCGGCCGGGCGTCTGAGAGACCAGCGCCTGAATTCGCTGTCTTTTCCGGTACTGCTGTCACTGCTGTTGAGCAGAACGAGCAAAACTCCTCGTACTACTCCTGTGTGCGGTCTGCCGGGACAGCGCACGGTCGGGAGGGCCGCTCAAAGCTTCCCTAAGTGCGTGCCCCGGCAACGCAGCTCCGAGGAAGTCCCCCAAGACATCCTCAGACGCCAGGTCAACGCCCCCCAAGACGCTGCCTGACATCGCCAACTTAGACCTTCGAACCCCTTCGATGGTTACGTTCGCATCACTGTGATCTGCGTCTCTTGCAAATGTCCGTTAGATACGCAAGAGCCCGGATACGGTGAACGGGACTCCGGCGTAAGGACGATGCGCGAGTCTTGTGAAGAGCTTATGTGAGCGGGGCTCCGGACTCCAGAGGGGGTCCGTCAAAGGATCCTCAACGGAAGGCTCGCAGCCGCAGGCTGTTGGTGACCACGAACACCGAGGAGAACGCCATCGCCGCCCCGGCGATCATCGGGTTCAGCAGCCCGGCCGCGGCCAGCGGCAGCGCGGCCACGTTGTAGCCGAAGGCCCACACGAGATTGCCCTTGATGGTCGCCAGGGTGCGCCGGGAGAGCCGGATCGCGTCCGCGGCCACCCGCAGATCCCCGCGCACCAGCGTGAGGTCCCCCGCCTCGATGGCCGCGTCGGTCCCGGTCCCCAGGGCGAGCCCCAGGTCGGCGGCGGCGAGCGCGGCCGCGTCGTTGACCCCGTCGCCGACCATCGCGACGACCCGCCCCTCGCCCTGGAGCCGCCGTACGGCGTCGACCTTGTCCTCGGGCAGCACCTCGGCGATCACCTCGTCGATTCCGACCACCCGGGCCACCGCCTTGGCCACCACCCGGTTGTCCCCGGTCAGCAGCACCGGCGTGAGCCCCAGCGCCCGCAGCGACCGCACCGCCTCCGCACTGGTCTCCTTGACCGCGTCGGCGACGGCCAGGACGCCGTACGCCACCCCGTCCCACCCGACGACGACAGCCGTACGACCGCCCCGCTCGGCCTCTTCCTTCGCCCGGGCCAGCTCGGCGGGGAGCGCGTCGAACAGCCGCCCCACGGCCACCTCGCGGCCCTCCACGCGTCCGCGTACGCCCCTCCCAGGGACGTTCTCGAACCGCTCGGCCTCCGGCAGCGGCCCCACCCGTTCCTCGGCGCCCCCGGCGACCGCCCGGGCCACGGGATGCTCGGAGGCGTGCTCCAGGGCGCCCGCGAGCCGCAGCACCTGCTTCTCGTCGGCGTCCTGGACGACGTGGACCTCCTGGAGGGTCATCCGGCCGGTGGTGACCGTGCCGGTCTTGTCCAGGACGACGGTGTCGACGCGGCGCGTGGACTCCAGGACCTCGGGCCCCTTGATGAGGATGCCGAGCTGGGCGCCACGCCCGGTGCCGACCATGAGCGCGGTCGGCGTGGCCAGCCCCAGCGCGCACGGGCAGGCGATGATCAGCACGGCGACGGCCGCGGTGAACGCGGCGACGGTGTCCCCGGTGGCGCCGAGCCAGACCCCGAAGGTGGCCACCGCGACGAGGAGGACGGCCGGCACGAAGACCGCGGAGACCCGGTCGGCCAGCCGCTGCACCTCCGCCTTGCCGTTCTGCGCGTCCTCCACCAGCCGCGCCATCCGCGCCAGCTGCGTGTCGGCCCCGACCCGGGTCGCCGCGACGACGATCCGTCCGCCCGCGTTGACCGTCGCACCGGTGACGGCGTCCCCGACGCCGACGTCCACCGGCACCGACTCGCCGGTCAGCATGGCGGCGTCCACGGCCGAGGCGCCCTCGACGACGGTGCCGTCGGTCGCGATCTTCTCGCCGGGCCGTACGACGAACCGGTCCCCGACGACCAGCCGCTCCGCCGGGATCCGCACCTCCCGCCCGTCCCGCAGCACGGAGACGTCCTTGGCGCCCAGTTCCATCAGCGCCCTGAGAGCCGCCCCCGCGTGGCGCTTGGCGCGGGCTTCCAGATAGCGGCCGAGCAGGATGAAGGCGGTGACTCCCGCGGCCACCTCGAGGTAGATCGTCGAGGCACCGTCCATGCCGCCGACGGTGAGCTCGAACCGCTCCCGCATGCCGGGCATCCCCGCGTCACCGAGGAACAGGGCCCACAACGACCAGCCGAACGCGGCGAGGGTCCCGACCGAGACGAGGGTGTCCATGGTGGCCGCGCCATGCCTGGTGTTCGTCCAGGCGGCCCTGTGGAAGGGCCACGCGCCCCAGACGACCACGGGCGAGGCGAGGGTCAGCGCGAGCCACTGCCAGTTGTCGAACTGGAGGGCCGGGACCATGGAGAGCGCGATGACGGGGACGGCGAGCGCGACGGAGACGAGGAGCCGCCGCCGCAGGGCGGTGAGCTCCGGGTCCGTGTGGTCGGGGTCGTCGGGCCGCTGTGCCGCGGGCGCCGGCTCCTCGGCCGTGTAGCCCGTCTTCACGACGGTCGCGATCAGATCGGCGACCTCGACCCCCGCGGGGTAGACGACCTTCGCCTTCTCGGTGGCGTAGTTGACCGTGGCGCTGACGCCGTCCATCCGGTTGAGCTTCTTCTCGACCCGGGCGGCGCAGGAGGCACAGGTCATCCCGCCGATGACGAGCTCGACTTCGGACACGGGTGCTATCGGGGCCGTGGTGGACATGTTCCCTACTCCAGAAACGGTTCAGCCACGACAGGCCGCCGGTCGCCGACGACCTGTCGTGGCGCTTCTCGGGGCGATCAGACCTTGCCCACGAGCTCGAAACCGGCCTCGTCCACGGCGGCCCGCACGGCTTCCTCGTCCAGCGGCTCCGCCGATACGACCGTCACCTCGCCGGTGGAGGCGACCGCCTTCACGGAGCTGACTCCCGCGATCTCGGAGATCTCGCCGGAAACGGAACCCTCACAGTGCCCGCAGCTCATCCCGCTCACCTTGTAGACGGCGGTGACGGAACCCGGGGTATCGGTCTGGGCGGTCATGTCGTTCTCCTCATGGAGGCGTGTGGGGCTACTGCATCGAAGACTATACCCCTAGGGGGTATTTCACCAAGAGTGGTCGGCGAGTAGTCGGCCGGGTCGGGGCGGCGGATCGGCGACCGGTCACGATGTACCGGCAGACGAAACGGCGATGGAGACGCAGATGCGAGCGGTTGTCTTCGAACACTACGGCGAACCCGCACAGATACGGGACGTGCCCGACCCCCGCCCGGCGGAGCACGGAGTGGTCGTCCGCGTGGAAGCCACCGGCCTGTGCAGAAGCGACTGGCACGGCTGGCAGGGCCACGACCCGGACATCACCCTCCCGCACGTGCCGGGCCATGAACTCGCAGGCGTGGTGGAAGCGGTCGGCCCTCGTGTGAGCGCCTGGCACCCCGGCGACCGGGTCACCGTCCCCTTCGTCTGCGCCTGCGGCACCTGCGCGTCCTGCGCGGCCGGCGACCACCAGATCTGCGAGCGCCAGACACAGCCCGGCTTCACCCACTGGGGCTCGTTCGCCCAGTACGTGGCGCTGGACCACGCGGACGTGAACCTCGTGGCCGTACCGCGGGACATGTCCTTCGCCACGGCCGCGTCCCTGGGCTGCCGTTTCGCCACGGCGTTCAGGGCGGTCGTGCAGCAGGGGCGGGCCACCGCGGGGGAGTGGGTCGCGGTGCACGGCTGCGGCGGCGTGGGCCTGTCCGCGGTGATGATCGCGGCGGCCTCGGGAGCCCGGGTGGTGGCCGTGGATGTGTCACCGCGGGCCCTGGACCTGGCGAGGGCGTTCGGGGCGGCGCACGCCGTGGACGCGACGGCCACGCCGGACACCGCGGCGGCGATCCGCGAGCTGACCGGCGGCGGGGCGCAGGTGTCCCTGGACGCCCTCGGTTCCCCGGCCACCTGCGCGGCCTCCGTCAACTCCCTGCGCCGCCGCGGCCGGCACGTCCAGGTCGGCCTGCTGCCCTCGCCGGACGGCACGACCCCGGTCCCCATGGCCCGCGCGATCGCCCTGGAGCTCGAACTCCTCGGCAGTCACGGCATGGCCGCCCACACCTACCCGCCGATGCTGGAACTGGTCCGGGCGGGCGTGCTGCGCCCCGAGCTGCTGGTGACGTCCGCGATCACCCTGGACGCGGCCCCGGACGCCCTCGCGGCGATGGGCACGGCCCCCGGAGCGGGGGTGACGGTCATCGAGCCGTGGCGTGGAGGGCGTTGAGGGCGGCCCACTCGCGGTCGAGGAGGCCCATCACCACCCAGTCCACCCACTCGCCGTCCCGCAGATCGGCCTCCCGCCGTACCCCCTCGACCGTGAACCCGGCCTTCTCGTAGACCCGCAGGGCACGGGCGTTGTGGCCGTAGACCTCCAACTCGATCCGGTGCAGGCCGAGTCGCTCGAAGCCGTGGCCGACGATGAGGCGGGTGGCCTCGGTGCCGAGTCCGCGTCCGCGGCCCCCGGGGCCGATGAGCGTACGGAAGGTGCAGCTGCGGGCCTGGCTGTCCCACTCGTACAGGACGACCTCGCCGACCAGTTCCCCGGTGGCGCGGTCGGTGACGGCGAGGTCGAGGCGGTCCGCCTGCCCGGACCGGGAGCCGTACCAGGACCGCAGCCGCTCCAGGGTGAGTTCGGCGGCCGGCGGTCCGGTGAAGCGGACGACCTCGGGGTCCTCGATGATCTCCGCCATGACCTCGGCGTCCGCCTCGGTGAACGGCCGCAGCACGGTCCTGTCGCCGGTGAGCACGGGTTTGACGGAGAAGTCGCTCATGGGCCGACTGTGTCAGACGCCGGTATCCGCGGGCCCGTGATTTTTCCGCGGTCCCGCGGATCCACGAGTCCGGCCGGAACCGAAGGAGCGGGTGCCCGCGCTCCGCACAGGCACCCGAAGGCGCCGGGCGAACCGGCCTCAGTCCTCTCTCCGCCCCCGGTTCCCCGGCCGGGACGCGACCCAAGCGCGCACGGTGTCGGCGTACCAGAAGGGCTTGCCGCCCTCGACATGGTCGGGCGGCGGCAGCAGCCCGTGCTTGCGGTACGACCGCACGGTGTCCGGCTGCACACGGATGTGCGCCGCGATCTCCTTGTACGACCAGAGCCTTCGGTCGGTCATGTGGTGCACCTCCTCGCGCGCACCGCGGTGGCGGCCGGGAACGGCCGTCGGGGGTACCGGGCGCTGCGCTGGCGATCACAAAGCCTGCGCTCCGTGAACGACACCCGGTGGCCGTCGGTCAGGGCCTGTGCGCCGGGTGTGACGAGGAACCCGCGTACGCGCGACATGTGTGACACGGAGGGGGAGTTTGTGACACAAATGACGCAAAGGCGCACGCGGGCGTGTGGGCGCGGCGCGTTGACATCGAGGTGCCCCGGGCCCCGATGTCACCGGGCGGACGAACGACTACGCGCCGCAGGACCGAAGGAACGCCCGGGTCCGCTGAGCGATGGGCAACGGCTTGTCCGGCTCGCACGGATACATGTCCTGCTCGACGATCGCGAACAGATCCACGTCCAGCTTCTGGGCGGCCTCCAGTACGGGACCGAGCGCCGGCACACCCGAGGGCGGCTCGCACATCACGCCCTGCGCGACGGCGGGCCCGAACGGCGTCCCCTTGGCCCGTACGTCCGCCAGGATCTCCGGGTCCACCTGCTTGAGGTGCAGATACCCGATCCGCGACCCGTACGTCTCGATCAGCTTGACGCTGTCCCCGCCGCAGTAGGCGTAGTGCCCGGTGTCCAGGCACAGCGACACCAGGCCGGAGTCCGTGGCGTCCAGGAACCGGACCACGTTCTCCTCGCTGTCGATGTGGGTGTCGGCATGCGGGTGGACGACGATCTGCAGGCCGTACTCCTCCTTCACCCGCTGCCCCAGCCGCTCGGTCAGCGTGCTGAGATTGCGCCACTGCTCGGGTGTGAGCGTGTCGGACTCCAGCACCTCACCCGTCTTGTCGTCCCGCCAGAACGACGGGATCACGACCAGGTGCTTCGCCCCCATGGCCTGCGCGAGCACCGCGTTGTCCGCGACATGCGCCCAGGTCTTCTCCCAGACGGCCTCGCCGTGGTGCAGGCCGGTGAAGACGGTCCCGGCGGACACCTTCAGGCCACGCCGGGAGACCTCTTCGGTGAGGACTGCGGGATCGGTCGGCAGGTACCCGTACGGCCCCAGTTCGATCCACTCGTAACCGGAGTCCGCGACCTCGTCGAGGAAGCGCTGCCAGGGGACCTGCTGGGGGTCGTCGGGGAACCACACGCCCCAGGAGTCGGGAGCCGAGCCGATCCGGATGCGGGACAGTGAGGGCTGAGGTGCGGCTGTCATGCCGGTCAGCTTCGGTTCGGACAGCAAGCGCTGTCAAGGTCTCGTCCGAATGTCTGGACAAAACATTGACAGGGCTCACCGTGCGGGGCTACAAACGCCGGGAGAGCCGACGCAGGTACGAAGGGAAGCCGATGGCGTACGACCTGATCACCATGGGGCGGATCGGTGTGGATCTGTATCCACTCCAGACCGGTGTCCCGCTGCCGCAGGTGACGTCCTTCGGCAAGTTCCTCGGAGGGTCGGCGACGAACGTCGCGGTCGCCGCGGCGCGCCTGGGACGGCGGACCGCGGTGATCACCCGCACCGGCGACGACCCCTTCGGCACGTATCTGCACGAGGCCCTCCAGGGCTTCGGCGTCGACGACCGCTGGGTCACCCCGGTCCCGGGCCTGCCGACCCCCGTCACCTTCTGCGAGGTCTTCCCGCCGGACGACTTCCCGCTGTACTTCTACCGGCAGCCCAAGGCCCCCGACCTGGAGATCGACGCCCACGAGCTGGATCTCGACGCGATCCGCGAGGCGAGCGTCTTCTGGGTCACCGGCACCGGCCTGAGCGAGGAGCCCAGCCGTACGGCGACGCTGGCGGCCCTCGCCCACCGCGCGAAGTCCGCTACGACGGTCTTCGACCTGGACTGGCGTCCCATGTTCTGGAAGGACCCCGCCGAGGCCCGCCCCTTCTACGAAGAGGCCCTGCGCCACACCACCGTCGCCGTCGGAAACCTCGACGAGGTCGAGGTCGCGACCGGCGTACGCGAGCCGCACGCCGCCGCCCGCGCCCTCCTGGACGCCGGTGTCGAACTGGCGGTCGTCAAGCAGGGCCCCAAGGGCGTCCTCGCCGTCAACAGCAAGGGCGAGTCCGCCGAGGTCCCGCCCCTGCCCGTCAACGTCCTGAACGGCCTCGGCGCCGGTGACGCCTTCGGCGGCTCCCTCTGCCACGGCCTGCTCAGCGGCTGGGACCTGGAGAAGATCA
Source organism: Streptomyces sp. NPDC005402 (assembly GCF_040606575.1). Classification (NCBI taxonomy): domain Bacteria; kingdom Bacillati; phylum Actinomycetota; class Actinomycetes; order Kitasatosporales; family Streptomycetaceae; genus Streptomyces; species Streptomyces sp. NPDC005402. The sequence continues at coordinate 92,467 of NZ_JBEXFB010000006.1, forward strand.
TGCGTCACGCCAACGCGGCCGGCGCCATCGTCGCCTCCCGCCTCGAGTGCAGTTCGGCGATGCCGACGACCGGCGAGATCGAGAGCGCGATCGCGGCGGGAGCGGTTCTGTGAGCGTCGACCTCGCGGAACTCCTCCGCCTGCGTGCCGAACGCCCCGAGGCGATCGCCGAGGCCGCCGCCCGCCGCACCCGGCGTTCGCTCCTGAACGACAACGGCCGCCTGATGATCGTCGCCGCCGACCACCCCGCCCGGGGCGCGCTCGGCGTCGGCGGCAACCGCATGGCCATGGCCAACCGCGCCGACCTGCTCGAACGCCTCTGCCTGGCGCTGTCCCGCCCCGGTGTCGACGGCGTCCTCGCCACCGCCGACATACTCGACGACCTGCTGCTGCTCGGCGCCCTCGACGGCAAGGTCGTCATGGGCTCCATGAACCGCGGCGGCCTCCAGGGCGCGAGCTTCGAACTCGACGACCGCTTCACCGGCCACCGCCCCGAGGACATCGAGCGGCTCGCCTTCGACGCCGGCAAGCTCCTCCTGCGCATCGACTACGACGACCCGGGATCCCTCACCACGATGGAGTCCACGGCCCGCGCCATCGACGACATGGCCGCGCGCCGGCTCCCCGTCTTCGTGGAGCCGTTCATCAGCGGCCGCACCACCGAGGGCAAGGTCAGGAACGACCTGTCCGCCGAGGCCGTCACCAAGTCGATCGCCATCGCCTCGGGCCTGGGCGGCAGTTCGGCCTACACCTGGCTCAAGGTCCCGGTCTGCGACAACCCCGACGACATGGGCGAGGTCATGGCCGCCTCCACCCTGCCCGCCGTGCTCCTCGGCGGCGAGGTCGGGGACGACCAGGACGGCGCGTACGAGAAGTGGCGCGGCGCCCTCCAACTCCCCACCGTGCGCGGCCTGGTGGTCGGACGCTCGCTGCTGTACCCGGCGGACGGCGACGTGGCCGCCGCCGTGGACACCGCCGTAGGACTGCTGTGAGGGCCGCCGCATGACACAGACCGAGCTGTACGTCCCCAAGGGCCGCTCCACCAACGCCCAGTACGCGGTGGACATCGACCCCAAGCGGGCCGGCTGGACCCACAGCAGCCTGCGCGTCGTCGAGCTGGCACCGGGCGGCACCCACACCTTCACCTCCGGTGACAGCGAGTGGATCGTGCTTCCGCTGGAAGGCGGCTGTACCGTCCGCACAGGTACCGAAGAGTTCCAACTCCTGGGCCGGGAAAGCGTGTTCGCCGGAGTCTCGGACTTCGCGTACGTGCCCCGGGACGCCCAGGCATCGATCGCCTCCGGCGCGGGAGGCCGCTTCGCCCTGGCAGGAGCGAAGTGCGAGCGACGACTCCCCGCCCGCTACGGCCCCGCGCCGGAGGTCCCCGTCGAAGAACGCGGCAGCGGCACCCAGTTGCGGCACGTCCGCAACTTCGCCTCCGCCGACGCCTTCGACTGCGACAAGCTCATCGCCGTCGAGGTGATCACCCCCGGCGGCAACTGGTCCTCGTACCCGCCGCACAAGCACGACGAGAACCGGCCCGGCGTGGAAGCGGAGCTGGAGGAGATCTACTACTTCGAGATCGACGGCCCGAACGGTTTCGGCTATCAGCGCGTATCTCCCTCCCGTGAGGGCGGTTCCGACGTCCTCGCCGAGGTCCGCTCCGGCGACGCCGTCCTCGTCCCCGACGGATGGCACGGCCCGTCCATCGCCCAGCCCGGCCACGACATGTACTACCTGAACGTCATGGCGGGACCGGGTGAGACGCGGGAGTGGCGGATCTGCTTCCACCCGGACCATACGGAGGGGTACCGATGACCACCCGCCTGACCGTCGCGCAAGCGCTGGTCCGCTTCCTGGCCGCCCAGTACACCGAACGCGACGGTGTACGACAGCGGTTGATCTCCGCCACCTGGGGCATCTTCGGCCACGGCAACGTGGCCGGACTCGGCCAGGCGCTCGTCGAGTACGCCGACGACATGCCGTACCACCAGGGCCGCAACGAGCAGTCCATGGTGCACGCGGCGGTGGGCTACGCGCGTCAGTCGAACCGCCTGTCCACGCACGCGGTGACGACGTCGATCGGCCCGGGCGCCACCAATCTGGTCACCGGCGCCGCCCTCGCCACGATCAACCACCTCCCGGTCCTGCTCCTCCCCGGTGACATCTTCGCCACCCGCGTCGCCGACCCGGTCCTCCAGCAGCTCGAAGTCCCGTACGCGGGCGACATCAGCGTCAACGACTGTCTGCGGCCCGTGTCGAAGTACTTCGACCGCGTCACCCGGCCCGAAGCCCTGATACCGGCCGCCCTGCAGGCCATGCGCGTCCTCACCGACCCCGTCGAGACCGGCGCCGTGACCCTCGCGCTGCCCCAGGACGTCCAGGCCGAGGCCCACGACTGGCCGGACGAGTTCTTCGCCGAGCGCACCTGGACCGTACGGCGTCCGGGCGCCGATCCCGCCGAACTCGCCGACGCCATCAGCGTGATCAGGTCGGCGAACCGCCCCCTGATCGTCGCCGGCGGCGGAGTCCACCACAGCCGCGCCGAAGAGGCCCTCGCCGAGTTCGCTTCGAGCACCGGCATCCCGGTCGCCTCCACCCAGGCCGGCAAGGGCTCCCTGCGCCACGACCACCCCCAGGACGTCGGCGGCGTCGGCCACACCGGCACCGCCACCGCCAACGAACTGGCCCGCCAGGCCGACCTGGTGATCGGCGTCGGCACCCGGTACACCGACTTCACGACGGCCTCCGGCACCCTCTTCGCAGGCGACGGCGTCCGCTTCCTCAACCTCAACATCGCGCCCTACGACGGCCACAAGCTCGCCGGGACGCCGCTGGTCGCGGACGCCCGCAGCGGCCTGACCGAGCTCACCGAGGCACTCCGGCTGCACGCCCACCGCGTCACGGGCACCTACATCGACGAGTACACGCTCGACAAGGAGCGCTGGGAGCAGCGCGTCGACGCCTGCTACGAGGCCGACGAGCCCGACATCAGGCCGACCCAGCCGCAGGTCCTCGGCGCGCTGGACGCCCTCGTCGACGAGTCCGACGTGATCATCAACGCGGCCGGCTCCCTCCCCGGAGACCTGCACAAGCTGTGGCGCGCCCGGTCGAGGGACCAGTACCACCTGGAGTACGGCTACTCCTGCATGGGCTACGAGATCCCGGCCGCCATCGGTGTGAAGATGGCCGCTCCCGACCGCAACGTCTGGGCGCTGGTCGGCGACGGCACCTACCTGATGATGCCGACGGAGATCGTCACGGCCGTACAGGAGGGCATCGCGATCAAGCTCCTCCTGATCCAGAACCACGGCTACGCCTCCATCGGCGGCCTGTCCGAGACGGTCGGCGGCGAGCGCTTCGGCACGGCGTACCGCTACCAGTCCGACGACGGCACCTACACCGGCGCCCCACTGCCCGTGGACCTGGCCGCCAACGTGGCCAGCCTCGGTATGCGCGTGCTGCGCGCGAAGACCGTACGAGGCCTGCGCGCCGCACTCGAAGAGGCGCGGGCCGCCGACACTCCCACATGTGTCTACGTCGAGACCGAAACGGCCGACACAGTGTCGGGCCCGCCTCCGGCGCAGGCCTGGTGGGATGTACCTGTGGCCGAAACCGCGACCCGACCGTCCGCGGTGAAGGCCCGTGAGCTGTACGAACGGCACGTCTCAACCCGACGCCGCCATCTGTGAAAAGGAGTACTCGGTCATGACGAAGATCGTCAACCACTGGATCGGCGGCAAGACCGTCGAAGGCGCGTCGGGGAACTACGGGCCGGTCACCGACCCGGCGACCGGCGCGGTCACCACGAAGGTCGCGTTCGCCTCGGTCGACGAGGTCGACGCCGCCGTAGCCGCCGCGAAGGACGCGTTCCAGACCTGGGGCACCTCCTCGCTCGCCAAGCGCACCACGATCCTGTTCCGCTTCCGGGCCCTGCTGGAGGCGAACCGGGACGCGATCGCCGAGCTCATCACCGCCGAGCACGGCAAGGTGCACTCCGACGCGCTCGGCGAGGTCGCGCGCGGCCTGGAGATCGTGGACCTGGCGTGCGGGATCACCGTGCAGCTGAAGGGCGAGCTGTCCACCGAGGTCGCCAGCCGCGTGGACGTCGCCTCCATCCGCCAGCCGCTCGGTGTCGTCGCGGGCATCACGCCGTTCAACTTCCCGGCGATGGTCCCGATGTGGATGTTCCCGATCGCCATCGCGACCGGCAACACCTTCGTGCTGAAGCCGTCCGAGAAGGACCCGTCGGCCTCCCTCAAGATCGCCGAACTGCTGGCCGAGGCCGGTCTGCCCGACGGCGTCTTCAACGTCGTGCACGGCGACAAGGTGGCCGTCGACCGCCTCCTGGAGCACCCGCACGTCAAGGCCGTCTCCTTCGTCGGCTCGACCCCGATCGCCCGCTACATCCACACCACGGCCTCCGCCAACGGCAAGCGCGTCCAGGCGCTGGGCGGCGCCAAGAACCACATGCTGGTCCTGCCGGACGCCGACCTGGACGCGGCGGCGGACGCGGCGGTGAGCGCCGCCTACGGCTCCGCGGGCGAGCGCTGCATGGCCATCTCCGCGGTCGTGGCGGTCGGCGCGATCGGCGACACGCTGGTCGAGAAGATCCGCGAGCGCGCCGAGAAGATCAAGATCGGCCCGGGCAACGACCCGGCCTCCGAGATGGGCCCGCTCATCACCAAGGTGCACCGCGACAAGGTGGCGTCCTACGTCTCCGGCGCGGCGGCCGAGGGCTGCGAGGTCGTCCTGGACGGCACCGGCCACACCGTGGAGGGCTTCGAGGACGGCCACTGGATCGGCATCTCGCTCCTGGACAAGGTCCCCACCACCGCGAAGGCCTACCAGGACGAGATCTTCGGCCCGGTCCTGACCGTGCTGCGCGTCGACACCTACGAGGAGGGCCTGGCGCTGATCAACGCCTCCCCCTTCGGCAACGGCACCGCGATCTTCACCCGGGACGGCGGCGCCGCCCGCCGCTTCCAGCTGGAGGTCGAGGCCGGCATGGTCGGCGTGAACGTCCCGATCCCGGTCCCCGTCGGCTACCACAGCTTCGGCGGCTGGAAGGACTCGCTCTTCGGCGACCACCACATCTACGGCAACGACGGCACGCACTTCTACACCCGCGGCAAGGTCGTCACCACCCGCTGGCCCGACCCGGCCGACGCCCCGGCCGGCGTGGACCTGGGCTTCCCGCGCAACCACTGAGTCAGCGCCGAGCGCCGGGCACGCACACGCGTGTCCGGCGCTCGGTCATGCTCACTGCTTGCCGGTGGCCGCCTTGATCTCGTCGGTAAGGTCACCGGTCTCGGACGCCGGCGGCGCCTTCACCACGGCCGTCTTCCCGAACTTCTCGAAGTCCATGGTGACCTTCATGGCGCCGATCTCCTGCGTCATCCGCACCGGCAGGTCCCCGGCGCCGACCCAGACGTCCATGGTGATCGAGGACGCCCCACCGGTGATCTTGCCCACGAGCCCGCTCTTGTCGCCGTAGGCCTTGTTGAACTTGCCCATGTGCTGCTGGTCGATCACGGCCCGGTAGTGGGTCGTGCTCTTTCCGTCCACCGTCGCCTTGCCGAGGTTCTCCACGTCGTTGGCGTACTTCAGGCCCTTCATGGACGCCGACGGGCTGCCGTTGCTGCCGCTGAGCGCCTGGGCTCCGGACTCGCCGAATACGGCGGAACCGTCGATCTTCATCCACTCCTTGCCCTTGAGCGGGCCGGCGGGCTGCGGATCGACGTCGTAGTAGTAGGCGCCGTCCACGAACAGCACGCGGATCGACGGGTCGCTCGTCAGTGACTGCATCTGGGCGGCCTTGGTGTCCATCTCCACGTCGTATGCGTAACCGTCGCCCCAGGAGTAGGTGCCGTCCATGGCGATCGGCGTGCCGGTACCGACGTCGGTCGTCATCCTGACCTCGGCCGAGCCGAGCTGTTCGGTCCGGTCCGTCGCCCGCGTGAGCGCCGCCATGATCGCGTCCGACTTGTCGACGACGTCCGCCGCCTGCTTCACGCCCTCCGAGCCGCATGCCGTGACCGCGACCATCGCCGCCGCCGTGAACCCCACCCAGGCAGCGGTGTACTTGAGCTTCATGTGCCCCCCTGTGAATGACCTTGGAGGTGAGACTTTAGCGGCACGTTTTTTCACGTCGGCGCTGCGGTTCCCGTACAGCCCGAACCGTAGAAGCGGCCGCGCAGAACTGCCGTATTCGCCATTCAGGCCGCTCGTGATCTACGGATTTCGCAGCCAGACACCTATTGACGTGCTGGTTTTCGTCGGGGTTCCATGCAGCACCATGACCGACACCCTCCGCCCTGCCGACACCGCCGTCCCAGAGGCGCGGGAGCACGGCCCCGCCAAGCTCAACCGTTCCATCGGCGTGGTCGGCGGCACCCTCCTGACGCTGTCCTGCGTGACCCCGGCCTCCACGCTCTTCGTGGTCGTCCCCGACCTCTTCGGCTCGCTCGGCACCGCCACCGCCCTGACGATCGCCATCGGCTCCCTCCTCTGTGTCGCCGTGGCGTTCTGCTACTCGGAGCTGGGCACCCTCATCCCCAGCGCGGGCGGCGAGTACGCCATGGTCTCGACGCTGGCGGGACGGCTCGCGGGCTGGCTCGTCTTCGTGCTCTCCCTCCTGGTCGTCATGATCGTCCCGCCGGTGATCGCGATGGGCACGGCGGACTACCTGGCCCCGGTGGTCCACCTGAACCCCTCCCTGGCGGGCGCCGCGGTCATGCTTCTGGCCACCCTCGCCGGCCTCCTCGACCTGCGCGCCAACGCCTGGATCACCGGAATCTTCCTGGTCCTGGAGGTGATCGCGGCGGCGGTGGTGGCGCTCCTGGGCTTCACCCACGCGGAACGCGGCCCCAGCAGCCTCATCTCCATGCAGGTCACCGGCGCACACGGCGGGACGGACACGGTCACGGCCATGCTGGTCGTCTCCGGCCTGGCGATCGCCCTCTTCGTCACCCAGGGCTTCTCGACGGCCGTCTACCTCTCCGAGGAACTGGAGAACCCCCGCCGCAACGTGGCCCGCACGGTCCTGGCCACGCTCGCCATCTCCACCGTGATCATCCTGGTCCCGGTGGTCGCGATCACCATGGGCGCCTCCGACCTGACCGAACTGACCGGCGGCGACATCAGCACCATGGTCACGGCCTGGTCGAACTCCGCCGTCGGCACCTTCGTCAGCCTGTGCGTCGCCCTCGCCATCATCAACGCGGGCATCGTCATGGTCATCCAGAACTCCCGGGTCCTCTTCGCCTCCGCGAGGGACAAGGCCTGGCCGGCCCCAATCAACCACGTCTTCTCGAAGCTCGGCCGCTTCGGCTCCCCCTGGGTCGCCACCCTCGCGGTCGGCATCCCGGGAGCGGCCCTGTGCTTCGTGAACCTGGACACGCTGTACGGCGTGACGGGCGTCTCGGTGACGGGCATGTACCGGCTCGTCGCGATCGCCGCCCTGTTGTCCCGCCGCGACCACCACAAGCACACCCCGGCCTGGCGCATGCCCCTGTGGCCCGCGATGCCGGTCCTCCTGATCGCGGTCCTGGCCTACATCCTGACCCAGCAGGAGACGGAGTACCTGGTGTGGACGGGAGGGACAACGGCAGCGGCCACCCTTTACTGGGCCCTGTACCTGCGCCCGCGCAGGGACACGAGGTGGCTCGTCTCCATTCCGAGTGAGTAGACCCACCCAGGGGCGAGGGGCTGTGTCGATGTGCGGCTACCGCCGCGTGGGCGCGACCAGCCGCGACGAACCCGCGGACGGCCATGAGGAGGACGCACCACCCCCGTAGCCGTACCGCACCCGCTGTACACCACGAACCCTCATCCACCCCCAGGATGGCCCGGAGTTCAGCCCTCGGTCGACAAGTCCCCGACAGTTTCACCCCGTACCGTTGACGCATGGATCTTCGACGCCTCCGGAGGCCACGGTGGATCGCCGCCGCGGCCTCCGTCGTCGTCCTCGCCGCTGCCGGGACATGGACGGCCGCCGCCTCTGACGACCCGCCCCCGGTGCACCGCACCGACCAGATCATGGCGCTCGACGGCGTCCGCATAGACACCTCGTACTTCACGACGACCGGCACCGAAAGGCGCCCCGCGCTCCTCCTGGGCCACGGCTTCGGCGGCAGCAAGAACGACGTGCGCCAACAGGCCGAAGACCTGGCGAGAGACGGTTATGCGGTCCTCACCTGGTCGGCGAGAGGTTTCGGCAAGTCGACGGGCAAGGTCGGCCTCAACGACCCGAAGGGTGAGGTCGCCGACGTCTCCCGGCTCATCGACTGGCTGGCGAAGCAACCCCAGGTCCAGCTCGACAGGCCCGGCGACCCCAGGGTCGGCGTGGCGGGCGCGAGCTACGGCGGCGCGATCTCCCTCCTCGCGGCCGGACACGACGACCGTGTGGACGCGATCGCCCCGTCGATCACGTACTGGAACCTCTCGGACGCCCTCTTCCCGAACGGTGTCTTCAAGAAGCTCTGGGCCGGCATCTTCGTCAACTCCGCGGGCGGCTGCGACAAGTTCGAACCGCAGATCTGCGCGATGTACCAGCGGGTGGCCCAGTCCGGCGTCCCGGACCAGCAGGCCGAGCGGATGCTGGAGGAACGCTCCCCGTCGGCCGTCGCCAAGGACATCAAGGTCCCCACCCTCCTCGTCCAGGGCCAGACGGACTCCCTCTTCCCCCTGAACCAGGCCGACGCCGCCGCGAAGGCGATCCGGGCCAACGGCGCCCCCGTCGACGTCGACTGGATCGCGGGCGGCCATGACGGCGGCGACCTGGAAGCGAGCCGAGTCCAGTCCCGCGTGACGCACTGGTTCGACCGCTACCTCAAGGACGACAAGTCCGCCGACACCGGCCCCGCCTTCCGCGTCACCCGCACCCTCGGCACCGACACCGGCGACGGCGAGACCCGCCTCACCGGCGTCACCGCCGACACCTACCCGGGCCTGGAGAGCGACGACCACAAGATCGCCCTCACCGGCCGCGAGCAGGACTTCACCAACCCGGCCGGCGCCAGCCCGCCCGCCGTCTCGGCCCTCCCCGGCATCGGCGGCGGCGGCCTCTCCCAGCTCTCCTCCCTCGGCGTGGGCGTCTCCCTCGACTTCCCCGGCCAGTACGCCGCCTTCGAGTCCGCCCCCGTCAAGGACGACCTCCAGATCACCGGCTCACCCACGGTCACCGTCCACGTGAAGTCGACGACCGACGACGCCGTCCTCTTCGCCAAGCTGTACGACGTGGGCGCGAACGGGCAGCAGGCCCTGCCCTCCCAGCTCGTCGAGCCCCTCAGGGTCGAGGGCGCGAAGGCCGGCAAGGACGTCACGATCACCCTCCCGGCGGTCGACCACGACATCGACGACGGCCACCGCCTCAAGCTGGTCCTCGCCTCCACGGACCTCGGTTACGCCTCCCCGACGGCCCCGGCGACGTACACCGTCTCCCTGAAGGGCGACCTGAACGTCCCCACGGCCCTCAGCCAGAAGAACACCCAGGCCCCCCTGCCCGCCTGGGTGTGGTGGCTGCCGTTGGCCGGCGCGGTGCTCGCGCTGATCCTGGTCGTGACGGGCCGCCGCCGTACGGCGGTCCCCGCCGCACCCGAGCCGGAGCTGGCCGAAGTCCCCCTGCAGATAACGGACCTGAGCAAGCGGTACGCCAAGTCCGCCGACCGGTACGCGGTCCGCGACCTCTCCTTCCGCGTCGAGAAGGGCCAGGTCCTCGGCCTGCTCGGCCCGAACGGCGCGGGCAAGACGACCACCCTGCGCATGCTGATGGGCCTGATCAGGCCGGACGGCGGCGAGGTCCGCGTCTTCGGCCACGCGATCGGGCCCGGCGCCCCGGTGCTCTCCCGGGTCGGCGCCTTCGTCGAGGGCGCGGGCTTCCTCCCGCACCTGTCGGGCCGGGAGAACCTGGAGCTGTACTGGCAGGCCACCGGCCGCCCGCCCGAGGACGCCCGCATGGAAGAGGCGCTGGAGATCGCCGGTCTCGGCGACGCGCTGTCCCGCGCGGTCCGCACCTACTCCCAGGGCATGCGCCAGCGGCTGGCCATCGCCCAGGCCATGCTGGGCCTGCCGGACCTGCTCATCCTCGACGAACCGACCAACGGACTCGACCCACCGCAGATCCGCGAGATGCGGGAGGTGATGATCCGCTACGCGGCGGCCGGCCGCACGGTCATCGTCTCCAGCCACCTCCTCTCGGAGGTCGAGCAGTCCTGCACCCACCTCGTGGTCATGGACCACGGCAAGCTGGTCCAGGCGGGCCCGGTCGGCGAGATCGTCGGCTCCGGCGACACCCTCCTGGTCGGCACCGCCGCGGAGGTCGAGGAGCCCGTCGTCGAGAAGGTCGCGGCCCTGCCGGGCGTGGCCTCCGCGGTCCGGACGGAGGGCGGTCTCCTCGTACGGCTCGACGCGGACGGCAGCGCGGCCCGCCTGGTCGCCGAACTCGTCCGGCTGGAGGTCCCCGTGGAGTCGGTGGGCCCCCACCGCCGCCTGGAGGACGCCTTCCTCACCCTGATCGGAGACTCCGCATGAGCAGCACGCTGACCGAGCGCGCGGAGGTCGCCGACGGCTACCGCGCGGGCCGTACACTGCCGATCCGGGTCGAGCTGATACGGCAGCTGAAGCGGCGCCGCACGCTCGTCATGTTCGGCATCCTTCTCGCCCTGCCGTTCGTCCTGCTGATCGCCTTCCAGCTGGGCGGCGGACCGGACTCGGGCAACAACCGCGTCAACCTGATGGACACGGCGACCGTCTCCGGGGCGAACTTCGCCGCGGTGAACCTCTTCGCCTCCGCGGGCTTCCTCCTGATCGTCCCCGTGGCGCTGTTCTGCGGGGACACGGTCGCCTCCGAGGCCGGCTGGTCCTCCCTGCGCTATCTGCTCGCGGCACCGGTGCCCAGGGCCCGCCTGCTGTGGTCGAAGCTCGTCGTCGGCCTCGCCCTCAGCCTGGCCGCGATGCTCCTGCTGCCGCTGGTCGCCCTGGCGGTCGGTACGGCGGCGTACGGCTGGGGCCCGCTCCAGCTCCCGACCGGCGGCTCACTGGAACCGGGCACGGCGGCCCTGCGCCTGCTGATCACGGTGGCGTACATCTTCGTCTCCCAACTCATCACCGCGGCCCTGGCGTTCTGGCTCTCCACCCGCACCGACGCCCCCCTGGGCGCGGTCGGCGGCGCGGTCGGCCTGACCATCGTGGGCAATGTGCTGGACCAGGTGACGGCCCTCGGCGACTGGCGCGACTTCCTCCCCTCGCACTGGCAGTACGCGTGGCTGGACGCCGTGCAGCCGAAGGTGCAGTGGTCCGACATGCTCCAGGGCACCTCGCTGTCGATAACGCTCGCCCTGGTGCTGTTCGCCCTGGCCTTCAGGGGTTTCGCCCGCAAGGACGTGGTCTCCTAGGTCAACGGAAGATCTCCCACCGGTCTCGACGGGCCGTCTCCGTGCCCCCTTTGAGACCCATCCGCAACGCTCCGTAGCGCACGTTCCGGCCCCCAGGCCCGTCACAGTCGGCAGAAGCCGACGTCAACAGGCCCAGGGGGTACGGACGATGGAGCGACAGCGGACACGACAGGTGATGCTCGCCCTCACACTGGCGGGCGGCCTGCTGCTCACCGGTTGCGGCGGGAGCGACGACGCGAGCAAGAGCAGCTCCGACGGAGCGCGGGGCGGCTCGTACGACCCGGGCTTCCCGGCCCCCGACCAGCCACAGGGCGAACAGAACTCCGGCGAGTCCCGCGACGACTACGTCACCCCGTCCCCCGACTACCTCTCCACCTTCGCCCTCGACGTCGACACCGCCTCCTACGGCTACGCCCGCCGCACCCTCGCCGAGGGCCGCCGCCCCGACCCCTCGACGATCCGCCCCGAGGAGTTCGTCAACAGCTTCCGTCAGGACTACGACCGCCCCGACGGCAACGGCTTCACGGTCACCGTCGACGGCGCCCGCACGGACCGCGACGACTGGTCCCTGGTCCGCGTGGGCCTGGCCACGAGGGGCGCACGGGACGATCAGGACGACCGCCCGCCCGCCGCCCTCACCTTCGTCATCGACATCTCCGGCTCCATGGCCGAACCCGGTCGCCTCGACCTCGCCCAGCAGTCCCTGGGCACCATGACGGAAAGCCTGGGCGACGACGACTCGGTCGCGATCGTCACCTTCAGCTACGAGGCCGAGACGGTCCTGCCGATGACCCGCCTCGGCAACCACCGCCCCCAAATCCACCAGGCGATCGAGAACCTGCGGCCCACGTACTCCACCAACCTCGGCGCGGGCGTCGAGACCGGCTACAGGACGGCCGTCGACGGCCTGCGGAAGGGTGCCACCAACCGGGTCGTCCTCATCTCCGACGCCCTCGCCAACGACGGCGAGACCGACCCCGACGCCATCCTCGACCGCATCGACACCGCCCGCCGCGAGCACGGCATCACCCTGTTCGGAGTCGGCGTCGGCAGCGACTACGGCGACGCCCTGATGGAACGCCTCGCCGACAAGGGCGACGGCCACACCGTCTACGTCTCCGGCGCCGACGACGCCGAGAAGGTGTTCTGCGAACAGCTCCCGCAGAACATCGACCTGACCGCACGCGACGCCAAGGCCCAGGTCGCCTTCGATCCCGAGACCGTCGCCTCCTTCCGCCTCGTCGGCTACGACAACCGCCGCGTCGCCGACGACGACTTCCGCGACGACCGCGTGGACGGCGGCGAGGTCGGCCCCGGACACACGGTCACCGCGCTCTACGCGGTCCACACCCGCCCCGGCGCCGACGGCCACCTGGCCACCGCGACCGTCCGCTGGCAGGACCCCGACTCCCGTGCCCCGCACGAGAAGTCCGGCGAGCTGGAGACCGGCTCCCTCGACGGCTCCGTGTGGAGCGCGAGTCCCCGCTTCCAGGTCACCGCGGTGGCCGCCTACCTCGCCGACTCCCTGCGCCGAGGCGACGACCGCTGGAACCCCCTGCCGGGAGCCCCGCGCCTGAGCGAACTGGCCGACCGAGCGGACACGTTGGCGGGCCAGACAGAGGACCGGGCGGTACGGCAGCTCGCCGACACCATCCGGCGGGCGGGGCACCTAGACTGACCGTCCCGCCGAGCAGCCGTGTGGCCGAAGCGGTCTCTCGTGGGCAGGGCGGCCGGGATCACCCCTCGCGGCCGCCCGCGCTCTGACGGGAGCGCCGGTACAGCACCGATCCGGCGGTCAGGAGGGCCAGGCTGGCCACGGACGGCACCCAGGGGCTGTCCGCTCCGGTGTGCGCGAGTGTGGCGGCCGCTTCCTGCTGCACCACGCCAGGGGCCGACCTCGGGGTCGGGTTCGCCTTCGCCGGGTGTGACGGCTGGTGGTGGACCGGCGGCGTGCGCGGCGTGGACGGTACGGACCGGTCCTCGGACTCGTCGGGACGGTGGGCCGGTCCGTTGACCGACTCGTTGCCGAAGACGGGATTGCCGACACCCACCAGGTTCGCGCTGTTGCCGCTGAGGTTCACGGGCAGGTCAACCGGAACCTGGAGGACGTTGCCGGACAGGACGCCCGGCGAGTCGTGGGCGCCGCCGACGGCCGTGGCCCCGCCCGGCGCCGCGTGCTTTTCGTCGCCCGCGGCCGGGCCGTCCTCGTTGGCGCAGCGGTTGCCCATGGCGGGGTTGAGGAGCCCGACCACGTTCAGGGTGTTCCCGCACACGTTCACCGGCACGTCCACGGGCAACTGGATGTTGTTGCCGGAGAGCACCCCGGGCGAACCATCCGCGGAGCCCTCAGCGGTGGAGTCGGCCTGCGCCGGCCCCGCGACTGCCATCGCACCAGAGGCGACAGCGACGGCGATCACACTGTTTCGGATAGCCCGTTTCATGGGTTCCCTGCCCTTCATACGTGTCGCGGGTACGCACCCGCATTCGTTGAAACATGCGTGAAACCATAGAAGTTATGGTTTTTCAGTCATTTGCCCGGAACAAGGTCGCATGCGGACACCGGTCGGGGCCCGTTCGATCCCCCTCGTGACCGCGCATGGCCGCCCTCTCTACAGAAAGACCCTCGCCCCGCACCGGGAGTGCCTCGGCGCAGGGGAGGGGTGAAGGCCGCCTGTCGGGCTTCGATTCGGTCAGAACGCCCGGCTGTCGCAACCCATGTCTGAACCGAGCTTGTTCTGCTGCGCACCCGGGTTGCCCTCGCCGTTCAACACGTTGCCCGCCAGGCCGGTGAGTGCGCCGACACTGCCGAGCACCTCGATGTTCATGTCGTGCGAGCGGCACTCGATGCCCTGAGTGACGTCGATGTCGTGGCCCGGCTCACCGTGTGCCACGGCGGCGCCGGCGCCGAGGGAGCCGACACTGCCGAGGATGGCGCCCACGAGGACTGCCTTGTGAAACGTGCGCATGGGGGTACTCCATTTCGAGCGGATGGGGGTCTGCTACAGATCGGGCTGGTACGTGACGGACGACGCTCGGGCGGGTGTCAGCCGAGTCGGGGAAGCCCCAGTTGACCGACCGGCGGCGCCGCGAGCTGTCCGAGGCCGACCGGAGCCAGCTGCGGTGCGCCAGCAGGCGCGATCTGCGGGTTGAGGAGCGGGTTGACCTGCGGGTTCACTTGCGGGTTCACCTGCGGGGTGACACTCGCCGGAGGCTCTGGCGCAAAGGTCTGGGGTACGGCCACCTGGGGGGCGACCTGCGGCATGACCTGCGGCATCACCTGAGGCTGCGGTGCGGGTGCGGCCGGTGCCGGCTGCGCGGGTACGGCCTGCTGCGGGTACGGCGAGGCGGAGGCCTGTGCCGATCCCTGCGACGAGGCGGCGGCGTAGCTGGCCTGTTGCGGTGCCGGCTGGTAGGCGGGTGCCGGGGCAGCCTGCGGCGCGGCCTGCGGTGCAGCCTGCGGTACGGGCTGCGGTGCGGGCTGGTAGACGGGTGCCGCGGCCTGCGGTGCCGGCTGATAGGCGGGTGCCGGTGCGGCCTGCGGGGCGGGCTGGTAGGTGGGTGCCGGGGCAGCCTGCGGTGCCTGCTGGTAGGCGGGTGCCGGTGCGGCCTGCGGGGCGGGCTGGTAGGCGGGTGCCGGGGCAGCCTGCGGTGCCTGCTGGTAGGCGGGAGCCGGGGCGGCCTGCGCAGCCCCGAGATCGGGAGCCGGCGCCGGCGTGGGACTGCGTTGAGCGATGGAAGAGTCGGCATGGCTGATGCCGGTGCCCATGGCGGACAGACCGCTGGCCGCTGCTACCAGGAGCACGGCCTTGTGAAGCTTGCGCATGAAACTCTCGGCCCTTCATACCTGAAATAGGGAAGTCCATTGCCTTGAGTGCAGTCACGTGTGCAGTCGGTGCGCTGCTCCCAACTGCACGGTCAACAGCGGTTGTTCCGAGTGGCACGCGGACTTCGCATCAAAGCCGGCAGCGACTCGCCTCACCCTTGCAAGGTCCACGAACGCTGCCCTCTCCCCGTTGGAACGATGACGCTGGGCCGCGGTCACGGAACCTCGCGATCCGTCACCCGTTTGCCGCGCGGGTGAGTGCGTGTCGCGGCGTCAAGCAAGCCGTTTGCGGCAAATGGGTGACCACGCCCCGGCGGCCGTATCTGCGTCTGTTCTCGGGTCGTTCCCCACGGGGCAAGGACGTTGGTCCATCGCGGTCGCTCAGGGCAGTCGGAACAGCTGCAACTGCGCTGCCGTATCAGCGTTCCCGAGATTTTCGTGCACAGGTCAATGAAGGGCCGAGAATTCCATGCGCAAGTTCCAGCGATTCGCGCTCGTCGTCGCAGCGGCCGGCGGACTGTCCGCCGTAGGGGCAGGACAGAGTTCTGCTGTCACCCCCGTCGCCTTCAACGGGGCTGTGCCGCCTCCCGTTTCACAGCCGGACGCCCAGGCCGCCTCAGCCACGTCCGCTCAGGCGACCACGCAGACCTACGGCTCGCCGGCCCCTCAGCAGTCGGCCCCTCAGCGTGGCACCCAGGTCGCACCGCAGCTCAACCCTCAGCTCAACCCGCAGATCAACCCGCAACTCTCCTCCCCGGCGCCGCAGACGGCGCAGAGTGCCGCCGCACCGGCCCAGAACAACCTGTTCCGGCCGTACCAGGAGTGCAGCCCGCAGACCGTGCTCGACGCGAACGTCCCGGTCGCGGTGCTCGCCGCCTCCCAGACCCGGGGCGTCGAATGCACCCAGGCCAACAGCCAGTCGAACGCCCTCGCCACCGCGCGCTAGCTCTCCCGCGGGCGGCCGGACACTCCACGCGATACGACTTCCGGGTGGTTTCGCTTCGCCATCACAAAACCGGCGCGCCTATGCCTGTTTTGGGATACTTCGCACTAATCTTTCGTAACTGTAAGGAGTCGATCTCGCACAGATCGCACCCATTCACTCTCACCGGAGAAGACATGCGCAAGCTTCGCAACGTTGCCGTCCTGGTCGTTGCCCTCGGCAGCATCGGACTCGTGGGCGGCACCGCTCACGCCGGCGGTCAGGGAGGAAAGGACGGCGAGCACGGGGACAAGTTCAACATCACGCAGAGCTCCAACTGCCGCTCGCACGACCTGAACCTCGACGTCCTGGGCGAGGTCGGCATCCTCAACGGCCTGCTGGGTAACGGCCTCAACGGCGAGGGCAACCCGGGTGCTCAGGCCACCGACATCGGCTCCACGATGGGCTGCAACAACAGCGCCTTCTAAGGCTCTGCCCGGCGCCCAGGCGCCGAACACCGCAAATGGTCCCGGCGCAGGGCCGGGACCATTTGCGTGCCGCCAGGCCTGCCGGGCGGCGATGGTTTTGGCGCGTCGCCGAAACCTGTCGGCTGTTCCCTTCGGCCTTTCATGACCGCACTGATGTCGATCAACACGGATCGCGTCCACCTCAATTCACCGGAGAAGACATGCACAAGCTCCGCACGGCTGCCGTCCTCCTTGCCGCATTCGGGAGCATCGGCCTCCTTGGAGCCGGCACCGCCCACGCCGACCGCGGTGGAGACAAGGGCAGTGACGCCGGTTTCAACATCATGCAGACCAGCTCCTGCACGTCGCACGACAGCAACGTCGACATCCTCGGCGAGGTCGGCATCGCCAATGGCCTGGGCGGCAACCTCCTGAACGGTGAGGGCAACCCGGGCGCCCAGCAGACGTCCCTGGGCTCGAGCATGGGTTGCAGCAACACGGTCGGCAAGTAAGACGCCACCATTCCCCGGTGTCCCGAATCGTTGACGGGGCACCGGGGATTTTCGTTTAGTCGGCGAGCTTTCACCGAAAACCGAAATGCCGGGCCAGGATTCATCCTGGCCCGGCATTCGTCGTCATGCTCAGAACTCGATGTGCGGCTTCTTGAACTTCGCGGGCAGAGTGGTGGTGTTGGAGCAATCCACGACCGGCCCGACACTCGCGGACCCACCGTCCAGCATGTGGTCCTGCCAGTCCACCACATGCGGCTGGTCTGCCGTCGAGCACTCCTGCGCCTGCTTGACGATGTGCGCGTCGTCCTTGTCGATGTGCGTCTCGCTCTTGCGAATGCAGACGGTGTCACCCTGCGCCGTGGTCGCGCAGTCACCGTCGTCCGCGTAGGCGTACGGGGCGCCGAGGCAGATCGCGGCGAGACTGGTGACGAGCCCCGAGACAGCGGCGATCTTCTGCGAAGTGAACATGTGCGGTATTCCTTTACGACGGAGGCCCGAGCGCACCTGCCATTGACCGGTGTGCGCTCGAGCCCGAGAAGGTCAGAACAGAGAATGCTGCGTCTGGACGTGCTGTCAGCCGTGACCGACGCCAAGACGGCCGCAGCCCGGACGCGTGCCCTGATCGAGCGGCGCGTCCGGGCTGCATGTGCCACGGGGATTCACTCAGCACACCGTTGAGCCCGCTGAAGCGGTGCGGGACCGAGACGTTGCGTTCGTGCAATGTGCGTCAGGCTTCCCAAGAGTGTGGGGGCGCCCGTCGTGGCGCTGTGCGGATGGGCTTGCGGCGCGGTTCTTACTCTTCGCCCTGCTCCTCGTAACCCTGCTCGCCCTCGGGGTTCTTGTGCTCCTCCGGCTGAGCCTCGGGCTGCTGCTGCTGCTCCTCCGGCTGGGCCTCGGGCTGCTGCTGCTCCTCCGGCTGACCCTCGGGCTGACCCTCGGGCTGGCCTTGCGGCATGGTGAAGTAGTCGCCCCCGAAGGCGACGGCGCTGGCCGACGAGTTGGCCACGGCGGAGATCGGCGGAGGCGCCTCGCCGTTGTCGCCGGCGAAACCGACGCCGGCACCGAGGGTGGACAGCCCCGCAATCGCCGCCGCTACGACTGCAGCACGCTGGAACATACGCATGGTTGACCCTTTCTCACCCGGGCAGAACCGCCCGGCTTGGCTACTCGGTGTGAGCATATACACACACTGTGTAGCTATCGAGGATCTAGAGGCCCCATGTCGCGTCGTCGGCGTGTGTGGCCCGGTGCGGCAGGCCGGTCGTCTCCGGTGCGGTGCCGGTCGCGTCGGGTGGTGTCGCTGCCGAGGGGGTGCAGGTCACCTCGGGGCCCAACCGGGCCCGGCCGTTGCCCAGGGCGGCGGGCACCGTCACGGGCTGCACCGGCGTGCAGGTCTCCTGGTGGGGGATGACGCCGTCCTCGGGAATCACCCCCACGATCCGCTGGGTGCAGGTGAAGCCGCCCAGCAGGTCGCGAGTGCAGGCTCCCGGGCCCGCCGCGGCATGCGCCTGGCCGATGCCGACGCAGGTCATGAGGAGGCCCCCGGTCAACGCCGAAAGGGCCGCGATCTTCCTTCTGTTGAACATCTGATGCGTTGTCCTTCGTAGAGGTGCCCGGGCGAGGCGTCGCGCCGACGGCACTACCGAGTTCAGCCCGTGAAGGCGTTGTTGAACTGGCCGCAGGTGGTGTCCATGGTGGTCGCGAGACCGAGCACGCCGACCGGGACGTTGTTCTCGGCCACCGTCTGCGGACTGCATTCCTGGTAGGGCCGGTAGAGGTTGTTCACCTGCAGCCCCCCGTCGGAGGTCTCGGCGGCGGCGGCGGCGGTGCCGGCGCCGACGGCGGACAGACCGCCGGCCGCCACTGCTGCTGCGATCACGACCTGCTGAAACTTGCGCATGGAACACCTCGTTCGTTGCTCGTATGTCACAGCTGATTGCCTAGCGTGACTGACCGAATACTAGCAGTAGTCACAGCAGGCGCCGCGCGCAACAGGCGTGTTCCTGAGGGGGATACACCCCGCACCTGATCCGGGTTGACGCCAACTGACGCCCGTCGGCAACGGGTTGCCGACGGGCGACGGGCCAACACGGTTGAAGCACAAGCGCAGTCGCGTCAGGTGAACACCGGCTCCGCGACCCGCAGGCGACCATGTGAGGGCACCGAGACGATCACATCCCGCAGTCCTTCGGCGTACCGCCGCACGTTCTTGCAGGCGATTTCTGTGTCCGGGTAGCGACAGGCGAACCACAGGCCCTCGTGCAGCCGGTTGACCCAGGCGCACACCTGGTCGCCGTACGACACCCGGATCAGCCCGTACGCCCTCTGCTCCGCCCAGCGGGCCGAGCCGGGGATGAGGCGGGCATCCACGTACGAGACCATCGAGTACATGTCGGGTGACGTTGGACGGAAGTCCGTACCGAGCAGGCGCAGTACGCGGGCCAGCGGAATGCGCGCCAGCGACCGGTTGGCCCGCAACTCGGAGCGGACGGCGACGAGCGCTTCGTCGAAGTCCCGGGCCGCGGGCACCTCGATCGGGGCGCCGCCGACATACCAGCCCACGGAATCCGACCACGCGGACTTCAGCCGGGTGTGGAACGGCACGACCGTGCGGTAGACCGACTGTCCGCCGAGTTGGTGGACGATGAGACTGGTCGCCGCCAGGATGCCCACCAGGCTGCCGCCGTAGGGACGGCAGTACTCCTCGAACGCGGCGGCGGCGCTCGCGTCGACGAGCGGCTCGCACAGCAGCTTCTGGGTGGGCAGAACCCCACCGGGCCGCACCCCGAGGTCGACGGGGAACTCCGGAAGCCTTCCGTCGCACCGGCCCACGAACTCCCGCCAGCGCGCCACGATGGCGTGGGTGTCGTCGATCCCGTCCGCGTTCGCCCGTTCCTGCTCGCAGAAGTCGACGTAACTTCCCACAGGCGTACCGACGATGGGCCGTCCCTTGACGCCGGCCATGTACAGCTCGCTGATCTCCTCCGGGATGCGCTGCAGGGAGTAGGCGTCGACATTGGTGTGGTCGAAGGCCATGTACACACTGACGGAGTCGTCGCGAACGACCGCCGCGTACATGAGGTTCGGCCAACCCAGAGCGTCCGCCGCGATGTCGAACCGGCCCTGGAGGTAACTGACCAGCGCCTCCGGGTCGGTGAAGTCACCCACCACCTCGCGTTGCAGTGACACGTCGCTCGCATCGAGCGTGAAGCGCTGCATGTCGTCCCCCGACCACCTGAAACCGCTGCGCAGCGTCTCGTGCCGCAGCGTCCAGTCCCGCAGAGCCCCTTCCAGCGCACAGAGGTCCACGGGGCCCTGCAGGTCGAAGGCCGTCCCGATCCACGTAGGAACGAACAGACCGTCCTCGCGCACCGATCGCGCCGTCCTGACGTGCGACTCCTGGATGTACGCCGGCGGCCGTGGATCCGGTGGCAGCACCGCCGCAGCCGCGACGGTTGCCGCACTGACCGTCCACTCGAGGAGTTGTCCCGGCCGGACCTCGCAGCGCTGCATGTCAGAAATTCGCACGGTGGTGTCTCCTTCGCAGAAGACACCAGCTTGATCAAGGGGCCGCCGTGTGGCAGCAGTGGCAGTCGTGTCGCCGCCATTTCAGCAACACGTGTGACGCCTCGAACGATGAAGCGATCCGTGGGTGACTGCGCGCTCGGCTCAACGGCCTTGCCCAGAACGGTTGCAGGCACCGCCGACTGCGGCTGCCACCGCGCGCGGCGGAAGGGCGGACCGAGCCGGGCGCGGTCTCGTCCGGCGGGGCGACGGCCCGGTTGAGCACGTGTGGCGCGACAACAGGCCTGTGCGACAAGGGGGTTGATCATAAGTCGATGCACCGAGGGCGCAAGAAGGCGGGGCCACCGAACAGTTCGGTGGCCCCGCCCTCCTGTCGATGTCAGTCCTCGCCGTTCTGGGACAGGATCGAGACGTCCTCCAGCAGGTGCGCCAGCGCGCCGTCGCGCTTGACGTTCGAGGAGTTCTCGGTGCACTGCTGCTGCATGTGGTCGGACAGGATCGGAACGTCCTGGATCGCGCCACCGATGGCCGCGTTGGCCGAGGCCGGAATGTCGTTCAGGGCGACGCACGGCTTGTTGAAAGAACCCTGGATGAGAGCGATCTGCGGGCTCATCTTCCCGTACGTGGTCGAATTGCCGAAGGACTGCCATCCCGCGTTGCCGTTCGTGACGCTCGGGCCTTGGTCGTTCCCCACTGCCAGCGCCTGCGGTGCCGCGGCAGCGGAGGCGCCCAAGGCGGAAGCGGCGACAGCTGCAGTGGCGACAAACTTCTTGATCACTGGCCAACCCTTTCTGAGGAAACGTCTGCGCGGAGCGCTCTGGTTCAACTGCGTCGGCGCAGCATGGTTTCTCGCGTTCACTCCGTCGGCCCATACCGAGGGCACCCGGCGAGCCTCATCGGCCCTGGTGATCAGGGCGCCGGCATTTCATGCGGGCCAACCGGGTGAATCCCCGCAACCAATTCACGAGGGTCCGGTTGTTGAGGCCGTAGGACACGCGTCGCTACGACGAAAGGAACGCGAAGTGCTCAAGAAGGCAATGGTTGCAGCGGCGGCTGCCGCTTCCGTCATCGGAATGTCGGTGGCGGCCGCGCCCCAGGCGCTTGCCATCGGCGACGACAAGGGGCCGACCGTTGCCAACGGCAACGGCGCCTCGTCGAAATTCGGCAACTCGGTGACCAAGGGCGACATGAGCCCGCAGCTCTCGCTGGTGCAGGGCACGCTCAACAAGCCCTGCCTGGGTGTCCAGGACACCGACGTCGCCGTCGACGGGTTCATCGGCGGCACCATCCAGGACGTCCCGGTTCTCTCGGACCACCTGCAGCAGCAGTGCAGCGACAACTCCTCGAACGTCAAGCGCGACGGCGCGCTCTCGCACGTCCTGGAGGACGTGTCGGTCCTGTCGGCCAA
Organism: Streptomyces sp. NPDC005402; assembly: GCF_040606575.1. Taxonomy (NCBI): domain Bacteria; kingdom Bacillati; phylum Actinomycetota; class Actinomycetes; order Kitasatosporales; family Streptomycetaceae; genus Streptomyces; species Streptomyces sp. NPDC005402. The sequence goes on from NZ_JBEXFB010000006.1 coordinate 114,519, forward strand.
CAGCGAGAAGTGAGCCGCCCCGCAGGGTGAGGGCTTCGGCGGTTGTGTAGCTCTTTCGGCGGTAGGGCGGCGGTATTGTGCGGCCCATCCGAGTGAATTCCGGGGTGTCGCACGTTGATTTTCCCTTCTTCGGTCAATTTCTCGTGTGCAGGCTGCTGGTCATGGTGCGAGCCGTACGGCTGTGCTCGCGCGGTTTCGGCCGTCAATGAGGCATGACCGCAGAGAAGGGAAAGTTCATGAAGAAGACCGCTGCTGTCGTTGCGGGCGTGATCATGGCTCTGGGTGCGGCCACTCCGGCTTTCGCTGACGCGGAGGCCGAGGCTGTCGCCGTCGGTTCCGGAGGATTTCTGTCCGGCAACGTGGTCCAGATTCCCATTCACGCGGCCATCAATGTGTGTGGCAACTCCGTGAACGTTGGCGGGATCTTGAACCCGGCGTTCGGCAACGTGTGCGTGAACGGCTGACGTCGTTCCGCACCAGCCGTACAGCTGTGTCATGGCCGGCCTTGGACATCCTTGTCCGTTCCAAGGCCGGCTTTCCCATTTCTTCAAGCAGGAAGACGAATAAGAGTGCGACAGACCCTGAGCAGGGGAATGTTCGCGGCCGCTGCCGCGACGAGCCTTCTGTCCCTGTGCGGTAGTCCCGCCCTGGCCGATTCGCAGGCGAACGGGGCCGCAATGGACTCGCCCGGTGTGGTGTCAGGCAACGACGTGCAGGTGCCGGTCGACGTGCCGTTGAACCTGTGCGGCAACACGGTTGACGTGATCGCCGCACTCAACCCGGCTTTCGGCAACGACTGCGCGACGCGGGGCGAGGGCGGTGCGGACGGCTCGGGTCATGACCACGATGAGGACGCGGACGGCGGGACCGAGGGTTCGCCCGGCGTCGGCTCCGGCAACGACGCGGGAGTCCCGGTCGAGGTGCCGGTGAACGCGTGCGGCGACAGCGCCGACCTGGCCGCCGTCCTCGCCCCCGCCTTCGGCAACGCCTGCGCCGAGGACGCCCCGGACGGATACGGCGACACCCCTGCGACGACTCCACCGTCCACCCCACCGCCCGGGGGGAAGAGCACGCCTCCCCCCGCCGACAGCGGCCACACGCCCTCGCACACCGGAAGCGAACAGCCCGCTCTGGCCGAGACCGGCAGCGCGGCCCTGCTGGGCACCTCGGCCGCGAGCGCCGCACTGATCGCGGCCGGAGCCGTTCTGTACCGGCGAAGCCGAGCCGCGTCCCGTCGATGACACGTGGGGGTGCCGGCCGCGGACGCCCGGCACCCTCCCCGTGGACGCCGGGCAACCCGGCCAGGAGCCGTGTCAGGGACGCACGGCGGGCGCCGGCCCGCGCTGCCCCCGACCGCTGGGCGCCGGGATCGTTCCGGCGGGTGTGCCCGTGCGCAGGCGACGCCGCACTCCGCCTACGAGCGTGCTCGCCGTGAAGGTCGCCCCGTGCACGAAGCGCATGGCCGGGCCGAAGCCGGACGCCGTCACCAGACCCGCGAGGAACAGCCCTGGACAAGAGGACTCGAAGTCCCGCCCGACCTGCGGCGCGCCGTCGGCCACCGTCGCCAGGGAGCCGCGCAGTTCGTCGGAGAGCAGCCGCAGCCGCTCTCCCGTCGCCCTGAAGCCCGTGGCGGCGATGACATGCTCCGTGTCCAGGGAACGCAGGACCCGCCCCGGCCCCGACGGGTCCGATCCGCCCCCGCCGCTCACCACGTCCAACCGCACCCCGTCGCGCACCGGACGGGCCGCCGCCACCTCGTGGCCGAGCTGCACCTCGACGACCGGCTCGATACGGTCGCGCAGCCACCAGGCTCCGGCCGGTCCCAGCGCCGTGGCGCAGATCCGCGTCCGCCTCGCCTCGGGAAGCCGGTGGAAGAGGCCCGGGCGTTCGGAGTAGAACCAGTTGCGCCAGCCGGGGCCGAGGCCGCTGTGAGGGGCGCGCGCCCGCTGCCACCAGGGGCGTTGCCAGGGCGGCGGCACGTCGTTCCACTGCAGCTGGTCGGCGCGCGCCAGGACCCGTACGCGTGTGCCCTGCTCGGCGAGGAGGGCCGCCGTCTCCAGCGCCGCCTGGCCACCGCCGATCACGGTGACATCACGGTCGCGGAAGCGGACGAGGTCGTCGTGATGGCTGCTGTGCGACACCAGGGAGGCGGGGAGCGCGCGCAGGGCGGCCGGCAGCTCCACGAAGGGCATCACACCGACCGCCAGGGCGACCGTGCGGGAGTGCAGGGTCTCGCCGTCCTCGGTGACCGCCTCGAAGCCGCCCGGGCACGGCGCGATCCGCGTGATCGTGCGCTCGTCCACCTCCGGTACCGCGTTACGCGCGAACCACTGCCCGTACGCGGCGAACATCTCCACCGGGATCGGCTCCCCGTGCTCGGCTGCCACGCCCTGGCCCGCGCAGTACGCGTCCAGCCGCAGCCGGCCCGCCGGGTCCGACAGGTTGGACGCCCACGGCTCGGACTTGAGGAACATCCCGCGCGGCATGTGGTCACGCCACGAGGCCATGGGGCGGCCGAACACCCGCAACCGCAGCCCGGCGGCCGCGGCATGGGACGCGATGGACAGACCGTACGGGCCCGCGCCCACCACCAGGAGGTCGTACATCAGCAGCTGCTCACTTTCTTCTCGTCCGACAGCTCGTCAGGGAGCCCGTTCGCAAGGGCGGGAGACCGGTAGGGCGTGGCGGGGGAGGGCGGTGGCACGGACACGGTGGCCCCGACCAGGCGTCCGGTGCCGACTCCGCCCGGCCGTCGCAGTCGCTCCCGCACGCGGCGGGACACATGGCGTGCCCACAGCCCCCGCATCACCCGGCCCGGCGCCCGGTCGTCCTCCGCGTGCCAGGCCAGTTCCCGTCCGTCGGGAGCGGGGCGCAGCAGCGTGAGCGGGGAGTAGTTCTCCACCACGAAGGCGCGCCCCGGCAGGGGCGAACCCTCCGGCAGCGGGCGGTGCGTCAGGTCCAGGTGCAGGGCCCGTACGACGTCCAGGTCCGCGCTGTCGGCGAAGAGCCGGAACTGGGCACCGGGGCGCGGGTTGAAGTCGAGGAGGTGGTAGGCGCCGGTCGTGCCGCAGCGGCGGAAGTCGAGATCGAGGATTCCGCGGTAGCCCAGTGCGCCGGTGAGCCGCTCGGCGAGCGCCTGCACGTCCGGGTTCGGCCGCCAGCGACCCACCGCGGTCAGGCCCGCCGCGCGCGGCCAGGACCGTTCCTTCACACCGGGGCCGCCGCCGATCACCGCGCCCGAGCGGGCGGCGTAACCGTGGAAGAACCAGTCGCGGTCCGGGCCCGGTGGCAGGAACGCCTGTAGTAGCAGCCGGCTGCCCGCTTCCTCGGTGCGCAGGTACAACTCGTGCGCCTCCTGCGGGCTGCGCACCACGACGGTGCTGCGCAGCCCACCCGTCGTCGGCAGCAGCCAGGGGCGGCTCCACTTCGCCACCACCGGAAGGCCCAGCCGCCAGGCCGCGGCGGCGGCCTCGCCGGCGCTGGCCGGGACGACCGTCTCCGGATGCGGGATGCCCGCTGCCGCGCACACCGTTGCCAGTTCGGCCTTGTCGGCCACCGTTTCGGGCAGCGCCGGGGGTTGCTGCGGCAGGAGGTAGGAGGGGGCCAGCTCCTCACGCAGCCGGCCGACCGCGACCGCGCTCGCGTCGTCCATCGGGATCAGGACGGCGGGGCCGGCGATCCGGGCGGCCACCTGACGCAGTACGACAGCGATGTCGGCCTGGGACGCGCCGGGCGGCGGCGGGGAGTGCAACTGCCGTACGAAACGGGACGCGCGGACCGGACTTCCCGCGCAGTCGGCGACCAGGTGCACCTCCAGACCTGCCCGGCCCAGTGAACGCACGGCACCCAGCGTTCCGTGGTGAAAGGGATTGGGGTCGATCCGCAGCAGTACTGCGGGGATCCGGCTGTCGAACGACGACACGGCATCATCCTTCGGTTGTTTCACTCGTGCGGGCGATCGGAGCACACGAAAGCCGTAAGCACGGTGGCGAAATTCATATTGATATGACTGAGTGTCAGGTAAGGGAAAAGCCTGAGGGCGAGGCAAAGACAGCGAAAGCGAAAGCGAAAGTCCGAGCGTGGAGAGAGGAGCAGGCATGGCCCTACAGCATCGACGGACCCGGTCCGGGCGGTTGGCCGTTGTCGCGGCGTCGGTCGTCGCGACAACGGCACTGGCGTCCGGTCCAGGATTCGCGGCGGGTGCGGGGGTGGCGCGGATCGCCGATCCTCCCGCTCCGACACCCGCCGTCACACCGGTCCCCGTGATCCCGGCCCTGCCCGAGCAGCCGAAGGTGACCCCGCTGCCCCTGCCGGCCCCGGCGCGGCCCGGAAAACATGCCCCCGCGTTCGGTGCCTATCTCGACTACGGCCCCAGTGGCGTGGCCCGCATGCTCGACCTCAGCCGCTGGCTGGGCGGTGCCGAACTGCGCGTCGGGCACACGTATCTGCCCGGAGACCGCTGGAGCAACATCGAGGGCGCCCCCGGCTTCCTCGACGCGTGGGCGCGCTGGCGCACCGGGCGGGAGGACCGGATGTTCGTCCTCAACGTCCCCATGCTGGAGCGCAACGAGGAGCACGTCCCCGACGCCGAGGTGCGGCAGTTGTTGCGCCAGGGCGCTGCCGGCCGGTTCGACCATCACTTCCGCGCGCTGGCCGAACGGCTGGTGCGGCTGAAGGTTCCGGACACGGTGATCGTGCTCGGCTGGGAGATGAACGGCACCACGTACACCCATCGCTGCGGGCCCGACCCGCAGGCCTGGAAGACGTACTGGAACAGGATCGTCACGACCATGCGTGCGGTGCCGGGGCAGAAGTTCCGGTTCGACTTCGCGCCGTCCCGGGGGCGGGACGCCGTGCCCTGGACGCGGTGTTATCCGGGGGACGACTCGGTCGACATCGTTGGCATGGATTCCTACGACCAGCCGTCCGGGGTGACATTCGACGAACAGGTGAATGAGCCCTACGGCCTTCAGGCGCAGGTCGATTTCGCCAAGGCCCACGGCAAGCCCGTCTCCTATCCGGAATGGGGACTGTTCCGCAACGGGGACAACGCCGAGTACATGCGGCGCATGCTCGCCTGGATGAACGAGCACAAGCCGCTCTACAACACGCTGACCGACTACTGCCCGCACGGTGTGTGGCAGTGCCCGGACAACCCGAGGGCGGCAGAGATCTACCGGTCCCTCCTCTCCGGCACCATCACGGACCCCGTCACGGAGCCGGCCGAGCCCACGGACCCGGTCACGGAGCCGGTCGAGCCCACGGACCCGGTCACGGAGCCGGAAGAGCCCACCGTCCCCGCCAGCCCGACGAGTCCGCCCAAGTGCGCGCCGTTGGATCTGGGCGACTGGGTCGAGTACTGGCTCGGCGGGAAGCTGTGCCTGCGCTTCGACTGGTGGGCGCGCAACCGGTAGCGCGGCCGGCCGGTGGCGGCGGACTCCCTCAGGACCCGCCGCCATCGTGGCGTTCCTTCCGCTCCGTCCAGCCCTGCCAGTGGAGAAGCAGTTCCTTGCCCCGCCGCCGCGCGGCCACGTCGCACTCGACCGCCGCGAGCAGCGGGGCCGTGCGCCGCCGGGCCAGCAGCAGCCGCTGGTTGACGACCGTCTTGGGCCGCCAGTGGTGCTTGTACGGTTCGGTGCCGCGCAGCAGGCTCAGCGTGCCGTGGCCGCCGTCCTGGGTGCGACGGCTGCACGCGTCGAGCAGCATCACCGCCACGTCCGCCTTTCGTTCCCGCAGGCACGGGTGGGCGCCGTACAGATAGCCGCCCGCGAGCCGCCGCGACAGCAGGGTGAGGTCCACGGCCACCACGTCGTCGTCGAGGCGGAACTCGGTGACCACCGCGTCCCCGGAGCGCACCATCGGTGCGACCGAGCGCACCAGGTGGTCGCGGAACCGAGGTCGCAGATGCTCGGGCGTCACCCCTCGGCCCTGCCACTGGAGCGTGTGCAGCTCGATGAGCCGCCGCAGCGCCTTGTCCACCTCGTCCGGTGTCACGGTGTGCTGCTGGATCCCGAGCGCGGTCAGCTTGCGCAGCTTGGCGCGGACCCGCTGCTGGGCCTTGGCCGTGGGCAGACGCGTGATCAGTTCGTCCATGGACACGGCGGGCAGTTCCAGGCACACCGAGTCGTCCACCCGGCGTCGGGGCCCGCTCCAGTGGCCGTAGATCCGCTCGGCGGCGCCGCCCGGGCGGACCTCGCGGAGGTCGATCAGGGCGGTGCGAGCGGCCGCGGACAGGCCCCCGGCGAGCGCGGTGACCGCCTCCGGGCCGCGCTCGTCGTCCAGCAGCACGTCCCCGTAGTCGGAGATGGACCCGCCGAGCGGCACGAGGGAGGGCACCGGGCGGTCCACCCGCATCAGCGGCGCGGCGGCGGCCAGGTCGGCACCGTCGCGCACCAGCACCAGCCGCAGCCGGCCGCGTCGGCCGTACGACAGCCACCAGGAGTGCAGCCAGGCGTGACTCTGGAAGGGGGTGGCGGACCCGCACCGGCGGTACAAGTCGCCCCACTCAGCCGCCAGTTCGGCGAAGCCCTGTTCTGTGGTGACGAGTTCCGCCCGGTACCTCACAGCTGCCCGTGGGTGTCGGCGGCCAGGGCCGGACCCGGTACGGACGCGGGGCGCCCGGGCGCGTCCCCGGACCGCCTGGGCCGGCCCAGCAGCACCAGCCCGCCGAGCAGGCCGCCCGCGCTCGCGCCCACCAGGCCGATCAGGGCCGGGGATGCCGAGGACGGCTCGCTGGGCTTGGTGGCCCGGGCGAACTGCTGAAGCTCGACACGGGTGGCGCCCTTGGTGTCGTTCGCGTGCCGGGTCAGCGCTCGGGAGACGGCGTTGGCCATGTCGGCGGCGAGGTCGGGGTGGGTGGAGGTGGCTGTGACGGCGACCATCGGGGCGTCCGGTGAGGTCTCCGTCCGCACGCTCGACTTCAGCGTCGTGACCGGCACCCCGGCCCACACCTGTGCGTCCCCGAGCACCGCGAGCTGCGTGGCGACCCGGCCGTAGGCCTGAGCGAAGCCGGTCGCGGTCGCCGGGTCGGACTTCGCGGTCGGGACGGCGACGACGTAGGAGGTGGCGGTGTACTCGGGCGGCGCGGCGACCCCGTACACCCCGCCGAGCAGCCCGCCGACGAGGGTTCCGGCCGCGAGCAGGGTCCAGGGCGGCAGGGTCCTGACGCGGGCCAGGCCGGTGCTCGGGTGGCTTGGTCCGGTGGGGTTCTCGGTCATGAGGAAGGGACTCCCTGGGGTGATGGAGACGTGGAAGAGGCGGCCACCGCGGCCGCGTAGACGTTCAACAGGCGATCGGCGCTGCGGGTGATGCTGTAGCGGTCGGTGGCCTCGGGCGCGGTGCGCGGGCCGGGGCCCATGGCCCGGGTGGCGGTGACGGCCCGCGCGAAGGCGTCGGGGCCGCCGCGGACGAGGCGAGCGGCCGCCGCGCTCTGCGGGGGCAGGTCCTCGAGCGCCGGACAGGACGAGTAGAGGACGGGCAGCCCGGCCGCCAGCGCCTCCACCATCGCCAGACCGAAGGTCTCCTCCGGGCACGGGGAGGCCAGCAGGTCCATCGCCGAGGTGAGGGACGGCAGATCGGGGCCGGGGGTGCCGTCGGGGACGCAGGGGCGTTCGCCGGTGAACAGCACGCGGTCCGTGACCCCGGCGTCCTGAGCGGTCCGCCGCAGAGCGTGCTCCTCCGGTCCGCCGCCGGCCAGCAACAGCCAGTGGTCGGCGGGCAGTCGGGCAAGAGTCCGGATCAGGACGTCGAAGCGTTTGGCGGCCGTGAGCCGGCCGATGCCGCCGATGAGGTACGCCGTCTCGGGCAGGCCGAGCCGCTGCCGGGTGCGCAGGCGACGGTCGGGGTCGAAGCGGAAGCGGTCCAGGTCGACGCCGTTGGGGACGACCTCGATCCGGGGAGCGGGAACGCCCCAGCGTCTCAGCCGTTCGGCGACGGCGGGGGAGACGGCGACCGTGGTCCGGCCCAGGCGCTCGCTGGCCAGGTAGAGCCCACGAACCCCCGCCGTCAGCGGGCGGCCCTCCATCTGCGAGTCACCCAGGGAGTGCTCGGTGGCGACGATCGCCCGGACGCCGGCGAGCCGCGCGGCGAGCCGGCCGTAGACGCAGGCACGGTAGAGGTGGGTGTGCACGAGGTCGTAGCCGCCCGCGCGGATCAGCCGGACCAGCCGGGGCAGAGCGCCCAGGTCCCGGTTGCCGGCCATCCCCAGGTGGGTCACCCGCACCCCGTCGGCGGCCAGCCCGTCGGCGACCGCGCCCGGGTTGGTGAGCGTGACGACCTCGCAGTCGACCGGCAGGTGCCGCAGCAGGTGCCGGAGCTGCTGCTCGGCACCGCCGACGCCCAGGCCGGTGATGACATGCAGGGCCCGCACGTCAGACCCCCTCGACAGGGCGTCGGCGCAGGCGGTGCAGCCGGTACTTCAGAAACAGGCGTACGGCGGTGTCGCCCTGCCCGATGTACAGGCGGGGCAGGGCGTACGGGCCGTTCAGCGGACCGGGGTCGATCGCGCAGGCGTACGTGTACCCGGCGTCGCGGACGGCGTCCACGGCACGTTGGTCGATCGTGCCGTACGGGTAGCAGAAGCCGTTGACGGGAGATCCCGTCAATTGCTCCAGCGCGGCCCGGCTCTCGACGACCTCGGCCTTCACCAGGGCGTCGTCCGCCTCGGTCAGGTCGACGTGGGTCAGCCCGTGCGAGCCGATCTCCACGCCCTCGGCCGCCGCCTGCCGGATGCCGTCCGCGGTGAGCAGCGGCTTGCGCGGGCCCGGCCGGTCCCAGGCGTTGTCCCCGCCGAGCCGGCCCGGCAGTGCGAAGAGCGTGGCGCCGAAGCCGTACCGGCGCAGTACCGGCAGGGCATGGTCGACGAAGTCGGCGTAACCGTCGTCGAAGGTGAGCCCGACCAGCTTGCGGCCTTCGCCGCGGGCGCGGGCGGCCAGCAGGTCGGCCACGGAGACCCCGGTGAGGCCGCGTCCGCGCAGCCAGCGCAGCTGCCGGTCCAGCCGCTCGGGCGTGACCGTGACGCGGTAGGGGTCGTCGGAGGCGTCGCCCACGGAGTGGTACATCGCCACCCAGGGCACCGGACCTCTGAGAGGGGCGATGTCAGCGGAAACGGGCATACGGGAGCCTTCGGGTGACGGTGCGTACGGAACGCAGTGCGGAAGCGACGCCCTGGACGTTCAGGGCCCTGGCGAACAGGACGAAGACGGCGACCACGGTCAGGGAACCCGCGGCCAGACCCGGTACCGCCGAGCCGAACAGGCTCGCCGTGAACGCGCCGGCGACGGCTGCGACGACCGCCGCGCACAGCGTCCTGCCGAGCCCGACGAGAACCCTCCGGGTACGGATCGGGACGTTGCGCGCGCCCATGCCGGCGAGCAGCACCATGGCCGTGACGGTGATGCCGATGGCGTTCGCGGCGGCGATTCCGGCCACTCCCCAGGGGCCCACCGTCCAGGAGCCGACGCCGGCGGTGGTGGCGATGCCGAGGGCCATCGCGCCGAGTGGATACCAGGTGGAGCGGCCCGCCGAGAAGTGCGACCGGACCAGGCACCCGACCAGGGTCTGGCCGAGCAGCCCGAGGGCGTACACGCGCATGACCCCCGCGGTCGCCGCCGTGTCCGCCGCGGTGAACTCGCCGCGTTGGAAGAGGAGTTCGACCATCTGCGGGGCGCAGGCGATCACCGTGGCCGCGCCGAGCAGCACCAGACACGCGGCCAGCGCCAGGTCCCGCTCCACGCGGTCCCGGGCACGCTCCGTGTCGCCGTCGGCCAGCGCCCGCGCCACCACCGGGAAGGTGACCGTGCACAGCATCAGTGACAGCGTCATCGGGATCTGTGCCACCTTCTGCGCGTAGTTGAGGTGCGAGATGGCGCCGGCCGGGAGGGTGGAGGCGAGGAAGCGTTCGATGAGGATCTGGGACTGCCGGCACAGGGCGAAGAGGAGGACGGTGGCGACCATCGTCAGCGTCACGCTCTGCCCGGGCGCCTCGGCGGAGGCGACCCGAGGTGCCGCCCGGCGTCGCGACTGCCGCCAGACGGACGGCAACTGGATCGCCACCATCAGTCCACCGCCCACCGCGACCCCGACGGCCGCCGAGCGCACGCCCCACTGGCCGCCCAGCACGAACATCGCGGTGATGATGCCGGTGTTGTAGGCCACGTAGATGGCGGCCGGCGCGAGGAAGGTCCGGTGTGCCCTGAGGGCGGCGCTGCAGTACCCGGCGAGCCCGAAGCCCAGCACGCTCAGCGCGGTCAGCCGGGTGCAGTCGACGGCGAGGCCGGGGTCGGGCAGCCCCGGTGCCAGGGCCTCGACCAGGTAGGGGGCGGCGCCGATGACCATCGCGGACACGCCGACGAAGGCCAGCGACAGCCAGGGGAGCGTGGCGGCCACCAGCGAGCGGACCGGGTCGCCGGGAGCGCCCTGCGCACGGCGGGCCAGCGCCAGGCTGAACGCCGGGATCAGCGCGAAGGCCAGTCCGTCCTCGATGAACAGGGTGGAGGCGAACTCGGGCACGGTCCAGGCCACCAGGAAGGCGTCCGTCTCGCTCCCGGCACCGAACAGCCGGGCCAGTGCCTGGTCACGGACCAGCCCGAGCAGGGCTCCGACGATCGAGAGGGCGGCCGTGACCAGGGTGGCCTTGGCGAGGAACCCCCCGGAGACGGGGGCGAGTTCGCTCGCGTCGGCGGTGCGGGCGGAGGGAACCGCCACCGTGGTGTCGGTGTCGGTGTCGGTGGGCGCGTCGGGCCGGGAGGGCGTCACGTTCACCGCACCGTGCCCCATGCCGTCGTCTTGCCGCTTCCGGCCAGCGCCCACCACGCCACCAGCCCGAAGCACACCGCCGTCAGCACGGTCGACGGGCCGCCGATGTCGGCGTACAGGAAGTCGCTCAGCTGCCAGATCAACAGGCCGCAGGCGACGAGTGCGCAGTCGAGCCCCGGACCGTCACGCCGTACCCGCGACAGCCCGCGCAACCCGCACACCAGAAGGCCCAGCCAACAGCCCGCGAGCGCGAGCAGACCGATCAGGCCCTGTTCGGCGAGGACGAGGAGGTACATGTTGTGCGGGGACAGCAGCGGCTGCTTGCGGAAGTCCGCGCCCGCGCCCTCGGTGTCGCTGCCCGCGGACAGCGCGAGCGAGGCGTGTGTGTCCCGGTGCTCGGGGAAGCCCTTCAACCCGACGCCGGTGAGCGGATGTTCGCGCCACATGCCGACCGCCGCCGCCCACAGCGTGTAGCGATCGGTGACGGACTGGTCGGGCGCGTCGGCGACCCGTGTGACGCTGTCGATCCGCTCCTGGAGCTGTGCCGAGCCCAGTCCGAATCCGCCCACCAGGATCACGCCGGTCGCGGCCACCGCCGCGGTCACCGTCAGCGCCCGCCGCAGCCCGGCCAGCACCAGCTGTGCCCCGCACGTCACGGCCGTCGCGATCCACGCACCGCGGCTGAAGGACAGCGCGAGCGGCAGCAGCAGCGCGACCGCGCAGCCGGCGGCGACCGCCCGCTGTCGTACGGACGTCCGGCCCAGGGCCAGCCCCACCGAGCACACCAGCCCGAAGGACACGACGGTCGCCATCCCCATCACGTCACTCGCCCCGAAGGTACCGACGGCCCGGATGTCCTGGCCCTGGTACGAGGCGCCGGTCCCCGTCATGTACTGATGCGTACCGATCGCGCCCTGCCACACGGCGAGCCCCACGAACGCCCAGGTCAGCAGCCGGAAGTCAGTCCGGTCGCGGATCAGCAGCAGGACGGCGGCCGGGACCAGCACGAACACCTGGAGGTAGCGGCCCATGCCGCTGACGCCCGCGCTAGGGGAGGCCGCCCCCGCCGCGGCGAGCGCGAGCCCGGCCACGGGCAGTCCCAGCAGCACGACCGCCGTACGGGACAGGGGGCGCCGCCGGTCCCGTACGAGCCGGATCGCGCAGTACACGACGACGAGCGCGGAGGCCGCGTCGGCCGGTCCCGCGCCGCCCTCGTCGCCCGGGGTGAGCGGCAGCGCGAGCAGGGCGACGACGGCGAGCACGGGCAGGACGGGGGGCCACTGCCGGACGCGGGGCAGGGTCAGGGCGTGGGTCATGTGCTCAGCTCCCCGTCGGGCGCACGAGCGCGGCCGCGGTGCGCAGCAGGATGCAGACGTCCTGCCACAGCGACCAGTTGTCGATGTAGGCGTTGTCGAAGCGGGCCCGGTCCTCGATGGAGGTGTCCCCGCGCAGACCGTGGATCTGGGAGAGGCCGGTGATGCCGGTCTGCATGCGGTGGCGGGCCGCGTAACCCGGGTGCGCCTGGCTGAACTTGGCGACGAAGTACGGGCGTTCGGGGCGCGGCCCGACCAGGCTCATGTCGCCCCACAGGACGTTCCACAGCTGGAGCAACTCGTCCAGCGAGGTGCGGCGCAGGAAGCGGCAGAACCACGGCATGCGGTGTTCGTTCGCCACACTCCAGCGGGTCGCCGCCTCGTGCTCGTCGACCGGTCTGTGGGTGCGGAACTTCAGCAGGGTGAAGGGCCGGCCGTCCTTGCCGATGCGCTCCTGCCGGAACACCACACCCGGCCCTCCGGTCAGCCGCAGCGCCACCGCGAACACCAGCAGCAACGGGCTGACCATCAGCAGCAGCGTCCCGGAGACGGCCACGTCCAGCAGCCGTTTGCCGAGGCCGCCGCGCCGCCGCGAGCCCAGGTCCAGCCGGCGACAGGAGAACCCGGCGAGCTGGTCCTTCGAGGCGTACGACGGTGAGTCCGGCTCCACCTCCCACACCGCGCAGCCCGACTCGGCGAGCGCCCGCAAAAGCGGGGCCTGGGCGGAGCGGGCGGAGGGATGGACGACCAGGACGTCCCGCACACCGTTCTGGATGAGGGCCCGCTCGACCTCCTCGCCGGTCGTCAGCACCGGCAACTGACCGCCGCCGTCCGGCTGCTCGGCCACGATGCCCACCGGCCGCACCCCGCACCGCGGATGCCGCAGCACGGCGGCGGCCACCCGCTGCGCGATCCCGGCCGGGCCGACGACCAGCGCGGCCCGCGGCCGGGCGCACCGCAGCACCCGCCGCCGCCAGTGCACGGTGCCCCGGGCCGCGCAGGCCGTCGCCGACTGGAGCACGAAGCCCGTGGCGAGGGTGCGGGCGGACAGGGCGTGGTGGGGCGCGTAGGCGGCGACGAGGGCCGCGACCGCCAGCCAGGCGATCGCGATCCGGCCGCACACGGTGGGCAGTTCGTCGAGGATCCCCGGTACCGGCCGCGTCGGGTGCCGGCGCAGCAGCATGGACGCGGTCACCAGCAGCGCCACCAGGAGCACTTGGTGCTCGGCGCCGGCGAGTGTCACGGCGCCCAGCAGGGCGGCGACGCTGTCCGCGGCGAGCAGCGGGGCCGGGGAGGCCGGGCGGGCCGGGGGTCTGCTGGCCGGGAAGCGGAAACCGGATGCGGTGCCGCGCGACGGTTTGACGAACAGCGGCGCGAAACCGGGATCCCGTGGCTGGGCACCGGGCGAGGGGACGGTACTTTCCGCGGTCACGAGTGGATGAACTCCCTGTACTCGGTGGGCACGGCGCATACGGCGGCCGGGCCGCCGAGCACGTCGCGGTACACGGCCGCCACCGCTTCGGCGGTGAGCCGTACATCGTGCGTGGACAGGACGTGGCGGCGCCCCTGATGGCCGAGCGCCTCGCGCAGCAACGGATCGAGCAGCAGCGTGGTGACCGCCTCGGCGAGCGGCTCCGGATCACCCGGTGGCACCAGGCAGCGGGGGAGGAGCGCGGGCGGCAGGCTCTCCCGGGCACCGTCCACGTCCGTCAGCACCACGGGGCGTCCGCAGGACATCGCCTCCAGCGGGGCGAGCGCCATGCCCTCCCAGAGCGAGGGCAGCACGACCAGGTCGGCGGCCTGGTACCAGGGCGCGGTGTCGGTGACGGCCCCGGCGAACAGCACGGTCCGCGGTGCACGGGAGCGCAGGCGTTCCAGGTCGGGCCCGTCACCGACGAGCACGAGCCGGGCGCCCGGAACCCGCCGCGACACGCTGTCCCAGGCATCCAGCAGGACGTCCTGCCCCTTCTGCCGGCACAGCCGCCCCACGCACACCACGAGAGGCGCGGCTGGATCGACACCGGGAAGGACATCGGACCGTACGGTGTCGACGGGGGCGGGGTGGAAGCGGTCGGGCCGGATGCCGTTGGGGACGACCGTCCACCTCCCGCCGATCCCGGCGCGCACGCCGGTCGCGCGCTCCGCCGCGCTCACACACACCACTCGCGATGCCCAACGCGCCCCCCACCGCTCCCACCTCAGCGCGAGCGCCGCCGTCATCCCGCCGACCGCCTCGAACGACCAGGCATGCGGCTGGAACACGGTCGGGATCCGCCCCCGCACCGCGAGCCGGCCGACCAGACCGGCCTTGGCGCTGTGTGCGTGGACCAGGTCGGGGCGCACGTCCTCGAGCACCTGACCGAGCCGCCGTACCTCCCGCACCAGGGCCGGACCCGGTGAGCGGGTGGCGGGCCAGTGCCGTACGTCGGCGCCCAGCCCCCGCACGGCGGGAGCGAGGGGGCCGTCCGGGCAGGCGACCGTCACGTGCAGACCGGCCGCGAGCTGGGCTCGGGCCAGGTCCGTCACCACACGGGCGACCCCGCCGTCCACGGGCTGGGTCAGGTGCAGGACCCGTGGCCGGGGGTCGGGGACTGACTGGTGCATGCGCGTTTCCTCGCTCACGGACGGCGCTCGGGACGGGAGGGAAGGCGCCTACGCGCGGGCAGCAGCAGCGACGAAGAGCACGCCGGCCCTGGCCGCGTCGCGCTGGGAAACGAGCCACAAGGCCGACTGGTCACCACCGGACCGCGGCGCCTTGCCGAGTTCGGACAGATCGGACCGGTCGACACCGGACGCGTCGAAGTCGTCGTCCGCCGCGCGGACGGTGCCCCGGACGCGGACGGGAGCAGCCGGCACCCCGAGGGCGTAGACGCCGATCCTCGCAACGTGGCACAGCGGGATCCCGGAAATACGCATGACCGGCTTTGCCCTTTCAGCAGGTGACGTGACGAATGCGAGGTGCTGGCTGCATGGGTGCGTCAAGAGCTTCGCACCCTATCCGGTATGCGCATTTAGTCCGTGAAACCCGACATGTGTGTCGGAATGGTGCGGCACGTTCGTTCGTGAGATCACCCCATTGGCCGCACAACCCGCGCGGGCGTCACGCGTTGACACAGCACCGGGCATCCCCGTCCGGTCTGTGTCAATCCCCAAGGAGTACCTCCCCATGTCGCGTATCGCGAAGGGCCTGGCCCTGACCACCGTTGCGGCCGCCGCCGTTGCGGGCACCGCGGGCATCGCCGCCGCCGACAGCGGCGCGCAGGGCGTTGCCGCCCACTCCCCGGGCGTGCTGTCGGGCAACGTCATCCAGGTCCCGGTCCACGTCCCGATCAACGTCTGCGGCAACACGGTCAACGTCATCGCCGCGCTGAACCCCGCGTTCGGCAACGAGTGCGAGAACGACTGACCTCGGCTCGCCGCCTCCGCCGGCCGCCCTCGCGTGGACCCTTCCACGGGAGTGCGGCCGGTCCGCGTTTCCCCGGTTGGGGGGTGACCTGCGAAACGAGCGGTCCATGTCTTGGCATGCCCTTACCAGGGGTGATGTCCGAGGGGCGCGGCCTGGGCGATGTCGGGGGGTGATCGTTTGGGTTGCAGGGCGCGGTGGTCGCATCCACGGTGAGCTCAGGATCCCGAGCACATCGAAAGGAACCCCATGCGTGGTCTGCCCGCACGGCGTATCGCCTCCTGCGCACTCTCCGCCGCACTGCTCGTCGCGGTCGCCGGTCCCACCGCGGCGGCGGCGGAGAGGGACTCGGCCGCCGGCCGCGTCGAGGCGGCGTCCCATGCGCCGGTGCCCGTTCCCGACGCGGACGTGCTCCGCCCCCAGGTCGAGGCCCTGGCCGGACTGGGCGGCGTGCTCACCCCGGTCACCGACCTGCTGAACACCGTGCTCGGGGCCGACAACGGCCAGCTCTCCGTCGAGCAGGCGTCCAAGCTCGGGGACGCCGTCAAGAACGCCTTCGCGAAGATCACGGAGGAAGCTTCGGCGGCCGCCGTCATCCCGCCGGCCACGGGCATGACGACGACTCCGAGCACGACGACGGGCGGCACGACGACGCCGAGCTCCTCCTTGCAGTTCACGCTCATCCAGAACCGCGAAGCCGCCGAGGCGCGGTCCACCAAGGCGTCGGCCGACCTGCTGGACGACGTGCTCGACGCCCTGCAGAAGGCGGTCGACGCCCTGCTCGCCGCGGTCACCTCCGGAGAGGCCACCCAGGTCGAGTCCACCCTCCCCGCCGTGATCAGCGCCCTGGTCGACACCATCGCCGCCACCATGGTCGGCACCGAACTGCCCGCTCCCGACCTGGCGGGCCTGTCCCTGCTGCCGAGCAGTTCGCCGCCCGCCGACTCGCTCTTCCCGGCATTTTCATGAAAGCCCAATATCCGCGCACGGAGTTTCCGCTCCGCCCGGGGCTCGTTGGGCACGGCGTCGGGCTTCCCCGCCCGACGCCATGAATTGCCGAAGAGAGGAACACGATGAAGTCCCTGAAGGCTGCTGCTGTCGTTGCCGGTTCCCTGGTTCTCGCCGGTGCCGCCGCACCCGCGTTCGCTCAGGACACCGCCGATCTCACGCCGACCAGCCTCAACGGCGCCGTCAACTCGCTCACCAAGGGCCCCCTCGACGTGCGGCCGCTGCAGCACCAGTCGGACGCGCTGAACACGGAGAACAAGAAGTCGGTGCTCCACACCGCCAAGAAGGCGACCGCCAAGGCGAACTCCAGGCGCGGACTCCTCGGTGGACTTCCCGTGGGCAAGTGACGTCATCCTCCACGCCGGGGCCGATTCCCCAGCGGCGGCCGCCGCCCGGGATCGGCCCTACGTGCTGTTCGAGCCGGACAGCACAGCGGAGCGGTGCCTCCCTCGTTCGGATGGAGACGGCATCAGCGCTCCCCCGGCCGAGTGAGAAACGGCCACCCCCGTCCGGCCGCGTGGGTACGGTCGCGCGGTGACCACGACCTCCGGCGAAACCCGCCCTCTGCGCACCGCCGATCTCGGCACTCTCGCGATGACGGCCTGGAGCGGCGAGGCTCCCGACGGCCACGACATGCCCTTCCTTCTCGCGTATTCCCGCGGGGACGCCCCCGACGGCACCGAGGCCGCGACCGCCGCCGTCGAGAGGCTGCTGAACGAGAACGGCCTGACCGTCGGCGGTGACCTCGTCGACGGCAGCGTCAGGCCGAGCCTGCCGATCACGATGCTCGTGGTGGCCGGGCATGCCGTCGTCACCATGCCGCGGCTGAACGTCCAGTGCCAGGTAGGGCCGCAATGGCTCGCGGCCGTCGCCGAGCGCGGCTACGCCTACGTCGTGTTCACCACCCGGCCCTGGCCCAGGGCCACGGGCCGGTCCGCCGTCACCTGGGACGAACTGGCCGTTTTCGCGAGTGCCGAAGAGACGCTGAAGGCCGCCGCCCACATCATCCTGCCGGCGCGCAGCCTGCGCTCCTGACAGGGCAGGCCGAGAGCCCGTCGGGATCGCCGGCATCCGGACGAGCCGACTGCCGTAGGTCGTACTACTGCGGCAACCGGGGGAATCTCGCGCTGGTCACCGCACCGGGATCGTTACCGGTACGGACGTTGAGCCCGCACACCTGAAAGGGACCGAATCTGTCATGAGGTCGACCACCCGAGGAACCCTTGCCGCCGTCATCACGGGCGTCGCGGCCGCGGTGGGGGCTGCCGCGTCCCCCGCCGCGGCGGTGGGCACGGTGCCCGTACCCGTGCCGCTGGAGGGTGCCGAGAGCGCCCTCCACATGGAGCTGCCCAAGGCCGGCGGGAAGATCCCGGTGATGACGCCGGGCGTCCCCGAGGCACCGAAGTTCGTCGAGGGCCGGCTCATGCCGGAGCGGACCATTCCGCCGGTGCCGATCAACGGCGGGCTGCCCGGCGCCGACCTCACCGCGCCGGTGCCGCACCTTCTCGACGACGGCTTCGACCATCTCGGCCTCGACGCGCCCGCCGCCGATGCGCGGACACTGACACCGGGCCTGGCCCTGGACGCCCCGCTGACCGCGCCCAAGCCCGGTAGCGGCACTCTGCCGCAGCCGAAGCTCCCGGAGGCGGGCGTCCTGCTGCCGATGGTGCAGGCCACGCCGGGCGCCGACCTGACCGCGGGCCCCGGCCTGTAAAGCGCCTCGACCCCTCCTCCCCCGACGGGGCCCGGACCGTGACACGGCCCGGGCCCCGTCGGCGCTTCGGCACGGAAGTTCACCCCTTGGGCCCTCGGACGGTGACCGCGCAGGCCGTCGGGCGGTTACCGGTACGGGCAACGGAACCCGAGCCCTTTCGCGCACGAGACGAGGAGCACACGATGGTCATGAGCGTCGGCCGAACACCGGTGGGCGCCGATCCCTCCCGGGCAAGCCCGGAGAGCGGCGCGCCCGTCCGCCGGAGCAGGCGAGACCTGCTGCTCGGGATCTTCGGCCCGGCCGCCGTCGCGGTCGCGCTCACCCCGGTCGTCACCGCCTCGCGGGTGCCGCGCGCGGCCGAACCGGCCGCCCGGCTCGTCTTCGACGAGATGTACCGGGGCCGCCTGATCCGCGGCGTCCGCACTCCCGTCGGCGGTGCTCCCGGCGGCGGACAGTGGCGGGTCACCGTGGACGGACGGCTGCTGCACCTGATGCGCCGCGCCGACGGCACCTGGCTGAGCATGGTCGACCACTACCGGTCGTACGCCACTGCGCTGGACGCCGCACGGGCGGCCGTCGACGAACTGGGGCCCGGGCGGCAGTTGCGGGAGACGGGGAACGACGGGGCAGACATGGGGGGCCACGGTGGCGTACACGCGTAAGGACGTCAGCACACTGACCGCGGCCGAGAAGCGGCGGTTCGTGCAGGCGATGCTGGAGCTGAAACGACGCGGCGAGTACGACGAGTTCGTACGGATGCACATCGACTTCTACGTCTCGGACGGCGAGGAGGGACTGCGTACGGCGCACATGTCGCCGTCCTTCCTGCCCTGGCACCGTCGCTTCCTGCTGGAGCTGGAGCGGGCCCTGCGCCGCGTCGACTCCTCGGTGACCGTGCCGTACTGGGACTGGACCCGCGACCGCACGACGAGGGCGGCGCCCTGGACGGACGACCTGCTCGGCGGCACCGGCAGGCTCCCGGACCGGCAGGTGACGACCGGGCCGTTCGCCCACGCGACCGGCAACTGGACGCTCAGGGAACGCATCACCGACGAGGACTACCTGACCCGGGACCTCGGGCGGCCCGCCGATCCGATCGAGCTGCCGACGCGGAGCGACCTGGAGTGGGCCCTCCAGGACCCCGTCTATGACACCTCGCCCTGGGACTCGACGTCCACCAAGGGGTTCCGCAACAAGTTGGAGGGGTGGGGGAAGGGCCAGGGTGCGGCCGCCTGGCGCAACCACAACCGGGTGCACCGCTGGGTCGGCGGGGTGATGGTGAGCGGCGCCTCCGTCAACGACCCGGTGTTCTGGATGCACCACGCCTTCGTCGACCTGTGCTGGTCGCGCTGGCAGCGTCGGCACCGCGACCACCGCTATCTGCCCGCGCGACCGCCCGGCCCGGGCAGCGCCCAGCGCGGCCGCATCGTCGCCCGCCACGAGAAGCTCCCGCCGTGGGACGTGACCCCGGACGAGTTGGAGGACCACGGCAGGATCTACCGGTACGCGTAGGCCGAACGGCGGCACGGAACCACGGGTGCGGACACACAAGAGCCCCGGCGCTGGAAAGTGCCGGGGCTCTGGAGTGGGTACGGGCGATCAGCCGCCGTAACCCTGCCCGTGGTCCTTCTTGTTGCCACCGGCGCGGTGCTCCTTGTGGCCGCCGTTCTTGCTGTCGTCGGCCTTCTTGTCCTTGTGGTCGCCACTGTTGTTCTCGCAGTGGTTGCCGAACGCCGGGTTCAGCAGGCCGACCACGTTGACGGTGTTGCCGCACACGTTGACCGGGATGTGGATCGGGACCTGGATGACGTTGCCCGACAGGAAGCCGGGCGAGTGGACGGCCGCGGCGTCGGCGCCCGCGTCCGCCATGGCCAGGCCGGCGCCACCGATCATCACGGCACCGGTGCCGAGAGCGACTCCGGCCGCCTTCACGATGCGAGACATAACGTTCTCCTTTGGTTCGTGGAGTGCGACGACAGGACGCGCCGTCGCACTCCCCCTTCAACGCCGCCCCTCACGGCTGGTAACGGCGCCCCGCCGCAGATCACCCGTTTTGAAGAGTGACGGGAGGGACCTCAGGGCAGTCGCCGTACCGGAGAACCCGAGAGGAAGGCCTGGATGTCCTCGATCGCCTGGCCGTAGTACGTCGTGTAGTTGGCGCGCGAGACATAGCCGAGGTGGGGTGTGGCGAGCAGGCGGGGGGCTGTGCGGAACGGGTGGTCGGCGGGCAGGGGCTCGGTGTCGAAGACGTCGACGCCCGCTCCGGCGATGCGGCCCTCGTGCAGGGCGGCGAGGAGGGCGTCCTGGTCGACGATGGCTGCGCGTGAGGTGTTGATCAGGTAGGCGGTCGGCTTGAGGAGGGCGAGTTCGGCCGGGCCGAGCAGGCCGCGGGTGCGGTCGCCGAGGGCCAGGTGGACGGAGACGAAGTCGCTGGTGGCGAGGAGGTCGTGCAAGGAGGCGGCCGGCTCGACGCCCACCTCGTCGGCGCGGTCCTTTGTGAGGTTCTGGCTCCAGGCGCTGACCTCCATGCCGAAGGCGAGGCCGACCCGCGCCACCCGGCTGCCGATCTTCCCCAGGCCGAGCAGCCCGAGCCGACGGCCGTGCAGGTCGGCACCGACCGTCCGCTGCCAGGGGCCGTTGTCGCGCAGGGCCCTGCTCTCCTCGACGATCCCCCGGGCGAGGCCGAGCAACAGCGCCCAGGTCAGCTCGACGGGTGGGGTGGAGGAACTCGCCGTACCGCACACGGTGACGCCGTGTGTCTCGGCGGCGGCGTAGTCGATGACGGTGTTGCGCATGCCGGAGGCGACGATCAGCTTCAGCCGGGGGAGGCGGGCGATCAACGATCCGGGAAAGGCGACGCGTTCGCGCAGGGTCACCACGATGTCGGCGTCGGCGAGGGCCGCGGCGAGGGCGTCCTCGTCGGGGAAGTGGGTGTCGTAGGTGACGACTTCGATCTCGTCGGCCAGCGGTGACCAGTCGGCGAGCTCGGTCGCCACGTTCTGAAAGTCGTCCAGCACAGCACAGCGCAGCCGCACTTCGGTTCCCTCCGGTTCCTCTCCACCGCCAACGAGGCCGACTCTACGGGGGATGGCCGGCTCCTCCTGGGCGAAGCCCGCCTGCGGGCGAGGCCTCCTGCGGGCGAGGCCTCCTGCGGTCGGCCGGTGAGGCGATCCGGGGGAGGTTGAGCACCCCGTGGTCCCCGGTCGACGAGACGCGAGCCCTCCTGCTCGGCCCCACTGCTCGGCCGGGGCGATGGCGCGCGTCCACACGACTGCCACCGAGGCGTCGAGCTCGCCCGGAAAAGGGGGCAGGCGTGAGGAGCTCAGGCCGGGTGATCTGTTGTCCCGGGGCGAGAACGGCGGCATCCTCGCAGGCTGCTCGCCACCTGCGCCCGGCGTTGTTGATGGGCAACTCTCGGGTCTGAAGAAGCGACTTGAAGCCGCCGGAGACCTCCCGGAGCCGCCCGACGGCGGTTGATCTTCAGCCAAAGAACTTCGACATGTGTGCGACGCGGCCACCCGCAGAAGCCCGGTGAGAGCCGGACCGCCTCTGAACCCGCTCTTGATCGGTGGGGGAGTGCCCGGGGGGCTCTGTCGTGGCGAGCGATACCCGTTCTGAGCAGCAAAAACGCCCTCCCGATGGGAGGGCGGAGACTTGCGCCCCCGGCAGGACTCGAACCTGCGGCCAAGCGCTTAGAAGGCGCCTGCTCTATCCACTGAGCTACGGGGGCCGGGTGTGGTGGCCTCTGTCTTGGGTGCCCGGGTGTGGGCCGTTCCGTGACGTTGCCGGGGACAAGGATAGGGCTCCCACGACCTTGTCCCTGTTGCTTCGCCTCCGTGGCTCGATGTGGAGGTTCAGTGAAGCGGTCCTGATAATCGCAGGCAGGTACGAATAGTGCATCGCTTTTGGCGCCTCACGCGCCGGGTGTTGTGCACTCGTTATGCCTGGACTGTGCCTGTGTCCCAGTCATCCCTTCCATCCCTTGTGTCCGGTCGGCGCGCAGGCATGGCCATATGCTTCAGAATTCCCCCAAAATTGGGCATTCTTCACATGTGGTGACCTTGGACGTACGGCCTCAGCTGCTCGACGCACTCTCCGCCCTGCGCGACCGTGTCGCCGCCGCACGCTTCCCGCTGCCCCTGGCGGGGGCCCCACGCGCGCGTGCCAACCGCGACGAACTGCTCGCCCAGCTCGACGACTATCTGGTGCCCCGGTTGAGGGACCCGGAAGCGCCACTGCTGGCCGTGGTGGGCGGTTCCACCGGGGCCGGCAAGTCGACTCTCGTCAACTCCCTTGTGGGACGGCGGGTGAGCCAGGCGGGCGTGCTGCGACCGACCACGCGGACACCGGTGCTGGTCTGCCATCCGGAGGACCATCACTGGTTCAGCGGAATGCGCGTACTGCCCGACCTGACCCGCGTGTGGGTGCCCCACCAGGAGCCGGGGGACGAACTCCTGCTGCCCGGTGAGAACCCCGCGCGCGTGCTGCGCGTCGAGACCGCCGACACCCTCCCGCCGGGCCTCGCGCTCCTCGACGCACCCGACGTCGACTCCCTGGTGGCCGACAACCGCGTCCTCGCCGCCGAGCTGATCTGCGCCGCCGACATCTGGATCATGGTCACCACGGCCGCCCGCTACGCCGACGCCGTCCCCTGGCATCTCCTGCGCACCGCCAAGGAGTACGACGCCACCCTCGTGACCGTCCTCGACCGGGTGCCGCACCAGGTCGTCTCCGAGGTCTCGCGGCAGTACGGCGCCCTGCTCACCAAGGCGGGCCTCGGCGAGGTGCCCCGGTTCACGGTGCCGGAGCTGCCCGAGTCGGCCTGGGGCGGTGGCCTGCTCCCGGCCACCGCCGTGGCGTCGCTGCGGACCTGGCTCGTCCACCAGGCGCAGGACCGCGTCGCCCGGCAGCACACCGTCGCCCGTACGGCCCACGGTGTCCTCGCCTCCCTCAAGTCCCGGATGCCGGAGCTGGCGGCCGCGGCCGCCGCCCAGTACGCGGCCGCGCTGCGGCTCACCACCGCCGTGGAGGGGGCGTACGACAGCGAGTACGCGCGCGTGCGGAGGCGGCTCCAGGCCGGTGCCGTGCTCGCAGGTGACGCCCTCAAGCGCTGGCGGGCCTTCCCCCTCGACTGCACCGCCGCGGAGCTCCTGGACGCCCTGGTGGAGAGCCTGGGCGCCCTCCTGCTGTGCGCGGTCACCGCCGCCGACGAGCGCGTCCACGAGGCCTGGCGGCGTGAACCGGCCGCCCTCGCGCCGGAACTGACGAACCGCGAGCCGGCCCCCGAGAGCGTCGAACACCGGATCGGGATGGCCGTACGGCGCTGGCGGCGCGAGCTGGAGGAGTACGCCGAGGAAGAGATCCGTGGCCTCGACCGCGGTGTCGCGCCCGACCCCGAGACGATCGCCGCCCTCGTGGCCACCGCGCTGCTCGGCGGACGCCGGGCGCGGGTCGCCGGTGAGGGGCTCGCCGAGCGGATCGGCGCCCACGGGGCCCTGCGCCTGCGCGACCGGGGTGGACGACTGCTCGCCGAGCACCTCGACAGGGTCGTGCACGCCGAGCGCGAGCGCCGGCTCGCCCCGCTCGACGCCCTCGACGTACACCCCGAACCACAGGCCGAACTCATCGCCGCGCTGTCCGTACTGCAGAAGGAGAGGTGACCGATGACCGCCGTCACGGATCAGGACCACACGGAGCGGGCGGGGGACGCCGGATCGGAGAACGGGAAGGCGCCGGGCGAGGAACCGGCGTCGGGGGGCGAGGTGGACGCGGGCGGGAAGGACGAGCACGCGCGCGTGGAGAGTGCGGAGGGCGGTGACGGGCGGGTGGGCGGCGGGCACGCGCGCGAGGAGGCCCGTCACGCGCGCCAGGAGGCCCGTCACGCGCGGGCCGACGCCGTGGACGCCTCCGGTGGGGCGGCCGACGCCGACGCCGCGGGCGCCTGGGACGACGGGCTCATCGCGCGCCGGGTCACCGCCGAGACCGAGCAGGCCGCCGTCGTGGAGGTCCGTGGGGCCAACGTCCCGCCCGCCGCCCCGCTCACCTACGACGGCCCCCTGCGCTCCCGTCTGGACGCGCTGCGGGAGCTGGTCGGGCTGTCGCGGGCCCGTCTTGACAGCCGGACGCTCGCCGAGGCCGGTCAGGTCCTGGACGAGGCGGCCGCCCGGCGCAGGCTCTCCGGGCACCACACCGTCGTCGCCATCGCCGGCGCGACCGGCAGCGGCAAGTCGCAGCTGTTCAACTCGCTCGCCGGTGTGGCCATCTCGGAGACCGGTGTACGCCGGCCCACCACGGCCGCGCCGATCGCGTGCAGTTGGAGCGACGGTTCGGCGAGTCTCATCGAACGGCTCGGCATCCCGCCCCGGTTGCGGCGGCGCCCGCTGCAGAGCGCCGAGTCGGAGGCCCAGTTGCGCGGGCTCGTCCTCATCGACCTGCCGGACCACGACTCGGCCGCCGTCCAGCACCGCGAGCACGTGGACCGGATTCTGCGGCTCGTCGACGCCGTCATCTGGGTCGTCGACCCCGAGAAGTACGCCGACGCGATCCTGCACGAACGCTATCTGCGGCCCATGGCGGGCCACGCGGAGGTCATGTTCGTCGTCCTCAACCAGATCGACCGGCTGCCCGGCGAGGCCGCCGAGCAGGTTCTCGACGATCTACGGCGGCTGCTGGACGAGGACGGGATCGCCCTCGGGGAGTACGGCGAACCGGGCGCGACCGTGCTCGCGCTGTCGGGGCTCACCGGCGACGGCGTCGGTGAACTGCGGGAGGCCCTCGGTCAGTTCGTGGCGGAGCGCGGGGCTCCGGCGCGGCGGATCGCGGCCGACGTGGACGCGGCGGCATGGCGGCTGCGGCCCGTCTACGCGACGGGCCGGCGCACCGGGCTGAGCGAGGAGGCGCGTGACGACTTCGCCGCCCGGCTCGCGGACGCGGTCGGCGCCACCGCGGCGGGCGAGGCGGCCGAACGCGCCTGGCTGCGCAACGCCAACCGCGCGTGCGGGACGCCCTGGCTGCGGCTGTGGCGCTGGTACCAGGACCGGCGCGAACCTCCCACGGGACGGCTGCCGTTGCGCGCCCAGCCGGACGAGGAGGCGACCGCGCGGCAGCGTGTCGAGCACGCCGTACGGACGCTCGCGGACCGGGCCTCGGCGGGACTGCCCGCGCCGTGGGCGCAGGCGGTGCGCGAGGCGGCCGTACGCGGCTCCCAGGGGCTGCCCGAGGCGCTGGACGAGCTGACGGCCCGGGCCGGGCTGCCACCGGGCCGTCCGCCGCGTCCGGGCTGGTGGCCGGTGGCCGTGCTGGCGCAGGCGTCCATGACGCTCCTTCAAGTCGTGGGCGGACTCTGGCTGGTGGGTCAGATCGTCGGGGTCATGGCGCCGAACCTGGGGGTGCCGGTACTGCTGATGGTGGCCGGCATCATCGGCGGCCCGCTCGTCGAGTGGAGCTGCCGGATGGCGGCGCGAGGGCCCGCGCGACGGTACGGCGTTGAGGCGGAACGGCGGCTGCGGGAGGCGGCGTCCGGGTGCGGGCGGGCGCGGGTGCTGGACCCGGTGGCCGCGGAGCTGCTGCGCTACCGGGAGGTCCGGGAGCAGTACGGCAGGGTCGTCGGGGTGGGGTGAGGGGCGCTCCAATGAGCCTGGTCCCTCGTTCGGGTGGGGGAGTTATCCACAACCCGGGGACGGTCCACAGGGCGCAGCGGGCTCGGCCCGGCGGAGGCAGTCTGGCTTCGCGGCGATCGCGGTGACGCGGTCGGCACGCAGACAGCAGCAGCCGTACGGGACGGGCCCGTAGGCATGTCCGGGAGGGGTTCCCAGCGATGAACGAGACCATGATCTGCGCGGTGGGCAACGTGGCGACGCAGCCGGTGTACCGGGAGTTGGCGACGGGGGCGTCGGTGCGGTTCCGGCTGGCCGCGACCGCGCGCTACCTGGACCGCGAGAAGAACGAATGGACGGACGGGCACACCAACTTCTTCACGGTGTGGGCCAATCGCCAGCTCGCCACGAACGTGGCGGGGTCGATCAACGTGGGGGATCCCGTGGTCGTCCAGGGCCGGTTGAAGGTGCGCTCGGAGGTGCGCGAGGGGCAGCCGGCCTGGACCTCGGCCGACATCGACGCGGTGGCGATCGGCCACGACCTCGCACGCGGCACCTCGGCCTTCCGGCGCACACAGCGGCCGGAGAACACCGCCGCCACGGGGTCGTCCGCACAGCCGGAGCCGGTCTGGGAGACACCGCCGGGCGAGGCCGCGGACCGGCAGGAGGCGGTCGCGGTGACGTGACGTCGACCGAGGGCGCGGCAACCCTGACCGAAGTGCGGCTTATTGATGAATGTGTTCCGGATGCCTCCGGTCGATTTGTCGATAAGCCATGCGGGTGAAAGGTCCTGGCGATAACGATTCCGAGTCGGATCGATCTTCCGACCGCATCCTCGGGAAGAGGGGGGCGGCCGCGTCCCTAGGATGCCGAACACAGCTCCCGGGGCTACTGATTCTGCTGGTGGGACCGCCACCCCGCTCGTCAACGGGTCCTGCTCGAAGGGGAATTCCGTGTTTTCTGCGTTCTCTGCGCTGTCCGTGCGCGGACGGGGGGCGGCTCGCCTCGCGGCCGTCACCTTCGTCTCCGGCCTGCTCGCCGCGGGTGCGACGGTGGCTGTCGCCGGCCCGGCGTCGGCGGACGAGGCGGCGCAGAACCAGAGAGGGGCGACCGCCACGATAGGGGGCCTGAAGACCTACGGTGACGCGGTGATTCACGACACCGACGGCGATCTCCAGGTGCCGGCCGGGCTGTTCGAGATGTCCGTCGAGGGCGGCGGAACCCTCCAGACGTACTGCGTCGATCTCTACAACCCCACGCAGAAGGACGCCAAGTACCACGAGACCGACTGGAGCGGCACCTCGCTGGGCGCCAACAAGGGTGCGGGCAAGATCCGTTGGATCCTGGAGAACTCCTATCCCCAGGTCAACGATCTCGCGGCGCTCGCCGCCAAGGCCGGTATCGCCGCGGGTCTGACCGAGCAGGACGCGGCGGCCGGCACCCAGGTGGCGATCTGGCGGTACTCGGACGCCGTGGACGTCGACGCCGCCGACCCGCAGGCCGAGAAGCTCGCGGACTACCTGGAGAAGAACGCCCGTGACGTCCCGGAGCCGACGGCGTCGCTGACGCTCGACCCGCCCGCGGTCTCCGGCCACCCCGGGGAGCTGCTCGGCCCGGTGACGGTGCACACCAACGCGACCGGCGCCACGGTCACCCCGCCGACGGACGCGGCCACGACCGGCGTGCGGATCGTCGGCAAGGACGGCAGGCCGGTGACCTCGGTGCGCAACGGCAGCGAGCTCTACTTCGACGTCCCCGAGGACGCGGCGGCGGGCTCGGCCGACCTCACCGTGCAGGCCTCGACCACCGTGCCGGTCGGGCGTGCGTTCGCCTCCGAGAGCCGGAGCCAGACCCAGATCCTCGCGGGCTCCAGCGAGTCGACGGTCTCGGCCACGGCGAGCGCGACCTGGGCGAAGCAGGGTGCCGTACCGGCCCTCTCCGCGGCGCGGAACTGCACCGAGGGCGGCCTGGACATCACGGCGGTCAACCAGGGCGACGAGGAGTTCGCGTTCGAGCTGATGGGCACGGAGTACGCCATCGCGGCGGGTGAGTCCCGCACGGTGACGGTCCCGCTCCAGGAGGACCAGGCCTACGACTTCACGATCACCGGCGCCGACGGTCTCGCCGAGCGCTTCACCGGCGTCCTCGACTGCCGCACGCGCAGCAGCGAGACGGGCGCCACGACCCAGACGCTCAGCGAGCCCAGCCCCGCCACGGTGGCCGTCCCCACCACCGACGTCAACCTCGCCGAGACCGGCGGCTCCGCCACCACCCCGCTGATCGCCGGTACCGCCATCGCCCTGGTCGTGGTCGGGGGCGCGGTCCTGGTCCTCACCGGCAGGAAGCAGAACCGGGCACAGGACTGACCGGGGCGCGCCTGGGTGGGCACAATGGCGTCATGACCAAGCCCTCCGCATCGCCGGCGCGTCACACCTCCTCGGACTCGGTGCTGTCCCTGTGGTCGCAGGACTCGGTGCTGTCGATCGGCTCGGTGGGGTCGGTGCTGTCCATCGGTTCCGTGGGCTCGGCCCTCTCGGTCGGCTCGATCGGCAGCGCCCTGTCCGCGGGCTCGATCGGTTCCGCCCTGTCCCTCGTCTCGGCGGGCTCGTGGCTGAGCACGGGGTCGCTGCTGTCGGCGCAGTCGAGGTGGTCGGTGCTGTCGTGGCGCACGTCCCGGGGGCGCATGCGGTCCGTGGGGGCAGCGGGCGCGCTGCTCGTGGGCGCCGCCGTGGTGCTGGCTGGGCGTGGGGCAGGCGACTGACCTCTGGGTGCGGTGTTCCTCCAGGGAGGGGCTCGGCGGTGGGGAGGTGGTCCTGGACGCCGGTCCGTTCACCGGTCCGTGGAAGGTGGGTGAGGGGGCCCGCCCTGGACCGGCGTGTGGAAAGTGATGCCGGAGAAGTCACGTCCCTGCACGACGGGTCCGTGTTGTGTGCCGCCGCTGATGGCGTTGTGCGTGTCTCCGTCCCCGGTGCGCAGCAGCTGCGCCTGCTGCTGCCACTGCGTCAAGTTCGCTCGGAACGAGGGGTCTTGTTCGGCGCGGCGGTTCAGGGCCTCGCTGAGCGCCCGCGCCCGCTCCACGTCGTGGGGAGCCTCGGACAGGGCGGCCAGTTCGGCTTCGCCGGATGCCGGGCCGGTCCGCACCAACCCCCGGAGCGCCGACCAGAGTTGCCGCCCCATCTCACCGCCCGCTCCGGTCGCCGCCGCCACGAGAAGGCTCGCCGAGATCGGATCCACGCCACTACCCCCAGTCGCTCAACGGAGTCGAACGCATCGGTACGTCATCGTCCCAGAACGGGCGCCGAGGAGGATGGTCGTCGTCGGCCAGATTCGGGGGGCCGGTGTCCGGCACGGAGCCACTAGCAATAGGTACCGGACACCGGGCGGTTCACATGCCGAAGTACGTCGGACCGTGACTGTGGAAAATCACGTATGCAATGCAGGTCAGTACGACGACACGGTTCAGGTATCTCACGAAGCTCTTTGCCTTTCGTTCCCTCAACGAGCGTTGGTCTATGTCGGAAGCGTGGGCAAGGCACAGCGGTGGCCCGAAGTGGCAGCGGAGTGCCTCGTCGCACGCAAGAACATTAGCGTGTTGATCGAGTGTGCGTGCGGCTCTATGACGAAACCAGTCGAACGCTGCGCTGGTTACGCGTGTATCCCTATGCTCCGGCCACGCCCGTACGAATTGAACTAGGCGGTAACTTCGCCCCGCAGCTCAGCCAGCAAGCCGGCGGCCCGGACCTCCTCGGCCAAGGCGCCGATGCTCCGGCTCACCGCCAGGCTCTCCTCCAGATGGGCCAGGGCCCGAGCGGTGAGTCCGGCATCCCGTTCAGCCAGGGCCAAGTCGTGGAGCACCTCGGCCTCCTCGCCCGCCGCATGAATCGCACGTGCCATCTCAAGTGCGATGATGTGGTGTCGCAGGGCATCTTCGGTGCGGCCCGCCGTTCGGTACGTCCTGCCGATGCGTGTGAGGGCGATGGCCTGCGCGCGCCGGTCTCCGACATCGCGCAGCACCTGCAGGGCCATGCCGTACAGCGCGAGGGCTTCATCGGCTCTGCCGAGCGCGTCCATCACGGACGCCATATTCATCCGGAGCGTGGCCCTGTCTCGCGGATTCCCCATCCGCTCCGCCACGATCACCGCCCGCCGGTAAGCGATTTCGGCGGCCTCCGGGCGCCCTGCTCTCTTGTGGAGTTCCGCCATGTTGTTCAGTGCGCTGTATTTTCCGCGCTCGTCCCCTATTTCCGTGAAATCGGCCAGAGAGGAGGTGAAGCACGCCAGGGCCTCTTCGTTCTCTGCCAGATGGAGATGATTGATTCCGAGTAAATTTCGGCAACGCGCGATTCGGAGGGTATCGGAAGTTTGCGAAAGAAAATCAAGGGACTTCTTGAGGAGTGATCGGGCCGATCTGTACTGCCCCGTCAGCCACAGCGGGATCGAGAGCTGGTGAATGCATTCGCTCGCCAGTTCCCGGTCCCGCAGCGACCGTGCGAGACCGAGCGCCTGGCGTGCGGTCGAGATCGCCTCGTCGTAACGGGAGGCGTGGGTGTGCACCGTGCAGAGGTCGAGCAGGGCACGCGCGCTGGCCGGACTGTCACCTGCGGCGTTCCAGTGGGCGACAGCGCGCCGCAGCAGTGGCTCGGCTGTGCCGAGGTGTCCCTCCATGTCCAGGAGACCGGCCAACACATGGACAGAAAGGGCGAGTTGATGTTCTGTGCCGTGCTTTGCAAGCCAGTTCAGGGTGTCCAGAAGATTGGCCGACTCGGTGATCAGCCAGTGTTCGGCCGACTGCGCGTCGACGATTTCCGGACAGGGTGCGGTGGCGGGAACACCCGTGCCGAGATCAGTGCGCGAACGGAAGGGATAGGCCAGTCGGTCCGCTCGGTCCGCGGTGTGCACGTAGTGATCCACAAGACTTTGTACGGCCCGTCGGACATCGTCCCGGGATTCGGCCTCGCCCGACTCCATCAGTGATCTGGCGTAGTCCCGTAAAAGATCATGCATGGTGAAACGGTGGGGAATGGGCTCGGCCACGAGGTGGTGAGCCAGTAGTTCTTCGAGTACGTGTTCAGCCGTCTCCGGTGAGAGCCCGGTGAGAGCGGCGACTGCCCGAGGGCCGAACTCGACTCCCACATGCAGTCCGACGCGGCGGAAGACCAACTGCTGGTCGGCGTTGAGAGCCTCGTACGAGACCGCGAAGACATGGGTCAACGTCCGGTCCAGGTCGTGAAGTTGAGCCAGGTGGCCATTGCCGTCGCTCAGCTGGCGCAACAGGTCGGATGTGGTCCACGAGCCGCGGGCCAGCAACCGGCTCGCGGCAATCTCGATGGCCAGCGGGAGGTAGCCGCAGGCCCGGACGATCTCCGCCACATCGGCGGGATCCGTGTCGCGTGCTCTCCCCAGTCGCTGTGAGAAGAGCGCCGCCGCGTCCTCGGGAGGCAGCACGTCCAGTGAGACCGGCCGTACGCCCGGCAGTCCAGGCAGGTGTCGGCGGCTGGTCACGACGACCGCTGTCGGAGAAGCGCCTGGGAGGAGTGGGCGAATCTGCTCGGAGGAGGTCGCGTCGTCGAGGATCACCAGCATCCGGCGGTCTCGTGCCACCGAGCGCCACAGGGCGACCAACTCGTCCAGTTCACGCGGTAGTTCCTTGGTGGTCAGGCCGAGCAGCCGCAGCAGTTCGGAGAGGGCGCGGGCTGGGGTCGGCCGGGTCCGGTCGGTGGAAGAGCCGCCGAGGTGGAGGTAGATGCGGCCGTCCGGGAAACGGTCCCGTAATCGATGCGCCAGATGGACGGCCAGGGCGGATTTTCCGACCCCGCCCATTCCGTGGATCGCCTCGACGGTGACGACGTCCGCTGCTCCCCGCCCCTCGCAGAGCGCCGCGGTGAGCCGCCGCAGCTCATCGTGCCGCCCGGCCCACGGGACATCACGGGGCAGGTTGTCCGGGACCCGGCGCGTCGGCGGCGGGGGGCGCTTGTCCTTGGCCGCGGCGTGGGGGAGGAGGTCCGCCGCGGGGGTTCCCGCCAGGATTCCCTGGTGGGCCCGGTGCAGCCCGCGGCCGGCGTCGAGGCCGATGTCACGGACGACACGCTGCCGGGTCCGCTGGAGCAGTCTGGTCGCCTCGGCGGTCCGGTTGCTGCCGTACAGGGCGACGGCGAGTCGTTCGGCCAGGGCCTCGTCCACGGGATGTGCCTCGGCCAACGGCAGAAGTACGGGCACGGCGTCGCTGAACTTCCCCGCGTACAAGAGGATTTCGGCTCTGGTCATCGCCGCGACGAGACTGATCTCGCCGACGGCGGCACGGAGATGTTCGGCCCAGGAGCCGGTGATCCCGGCCAGCGGCTCGCCGTGCCACAGGGCCTCCGCCCGGTCCAGCAGACGCAGTCCCGTCTCCTCGTCCTCGTTGTCCCGCAGGGACCGGGCTCGCTCGACGCAGTTCGTGTAACAGCGCAGGTCCACCCGCTCCGGGTCGACCTCCAGAGCGTACGAGTTCGTACGGCTGACGATCGGGGGAGCGTCGCCCCCGGCCATCCGCAGGACGCCCCGGATGCGGGAGATGTGGGCGTGGAGCGCTTCCCGTGCCTTGGCGGGCGGATGCTCGTCCCAGATGCGGTGGATCAGAGCGTCCACGCTCACCGTGCGACCCGCGTCCCAGGCGAGGCCTGCGAGCGCCAACCGTGTCTTGGTCGATCCGAGATCGCTACGGCGGCCCGCCGTTCGGATCTCCACCGATCCCGAAAGCCTGATCTCGAACTCCACCAGCGTCCTCCCCGCCGGTAGGCCCTGTGATTGCCGAGCTTTCGAGAGTGTCATGGACCTGGCACGGGCGACCATAAGGCGGAGTGATGTGTTCAAAGTTGACCGATAAATAGCGCTATTGGTTCACATCTGGTCCGCAGTGGGGAGTGACTCCCGAGGAGCCGGAAGGAGTTGCGCACGTGCGTGCTTTCCCCTCGGACGGATCGGAGGCGCTGCTGTCGGCCATGGCCGCCTGCGGTGCCGACCCGGAGTCGCCCGCGTGGCGCGAACTGGCCTGGGTGATGGACACCGCGGCCCGCGCGGACCCCTCGGTGACGCGGCTCTGGCCGGGGCACGGGACACGGGGGCAACCGGTCGAGGCGACACGGTGGCAGCAACTGGCGGACACTTTGGGTGAGTTGGCCTCGCACGACGCGTCGACACGGCTGGCGCTGACCAAGTGGTTACGCAACTACCCTGGCCCTGGGCCGGCTCTGCCTGGGTCGGCCTCCATGTCGCCTGGATCGGCCCCGGGGGCGCCGCCCACATCACCCACGTCGCCCCCCATACCGCCCGCCTCCACGCAACCCGCCCCGAGCCCCGCTCCCGCCCCCGAACCCCCCACCCCCGCGGCGACCACCAACCTCATCAGCGGCAGTTCCGTGCTCCACGGCCCCAACGTGCAGGCCCGGGACATCCACGGTGGTGTCCACTTCCACCCGTCCGCCACCCCGGCACCGCCGCCCCGTCACCCCGTTCCCCGTCAACTGCCGCCGGTGACCGCGCGGTTCATCGGCCGGGAGACCGACCGGCACGCGCTCGACGCGCTGCGTGCCGAGCGGCCGGCGCACGCGCCGCAGCTCCTGGTGATCACCGGACTCGCGGGTGTCGGGAAGACCACCTTCGCCGCCCACTGGCTCCACGAACACGCCGACAGCTTTCCCGACGGCCAGCTCTACGCCGACCTCGGCGCCCGGAACACAGCCGCGGAGGACGGCCCCGTCTCCCCGGCCACCGTCCTGGAAGCCTTCCTGATCGCACTCGGCGCGTCCTCGGTGCCGAGCGGGACCGCACAGCGAAGTGCGCTGTGGCGTTCTACGACCTCGGGCCTCCGGCTTGCCGTCCTGCTGGACAGCGCGTTCACCGCCGCCCAGGTACGCCCGCTCCTGCTCGGCACACCGACCGGCCTCACCGTGGTGACCAGCAGAAACAACCTGACCGGGCTGCGCGTCGACGGCGCCTCCGTACACCGGCTCGAAGGGCTCCCCACCGCCTCGGCCGTCGAACTTCTCGCCGTCGGCGGCGGGACGCGCGTGGCCCGGGAGCCCGCCGCCGCGCGTGAGGTGGTCAGACTGTGCGGCCGCCTGCCCCTGGCCGTGGCCCTGGCCTCCGCCCAGCTCGCCCTGCGCCCCCACCGATCCGTGTCCGCCCTGGCCGACAGCCTGTCCCGGGGGCGGGGCGCGGTCGACACGCTGCGGGTGGACGGGGAGGCCGTGATGCGTACGGCGCTCGACATGTCGTACGACGTCCTCCCGGGCGGGAGTCGGGCCCTGTACCGCCGGATGGGGCTGCTGCCCGCCGACCGCCACGACCTCTCGCTGCTGACCGCCCTAGCAGCCGACGTGGAGGAGCAGGGCGGGGAGGGGCCGGGGGAGGAAGGGGTCGACAGCGCGGAGGCCGCCGACATCGCCGTCGACGCGCTCGTGGAGTCGAATCTGCTGGAGGAGACGGGTCCGGGCACCTATCGCTTCCATGACCTCGTCCAGCCGCACGCCCGGCGGCTCGGCGAGGAACTGGAGGACCCCGGCCTGCGCGAGCGCACCCTGCGGCGGTTCGTCGACTGGTGTCTGTCCACCGCGGCTTCGGCGGAGGGCATCCTCACGCCCAGCCACCGGCTGGCAGGGCACGACCTCCCCGCCGGGACGACGCCCGCGACACCGCTCGACGGCCCCGAGGAGGCGCTGACCTGGCTGGACACGCACCGCAACGGACTCATGGGCGCCGTACGGCTCTCGGCCCGGCTCGGCTGGAACTCCTCCTGCTGGCGTCTGACGGACCTCATGTGGCCCCTTTTCCTGCGGTTGCGCCCCTCGGAGATGTGGATCGAGGCGCACCGCCTCGGCCTCGAAGCGGCGCGCCGGAGCGGATCGAGGCAGGGGGAGGGCCGCATGCTCACCTCCGGTGCGATCGGCCTGCGCGACGCGGGCCGCTACCGGGAGGCCGCCGACTGGTACCGGCAGGCGCTGGAGGCGGCCACGGCCGACGGCGACGTACGCCAACAGGCCCAGGCCCTGAGCGGGTTGGGACACGTCGCACTCCTGGCCCACCGGCTCGACGAGGCCCGCGGCCACTTCGAGCACGCCCTACGGCTGCGGGAGTCGATCGGCTACCGGCGCGGCGCCGCCCTGACCCGGCGGCGCCTCGGCGAGACCGCGCTGACCGCCGGTGACCTGGCCACGGCCGCCGAGCAGCTGCGCCGGGCGGGCACCGAACTGGACGCGCTGGGAGAGACGTACGAGGCGACCCGCGTCCTGGCCCTCCTCGGTCATGTGCTGGACCGCGCAGGGGACCCCGACGGGGAGCCGGGCGGTGGTGTGCGACGGCTGCGGGAGGCACTCGGGCGCTTCCGGACGGGCGAGGCCCGCTCCGAGCACTGGGAGGCACGCTGCCTGGAATGGCTCGGCCAAGCGGCCGAGACGCGTGGTGATCGAGAGGAATCGGTACGCCACTACGAGGCCGCGCGTGCTCTCCTCCGCCGCCTGAGCCCCGAGGACGCACAACGCCTGGACGACCGGCTGCGGCCGCGGTGAGCGCCGCGGCCGGTCGTCCTCCGCCGGTCCGTTCGGTGCGGCTACACCGGGGCGAGGCGGCGCAGCGCACCGGGCGGTCTCCCGGCCACCGTCCAGGCGTGCACGACCGAGGCGACCGTGTGCGGCGGGAGCGGGGCATCGGACCTGCCGCCCCGTGACGGCCGTACGAACGACACGGCGCCCGATGCGTCCCGCACCCCGACGACACACGCGGTGGACGTGTCGGGTACGGCGGCGGCAAGGCAACCGGGGTGGGCGGTCAGCAGCTCGAGCACGCGTCGGCGGGCCGCGTCGGGCGGCAGTGGGGCACGGCTCACGAGGACGTCGGCGTGTGCCGCGAGCGCTGCCCGCTCCGGGGTGTCCGCGTCCACCCGCAGGTGCACGTCGCAGGGCAGCGGTCCCCCGGGCGGGTGCGGGCAGGGCGAGGGATACGGATGTCCGCGTCGCGCGGTGGGCGAGGGCAGCGGATCGGACCGTACGAGCACCGGACCGTGCGCCGAGTCCGAACTCCAGACGGCGAGGGACGAGCGCTTGTGCGAGCCGTCGGCGTGGAGCGCGGACGGACCGGAGCACGCCGGGGGAAAGCACACCGTGGCCCATGCGGCATCCATGGCCGACGCGGCGTCCGTGGCCCATGCAACCTCCGGGACGGGGCGCCGGTCGCTCCTCATGCCGCCCCGCTGCCGGCGGAGATCTCCCACCGGGTCAGCGCGGGCGGTGGCGGGGGCGGTGCGACGAGGGGCGGACGGGCGGGTTCGCCCAGCCCGAGCAGGTGGTAGACGAGTGAGCGCATCCGCCGGTGGAACTGTCCCGGCGCCGATGTCAGCGAGGCGGCGACATGGTCGTACTGCCCCGGGCGGTGCAGCTGAGCCGCGTACTCCAGCTGCTCCGCGAGCGGATATCCCGGTACGACCACGGGTGCCACGGCCGACAGCAGGGCAGCCGGGGAGCAGGCCGACACCTCGCGCCGGGGCCCGGCGGTCAGCAGCAGCGTCGCGTCCGTGAGGGTGCCGTACGCGGTCAGTGATCCGTGGTCCCCGATGATCCAGTCGGCCGCGATCAGCGGCGCCTGCCAGTCGGCCTCCGGCGGCACGACCGCGAGCCCCCGGCCCCGGCAGGAGGACAGCCAGCCGTGCACCTGCCGGGTTCCGTGGCCGGCGAACACATTGGGATGGACCAGCATCGCCACGCGGTGGCCGTCGCCCGGCAACTGGCTCAGCAGTTGCGGCAGCAGGGCGTCGAGCCGCCCGAACGTCGACGCGGGCCCCCAGGTGGACGTGACGACCACGAGCCGCTGCCCGTCCTCGATTCCGAGGGCCCGGCGGTAGGCCTCGCGGCCGGCCCGGCCCGCCATGATCCGGTCGGCACACGGATCGCCCGCCACGTGGGCCACCGGAAGCGCCTCCGGGCAGGACCGGGAGAGTTCCTCCAGGCCCCGGTCATGGGCGTAGACGATCGCCGCCGGGACCAGCCGCCCCTCGTGCAGCAGATGCCGCCGGCTCAGCATCCCGGGCGGCCTCGGCTCTCCCGGGGCCAGTGCGGTGACGTCGGTGAGCAGTTTGATCTGGCCGGCCCCGTGCGAGATGCGTACGACCGGGGCCCGCAGTTCGTGCACTCCGCGGGAGCCCGCGGCGAGCGCGAGGTCGAAGTCGGCGCGCCGGGCATCTTCCCAGGGCACGGTGCTGATGCCCAGGCTCCGCAGGAACTCGGTGGTCCCGTTGCCGAAGGCGTGCGGGGCGACCGTGAAGACCAGTTGGATGCGCAGGTCGGTCTCCAGGAGT
The DNA here is from genome assembly GCF_040606575.1 of Streptomyces sp. NPDC005402. Lineage (NCBI taxonomy): Bacteria > Bacillati > Actinomycetota > Actinomycetes > Kitasatosporales > Streptomycetaceae > Streptomyces > Streptomyces sp. NPDC005402. The sequence goes on from NZ_JBEXFB010000006.1 coordinate 151,633, forward strand.
TCGAAGACCTCGCGCAGCCGTTGGGCGAAGGTCACGGTGTGCACGACGACCAGGACCCTCTTGCAGTCCCGTACGGTCAGCCAGTGCCCCTGCTCGATCAGTGCTGATCTCGTCGTTCCGACAGACACGCGATCCCCCATCGCTCGTCGCGACGTACCTCGGACGGCAGGGGGGTTCCCGGCGCACACGGCGCTTTCCTTGCACGTCTCTTGCAGCACCCTTGCGGCGGCGCAGCTGCCACTTACCTCTGCGGTGTCCCGGCACGACTGTCCGAGAGCTGTGGCTGCGGCCGAAGCAGATCTCCGGGGTCGCTGACGACCAGCGTAGTGGCCATTTTGTCCCAGAGCTCCTGTCGATTCTTGTCCCACAGGAGCCAGAAATAGGGAATCAGAAGGGTGAAGCTGGCAAGGAATCCGATGAGCGGCTTCGCGATGACTTCCCGGAAGAACATTCTGAGCCATCCGGCGGTTCGAGCCTGTGGAATGCAGACGACTCTCATGTGGAGCAGCTGTTTGGCGGGGGTCTGGCCGTATTGGAAGACTATGAGCGCCCAGATGACCCAGCCGATCACCAGCGTGCAGATCATGAGGACGAACTCCAGCAAGTACCCGCCGAAGCGGAGTCCAGCAGTGGAGAGCGTTATTCCTTGCGGCAGGAACAGGACTTGGTTGCAGAATTGGCAGGATAGTTCCTCGCCGGCGGGTTTTCCGCAGGCCGGGCATTCGGTGGGCGGTGTCAATGCCGTCGACGTTGCCGGCGGCGTTGGCTGTGGAGTCGGCTGTGGTGTGAACGGCGGCGGGGTCGTCGGGGGGTGTTGGGGTCGCTGGTCCCATTGCCGGGGCTCGCCGCGAGCCTCGGGCTGCACTCTCGTTCCCCTGTGCTCATCAGGGTTCTCGGGCATTGTCGTCTCCACTTGCTGATGCGTAGGCTCAGTGACCGAAGGGGTCAAGGGCCTGGGAGGTCCCGTAGTCCTCCCACTGCAGTGAGACGCGATCGCCGATCCTGGGAACGTTGTGGAATACAGCCCAGGACATGATGATCCTGTGGTTGGGGCTCAGATTGGCGTTCCACTCCGGGTGATCGCTGCATAGGTCGTGCTCGGCCTTCACGTACCCAATACTCGTGCCTTGTCTGAATATGTTTTCCCTTATCTTTCCGGTGTCCCAGCCCTGGCATGTCAAGTAAACGACATGATCCGACGTGTTGTTGTAGATCACGTTCACCTGCCAGCGTGTGGGTATGCCTCCCTCCCAGGGGAAAACTTGGCTCGCTATCCAGGAGACCTGCACCTCTCCGTCGTCCGAGATGACATTGCTCCTGCCCTGGGTTGCGTATGCACCAGCCTCGGGGAATGAGCTGGCTGCCGTGACCACGGACTGCTGCTCTGCGGGGGCGGCACTCAGTCCGATTGCTGCGACCATCATCACTGGGCTACTCGCAGCCAAAGCCCTTCGGATGTTCATGGTGACCACATCCCCAGCGGGCGGAAATGCATGATGTGCAGGTGCCACGGGAGGGCGATGCGTCGGAGCGATCCGAATGGTGCTCGGTGCATCAGCGGGTGCTTGACCGCTTCGAGCGGTAGCTGTCGCCTGCCGTGGGGCGAGAGTGTCCGCCAGGCATATGGCGGGTTCGCCTGCGGTACCGGCAGTACCTATGTCCAGGGGAGCACAGGTCGGAGGCAGCCGCATGTCGATCAAGGGCGTTGCGGGTACAGCATTCTCCCCGACGGGCCCGGCATCCGGGACGCGAACGGCATCGGGTCCTGCCGGTGTTCCAGGGCGTCCTGTTCGTGCCGGCATATCGGGATCGGCCGGGAGCACCTGCCGCAGGAGCTCGGCTTCGATTCGGGGACGACATGCGGGTGGCGCCCGGCCGGTGGACCGAGGCTGGGCTGGGGTGTGGCCCGCTGCACGAGGTGCTCGTCGCCGAACTCCGCGGCGCGGGCATCGTGGACTTCGGCGCGGGCGGTGGCCGACGGTTTCCACATCCGCGCGTTGAACGGGGGCCAGGACGAGTGGAAGCTGCGTCGACCGGGGTGAGGACGGGCAGGGCGGCAAGCATCACCTGATCACCCACGCCACCGGCAGCTCGCCCGCGGTCACCCTGGTCGGCGGTAACCGCAACCGCAAGCGCGGCCGACCGCGTCGCCGCGCGGACGTCGTCCTGCTCGGGAACCGCGGCACCGATCACGCCTCGGCCTGGGCGCCCAACGCCGGGTCGGATCCGCTGGGAGATCCGCGATGACATCCACGAAGCCTTCCTCACGCTCGGCTGGCTCGGCCGCCAAACGCGCGTCATCGCCCGGCAGGCCGTCACTTGCGGCTGAGAGCCTCCCGTCCGTCTCTGCCCGAGGGGCCACGCGGCGCGGACCTGTGTGAGTCGCGCTGGATATCGCTCCGGTCAGCGGTCAGGCGCACCGAGCTGTTGCCGGACGTAGGGCCTGTCCTAGGTGTACTGCCCAGCGATGTTGTCGACGGCGAGCCCGGAGATCTCGCCCTGTCGCAGGCCCCCATCGGCGCCGACGTCGGACGTGGCTCGGTAGCGGGAGTGATGGGCCGGGGCGGCGCGGCCTGAGTCATGGCGGTGATGAGGGGCACTTCCTTGGGCCGGCCCCTGGGCCGTCACCCGCGGCCGAGCGCCTCCTGGCCGACTCTGCCCGAGGGGCCACGCGGCGGGGAGCTGGGTGAGTCGCAGACGCTGGGTATCGCCCTGGTCAGCGGGCAGGTGCACCGAGCTGTCGCCGGACGCAGGCCTGCCGAGGTCACCGATCCTGCCAACGTGGTGACAAGCAGTGACGGGTCGGCTACCGCGCGGTCGGTGAACGGCCAGGTCACAGCCCCCCGACCAAACGGGTTACCACCTGAGGGTGGACCTCAGGCAAGATGGGGTGTATCTGCCCACTCCAGATCTCAAGTTGCCGGACGGTTTCTCTTGGCTGAGTACATCTACACCATGCGCAAGACGCGTAAGGCGCACGGAGACAAGGTGATCCTTGACGACGTGACGCTGAGCTTCCTGCCCGGCGCGAAGATCGGTGTGGTCGGGCCCAACGGTGCCGGTAAGTCCACCGTTCTCAAGATCATGGCGGGCCTTGAGCAGCCGTCGAACGGTGACGCGTTCCTGTCGCCCGGCTTCAGCGTCGGCATCCTCATGCAGGAGCCGAAGCTCGACGAGTCCAAGACGGTCCTGGAGAACGTCCAGGACGGCGCCGCCGAGATCATGGGGAAGCTCAACCGCTTCAACGAGGTCGCCGAGCTCATGGCGACCGACTACTCGGACGCGCTCCTTGACGAGATGGGCAAGCTCCAGGAGGACCTGGACCACGCCAACGCCTGGGACCTGGACGCGCAGCTGGAGCAGGCGATGGAGGCGCTGGGCTGCCCGCCCGGCGACTGGCCCGTCACCACCCTCTCCGGTGGCGAGAAGCGCCGTGTCGCGCTCTGCAAGCTGCTGATCGAGGCCCCGGACCTGCTCCTCCTCGACGAGCCCACCAACCACCTCGACGCCGAGTCGGTGAACTGGCTGGAGCAGCACCTCTCGAAGTACGCGGGCGCTGTCGTCGCCGTCACTCACGACCGGTACTTCCTGAACAACGTCGCCGAGTGGATCCTCGAGCTCGACCGCGGTCGCGCGATCCCCTACGAGGGCAACTACTCCACGTACCTGGAGAAGAAGGCCACTCGCCTCAAGGTCGAGGGCCGCAAGGACGAGAAGCGCGCCAAGCGCCTCAAGGAAGAGCTGGAGTGGGTCCGCTCCAACGCCAAGGGCCGCCAGACCAAGTCCAAGGCCCGCCTGGCTCGTTACGAGGAAATGGCGGCCGAGGCCGACAAGATGCGGAAGCTGGACTTCGAGGAGATCCAGATCCCGCCGGGCCCGCGTCTGGGCTCCATCGTCGTCGAGGTCAACAACCTCTCGAAGGCGTTCGGCGACAAGGTCCTGGTCGACGACCTCTCGTTCACGCTGCCGCGCAACGGCATCGTGGGCATCATCGGCCCGAACGGCGCGGGCAAGACCACGCTGTTCAAGATGATCCAGGGGCTTGAGCCCGCGGACTCGGGCACGGTCAAGATCGGCGACACGGTCAAGATCAGCTACGTCGACCAGAGCCGCGCCAACATCGACCCCAAGAAGACCCTCTGGGCCGTGGTGTCGGACGAGCTGGACTACATCAACGTGGGCCAGGTCGAGATGCCGTCGCGGGCCTACGTCTCCGCCTTCGGCTTCAAGGGTCCGGACCAGCAGAAGCCGGCCGGCGTCCTGTCCGGTGGTGAGCGCAACCGCCTGAACCTGGCGCTCACGCTCAAGGAGGGCGGCAACCTGCTGCTCCTCGACGAGCCCACCAACGACCTCGACGTCGAGACCCTGTCCTCGCTCGAGAACGCTCTGCTCGAGTTCCCGGGCGCGGCTGTGGTCATCTCCCACGACCGCTGGTTCCTGGACCGGGTCGCCACCCACATCCTCGCCTACGAGGGTGACTCCAAGTGGTACTGGTTCGAGGGCAACTTCGAGTCGTACGAGAAGAACAAGATCGAGCGGCTCGGTCCGGACGCCGCGCGTCCGCACCGCGCCACCTACAAGAAGCTGACCCGGGGCTGATCTTGCGGCACATCTACCGCTGCCCGCTGCGCTGGGCGGACATGGACGCGTACGGCCACGTCAACAACGTGGTCTTCCTCCGCTACCTGGAGGAAGCCCGTATCGACTTCCTGTTCCGCCCGGAGAAGGACTTCCAGCAGGGGTCCGTGGTGGCACGCCATGAGATCGACTACAAGCGGCAGCTGGTCCACCGGCACGCGCCCGTGGACATCGAGCTGTGGATCACCGAGATCCGGGCGGCGTCCTTCACCATCGCCTACGAGGTGAAGGACGGCGACGACGTCTGTGTCCGGGCCTCGACGGTGATCGTGCCGTTCGACTTCGAGGCCCAGCGGCCGCGCCGGATCACCGCGGAGGAACGGGAGTTCCTCGAGGAGTACCGGGACGACGACGAGGAGGAGGCCGTCGCCGCATGACGGTCCTCCACCTCGCCGACGAGGGGGAGGCCGCGGACCTCGCCGCCTTCCTCTCCCGGCTGCTCCACTACGACCGCTCGGCCGCGGTACGCCTCCAGGGCACCGGCACCGGCACCGCGCTCGCCGTCTTCGGGCGCCCACCGTCCTTCGAGGTGCTGGCGATCCGGGCGGTGCGCCTCGCCAAGCCGTACGAGAACGGGCTCGACGTCACGCTCGACGTGACCGTGTCCGCCGGGGAGCTCCTCGAGTCCGTCGACGAGGGCGCCGGTACGGCTGTCGTGCCGGGGGCGGTGACCGGGCCGCCGTGGGCCGGAGTGCTGCCGCCGCGTGGCGGGTGGCAGACGGTGAGCGGGCTGCCCGAGCCGGCGGCGCTGCGGGCGCTCGTTAACTCCGGGGTCGCCGAGTTCCGGTCCCGTACCGAGGAGTTGGGCCCCGAGGAGCGTACGCGGGCCGAACTCGACCGGATCGGGCGGGAGATCTGGTCCCGGACCGTGGGGGACACCCGGCTGCCCGTGCGGGCCGTGCACGCGGCCCAGTCGCTCGGATTCCTGCGGCCCGGCGCGGAGTTGGCGCTGTTCTCGTCGGGGGCGTGGCTGCGGCTGCGTTCGCCGTACGGCTCGATCGCCGTACGGCAGGGGGGACTCGGGATGCTCGGCGTCAGCGTGCGCTGAGCGGGGCCGTCAGTCCCGGTCGCTGTCGTCCGGCCATACGCCGATGTGGTCCGGCTCCAGTTCCAGCGCGACCCTGTCGCGCATGCCCAGCGCCTCGGTGTACTCCTTCGGGAGCTGGAGGCGGCCCGCGCGGTCGAGCATCGCGTACTCCCGCGCCACCAGGGTCTCGTGGCCCGTCGCCGCGTCCACCTCACTGCGGCGCAGCACCTCCGTGGACGTACGGCCGTCCCTGATGGCGACCGTGCGGCGGACCTCTCCCGCCACTGCCGGGTCGTGGGTGACGATGACGATGGTCGTGCCGAGCTGTTCGTTGGCGGTGCGGAACGCGGCGAAGATCTGTTCCGCGGTGTGCGAGTCGAGTTCGCCCGTCGGTTCGTCGGCCAGGAGGACCGCGGGGTTGTTGGCCAGCGCGACCCCTATCGCCACGCGTTGTTGCTGGCCGCCCGACATCTGGTGGGGGCGGCGGTTGCGGCAGTCGGCCACATCCAGCAACTCCAGGAGTTCCAGGGCGCGTTCGGTGTGGGCGCGGCGGGGAGTCCGGGAGCCGGAGAGCTGGATGGGCAGGGTGATGTTCTGGACCGCGGTGAGGTAGGGGAGGAGGTTGCGGGAGGTCTGCTGCCAGACGAAGCCGACCGTCTGGCGGCGGTAGGCCAGGCGGTCCTTCGCGGTCATGGTGAGCAGGTCGTGGCCGGCGACCCTGGCGGCACCGGCGGTGGGGGTGTCCAGGCCGGCGAGGATGTTCATGAGCGTGGACTTGCCGCTGCCGGACGCGCCTACCAGGGCGAGGAGTTCGCCCTCGCGGACCAGGAGGTCGAGGCCCTGGAGGGCCTGTACCTCCACGCCGTCCGTGGTGAAGATGCGGACGAGCCTGTCGCAGGTGATCAGGGCGTCGTGGCCGTAGGTGGGGCGGTTGCGGGCCTCGGTCGCCTTGTGGGCGAGGTCGGTGAGGGTGGGGTTCGTGGTCACTGGCCGTCTCCTGTGGGGGCGCCTGTCGATGTGCCGCGCTGTGCCGCAGTGCGGGTACCGCTCTGAGCCGGCCGGGAGCCGCCCCCGCGGCACGACCGCCCGTGGCCGGCCGCGACGAAGTCACTCATCTCGCGTCCCCCGCTCTCAACTCCCGCACCGACCCCCGTCTCGCCGACCACCACGCCTGGCCGATCCCCATCCCCACCGCCAGCAGCAGCACGGCCGCCGCCGGCAGCACCAGGGACAGGGCGTCCGTGCGCAACTGCGCCTCGGCCGAGGAGGGTTCCGCCGAGGGGAGGGCGATGGCCGTCAGGTCGATGCCCGGGGACAGGAGGCGGATGGTGGCCCAGCCCGTGAGGGTGCCTCCCAGGGCGGCCAGGATCGCCTGCGGCAGGGACTCCAGGATCAGCAGGCGGCGGCCTGCCGCCCGGGTCAGGCCCATCGTGCGGAGGCGGGCCAGCAGGGCCGTGCGTTCGGGGGCGGTGCGCAGGAGGGACAGGAGGAGGGCCAGGACCGCGTATCCGGTGCCGGCCGCCACCGCCGCCGCGTAGACGCCTTCCGCGCCGGTCTGGAGGGGGGAGTCGACGTAGTGTCGCCGTTCCTCGGACCACAGGTGCACGGACGCGTCCTTGGGGGCCGCCTTGCGCAGAGCGGTCCCGTCCAGGCCCTTCCCCGTCAGCAGCAGGGTCGTCGGCCGGGCCACCACAGGGCTCAGCGCCTTGCGGTTCACGATCAGGAAGTCCGAGCCCGTCACGGCCGAGGTGCGGTCGATGACGGTGGTGATGCGGACCGTGAGCGAGGTGCCGTCCGGGAGGAGGACCAGGAAGGGGCTGGTGCCGTACGTCCGGGCGGTGTCCGTGGAGGCCACGGCCGGGACGGGGGCGCCGGCGGTCCCTTCTGCCAGCCGGGCCGCCGCGAAGGCACCGATGTCCGTCCGGGACGACAGGGCCGCGTAGTCGGCGGGGTCCACGCCGACCAGCGGTATCGAGGTGAACCCGTTCCCCGGTTTCGCGTCGTACGTGACGCTCACCGCGGACAGATCACTCACCCCGGGTGAGCGGCGCAGCCGGTCCGGCAGCTCCGACGGGAGCGGCGTCGCCGTCTCCACGCGCGCGTCGGCGCCGACCGCGAGCAGGGCCGCGTGGTCGCGGGCCTCCTGCACGCCCGCGAGGACCGAGCCGCCGAAGGCCGCCGTGGTCAGGGCGGTCAGCAGGGCGAGGAGGGGCAGGACGGCGGAGGCCGAGGTGCGGCCCGCGCGGGCCAGGGACAGATGGGCCAGGGCACCGCGCAGGCGGGCGGCCGGGCGGGCCAGGCCCCGCAGGGGGAGCGGGTACAGACGGACCAGGACCAGGGCGGCGATCACGCCCACCAGCACGGGCGCGAGGGAGACGAGGTCGTCGGAAGCGCCCGGCGTCGTGCCCCGGCGGCGCAGCGACTCCACCGCCCCCGCCGCCAGTACCAGCAGCGTCAGCTCGGCGACCGTACGGCGCCGGGACGGTCGTACCGAGGCGACGTCCTCGCGGCCGGTGTGGACGCGGACCACGCGGTGGGCGGCCGTCGCGCGGAGGGGGAAGGCCGCGCAGGTGACGGCGGTGACCGCCACGGCGGCCGCGATCGCGTACCGGAAGCGGCCCTCGGGGACCGCGAGCAGCGCGGCGGCCAGGCCCAGGGCGCCCGCGGGGACGGCGACGACCGCCGTCTCGGCGAAGAGGCGGGCGGTGAGACCGCGCAGGGAAGCGCCGCGGGCCCGCAGCAGGGCGAGCTCGGTGCGGCGGCGGTCGGCGATGAGGCCGCCCGCCATCAGGAGCACGACGGCGGCGACCGTGCCGGTGCCGACCGCGGCGATCGCGACCAGCGGGGCGACCCCCTCGCGGAACCGGTCGTAGGCGATGAGGACCTCGTCGAGGTCGGTGAGGACCTCGGTCTGGCCGGTGATCTGCGTCAGCTCGGTCACCGGACCGTCGATCGACAGACGCAGCTTCCGCAGTGCCGGACCGGCCTCCAGGGAGGCGAGCGCGGACCGCAGGCGCGGGGCGTCGCGGGCCCGCAGCGCCTGCTCGGAGGGCGCCAACTGCCAGTAGGGCTCCGGCAATCCCGGGGTGGCCAGCATGATGGGGGCCGCCTCGGGGGCGATGAGCAGGGCGCCGAGCCAGTACATGTCCACGGACGGCGCGGGTTCGCGGATCAGGGACGGGCTGCGCAGGATGGGGTGGGTGGACCAGTAGGCGCCCTTCGGGGCGTGCGGGCGGACGATGCCCGTGACGCGGATGGGGAGCGTACGGCCGGCCGCGGGTGTGTGGATCACCGAACCGACCTTGATGCGGAGAAACTTGGCGGTCTCCGCGGTGACCGCCGCCTCCACCTCGGGAGTGGTGGCGGTCACCTCGTCGTCCGCACGCGGCAGGCGGCCCCGGACGACCGAGGAGTGGGCGCCGAGACCCGCTTGGGCGACCAGGGTGACCTTCGCGGGCTTGCCGGTCGGCCTCGGCAGCCAGGGGTCCTCCGCCGTGAGGTTCGCGGTGGTGCGCACGCCGTACGTCGACTGGCCCGCGTCGAGGGCGAGCGCGCGCGGGACCCGGGCGCGGACCTTGGCGTACTGCGCGGCGAGCACCCCTGGGCGCAGCACGTTCTCGCGGTCGTGCGGCGTCAGCATCGGGGACGGCTGCGGGGCGAACACCTCGATGCTGGTCCGGTCGGGGCGGGCCTGTTCGACGGCTCCGCGCAGTCCGGCGTCCTCGTAGCGGTCCACCGCCCGTGGGAACGCTGCCGCGAGGCACGCCGTCAGCGCGACCAGCAGCGCGAGCCAGAGCGCGGTGCCGGGCGCTGTCCGCAGCCGGGTGCGCACCCAGGGCACGGTCTCCCGGGTGACGCCCGGCTCGGCTGTCCTGAAAAACCTCATCTCACTCGCCCCCCTCACGCAGCGCGCGTGCCGGATCCGCCCGCCGCAGTGCCAGCGCCGCCGTGACCAGGAGCGGGGCGAGGGCCACCGCCGCCAGCAGCGCGGCCGCCTGCGGGAGCGGGAGCTGGACCAGGACCCGCGGGACCGGTCTGGCAGCCTCGTCCGTCAGCACGATCAGCGGGACCACCGCCCGGGTCAACGCCGTGCCCAGCAGCGCGCCCACCAGCAGCGCCAGCACCACCAGGACGCCCTGCTCCACGGCGACCGCCCGGGCCAGCCGCCGCCGCGTGGCCCCCAGGGCGCGCAGTACGGCCAGCTCCGCGCCGCGTTCCCGCAGCGACCCCGCCGCGCTCACCGCGAACCCGACCGCGGCCAGCGCCGCCGCCACCGCGGCCGCCGCGGCGAACGCGGCTTCGGGGCCCGCGCCGAACGGGTCGTCGCGCAGCTGCCCGGAGAGTTCGTCCCGCACCACGACCTGGGCGGGGTCCATGTCGGGCCGGGCCCGCAGCGCCGCCGCGACCTTGCCGGACGCACCGGGCTCCGTCGTCAGCCACCACTCGGTCGGCTCCACTCCGCGGCCGCTCTGCGCCTGCAGCCTCCGGTTCACGGTCCGCAGATCGACCAGCAGGGCCCCGCCGCTGTCCGTGACGGTGGGCAACTCCCGTATGGAGCGCACGATCCGCACCGAGACCGTCTCGCCGTCCAGCGGCACGTCCAGGCTGTCCCCGACGGCCGCACCCGCCGAGGTGAGGAAGCGCTCGGTGGCGACGGCCGTGATCCTGGCGGGCACCGGCTGCGGGGCCTCCAACCGGACTGCCAGCGTCCCCGAGCCGGAGGTGTCGTCCCACGGGACGGTCCCGGTGCCGTAGTCCACGCTCAGCCGCCCCGGTTGCGAACTCAGGCGCGGTGCGGGGGGTTTGTCCTCGGCGTTCAACGTCGAACTCGCCCCGTCGCTCTGCGAGTGGGCCGTCCAGCCGGTCGGCAACGGCAGCCGTCGTACCGTCCCGTCGGTGCCCGTGGCCGCCAGCTCGCTCAACGTGAAGCGCTGTCGGTCGGGCGTGTCGGCCGGGACGGGAACGGCCAGTTCCAGGGCGGTGAGGGTCAGCGGGCCCCCGGACACGTAGACGTCCAGCGCGTGGGCCCGGCCGTCGCAGGGGAGTTGACCGGCCGGGATCCGGAAGGGCGTGCCGTAGCGGTCCACCAGGGTGACGGTGACCCCCGTCGTACCCCCGTCCTCACCGCGCAGGGTCGCCGTCAGCCGCAACCGGGCCGTGTCCGCGGGCACCTTCAACCCCGCGGTCGAACCCTTGGGGGCGAGCGTCTGGAGGAACGGTCCGGAGTGCAGGTCGGGGCGGATCAGCATGGAGGCGCGCGAGGTGTCCAGCGCCAGCACCGTCGCCACCTTGCTGCCGGACAGCGGCAGTTCGGACCGGGCGGCGGGAGCGGTCTGCCGTACGCCCGCCACGGCCGCGTACTGCTCGGTGCGGCCGAGCCCCGCGTCCCCGGAGACCAGCACCCGCACCGGCGCCCCGGCCCGGAAGTCCGCCTGGTCGGACTGCGAACGGTCCCAGGAGGCGCTCTGCCCGATCGCCAGCATGCCCAGCGCCATCGCGAGGACCAGCAGCAGCACCGGGCCCGCCCCGCGCATCGGGCGGCGGGCGATCTGCCAGCCCGCGAGGGCCGCGGTCAGCCCGCGCCCGCCGGTCGCCCGGCGTTCGGCGAGCCGGGCCAGCGGCGGCAGCAGCCGCAGCGTCAGGACGGTCCCGGCCAGCAGCGCGAGCGCGGGCGCCGCCACCAGCAGCGGATCCACGCCCAGCGTGCCGGCGGTGTCGTCGGACACCGCACCGGAGGTCTGGCGGCTGAGCTGGAAGTACGCCACGGCGGCCACGGCCAGCAGCCCGAGGTCCGCCCCCGCGCGCACCGCACCGGGCAGCGTCCGGGCCCGGCCGCGCGCGAACGAGGAGGTCAGCGCGGGCAGGGTCACCGCCAGCGCACACCCGAGCGCCACCGCCCCCGCCACCAGCCACACCCCGGGCCGCCCGCCCGACGGCACCTCCAGATGCAGCCCGATCCGGGCCAGCGGTCCCCGCCCGGCCAGCATCCGCGTCAGCGGGCCCGCCAGCAGCGGCGCGCACAGCAGCGCGGGCGCCGCGAGCAGCGCCCCCTCCAGCGCGGCCAGGCCCGCGATCCGGGCACGGGAGGCGCCGCGTGCCAGCAGCAGCCGGCTCTCGCCTGTGCGCTCACTGCTCAGCAACCCCGCCACCAGCAGCAGGGCGCAGCCCGCGAGGAGCACCAGTTGCAGGGCCACGATCAGCAGGGTCGAGCGGGAGACGAGCAGGGAGCGGTCGGTGCGGTCGAGGACCTCGGGCAGCGAGGTCGACGCGGTCGTGGCCCCGCCGAGGGAGGACTCCTTGCGCAGCGCCGCGTTCCCCGCGACGGCCGTCTTGCGTAACGCGTCCGACCGGGCGGTCGTCACCGCCGCGAAGTCGGCCGACGCCAGCCACCCCGACGTCCCGACGCTCACCGTCCCGTCGGCCAGCACGCCGGGATCGGCGAGCAGGGGGCCGTACGTCGTGAAGTCGAGCTTGTTGATGCCCCGCCCGTGCAGCTCGTCGAGGAGCCAGTACGGATCGTCGGCGCGGACGGGCCGGTACAGGCCGGTCACCGTGACCCGCACCGCCGGGCCGCGGAACCGGTCGGCGAGGGTGAAACGGGCGCCGGGGCCGAGGTGGAGGGTGCGGGCGGCGGCCTGCGGGAGCGCCACCTCGACCCGCCCCTCGGACGGCCGCGGCAGCCGCCCCTGGACCAGCCGCAGCCGGCTGCGGTCCAGTGCCGCGAAGTGGGTCAGGTCCGGGTCCCCGGACCGCTCCGACTCGGGCTGCAGCGACCGCGGCAGCGCGTACGGACCCGACCGCAGGAACGTCCGCACGGTCACCGGCAGCCCGTCGAACGCCCGCCGCGCCACGTCGCGTACGGCGGTGTCGGCGGCCGTACGACGGTCCTCGGGCACGTCGGCCTTGACGACCAGCGCGGTGTCGGCGGCGTTGCGCGGGTCCTGGAGGGAGTGGCGCAGGGCCGCGTCACCGATCGCGCCGGAGTAGGCGGTGAGGGTCGCGAGGACCGCGGTGGTGAGCAGGACCGTGAGCAACGCGGCGGCGAGCAGCAGCCGGTGCGCCCGCGCACGCAGGAACACGAGACGTGCGATTCCCCCGAACCCCGTCACCCGGCCCCCCGCCGTGTTGTGCCAGATCTCCGGCGAGGATGTCAGAGGGGACGGTCAGGGGTAAGCGCTTGTAGCGCGGGCTTGACCGGATCGTGACCGGAATCCGGCGCCGTGCGACCGGAATCCGGCAATCAGTGAGCGGTGGTCACCCAGCGGTGATCAGTCGGCCGTGTTCACCATCGAAGCGGCCGCGTACGTCAGGTAGTCCCACAGCTGCGTCGCGTGCGCCTCGGACAGACCGAGTTCGTCGACGGCGTCCCGCATGTGCCGCAGCCACGCGTCGTGCGCCTCGCGGTTGACGACGAAGGGGGCGTGGCGCATACGCAGCCGGGGGTGGCCGCGGTTGTCGCTGTACGTCGTGGGGCCGCCCCAGTACTGCATGAGGAACAGCGCGAGGCGCTCCTCGGCCGGGCCGAGGTCCTCCTCGGGATACATGGGCCGCAGGACCGGGTCCTCGGCGACCCCCTCGTAGAAACGGTGGACGAGGCGGCGGAAGGTCTCCTCCCCGCCGACCTGCTCGTAGAAGGTCTGCGTCTGAAGCGTGCCGCGCCGGATCTCTTTCACGTCAACCATGGTCTCAGACCGGGTGGACGAGGACTCAAGGCTTAGGACCTCCCCTGCCCAGGGTGCAGAGTGGAGGTATGGGCGCGCACGCTCTCGACAGGGATCTCACCGAACTCGCCGCCTCCGCGCGGGCCGCGCTGGTGCGGGAGATCGACGCGAGCGGGGCCTGGGCCACGGACCCGGCATGGCGGGAGGCCTTCGAGGCGGTGCCCCGGCACCTGTTCGTGCCGTACTACTACGTCGGCACCAGGGGAGGCCACGAGCGGCGCTGGGGCGAGAGCCCGGACCCCCGCAGCCGGGAGAAGTGGCTCCGCGGGGCCTACGCCGACGCCCCCCTCGCCACCCGGCTGCGCGACGGCGAGCTGGTCTCCTCCAGCAGCCAGCCCTCGCTGATGGCCTTGATGCTGGCCGAGCTGCGGGTACGGCCCGGCGACCGGGTCCTGGAGATCGGCGCCGGCACCGGCTACAACGCGGCCCTGCTCGCGCACCGGCTCGGCGACGACCGCGTCACCACCGTCGACCTGGAGCCCGAGATCACCGAGGCGGCGCGCGGACACCTGGCCGCCGCCGGGTACCACCCCGTCGTCGTCACCGGCGACGGCGCGCGAGGGGTGCCCGAACACGCCCCCTTCGACCGGATCATCGCCACCTGCACCCTGGCCTCGGTCCCGACCGCCTGGCTCGCCCAGTGCCGCCCCGGCGCGCGCGTCCTGAGCCCGCTCGCCACCGGCCTGATCGCCCTGACCGTGCGGGACGCCGGGCATGCCCAGGGGCGGTTCCTGCCCACGCCCGCCTACTTCGTGCCGTTGCGTGGCGCGGACCGGCCGGACGAGGAGCCCGCGCACCTCGACGGGATTCCGGGCCCGGCCCGGGACAGCGATCTGTTCCGCTTCCTGCTGGCTCTGAGCCGCGGCAGCCTCGAACCGCGGGAGGCGCACGCGCTGTGGGAGCGCGAGGACCGGCCGCGTCGTGAGCGGTACGGCATCACGGTCAGCGGAGAGCGCGAGTGGGCGTGGCTGGACGACCCGGAGGGACCGTATGCCTGGCCCCTCCGGTGACGTGGCCGTTCGCTAGCCGCGGCGGATCGTGATCGTCGTCCAGGCGCCGACGTGCACCCGGTCGCCGTCCTGGAGCGGCACGGGCACGAACGGCGTGATGGGCTCCTCGGCGCCGTTGACCGTGGTGCCGTTGGTCGAGTTCTGGTCGACGACCGCCCAGGAGCCGTCCGGCTGCTGCACCAGCACCGCGTGCTGGTGCGAGACGCCCGGGTCCTCCGGCGGTACCGACAGGTCGACGTCGGGGGTGTCGCCGGTGGAGTGCCGGCGGCGGCCGATGGTGACCTGGTTGCCGGTGAGGGCGCGCTGCTGCTCGGGGGAGTACGCGGGCAGGTTCAGGCCCGCGGCCTCGGGGCCGGAGCGCTGCATCATCGCCATGAAGTAGTCGCGGTCCGGGCCGATGGTCGCCGTCCAGGTCGCCGGCTGCTGCGGGAAGGACGGGCCGGGGGGCGCGGGCGGGGCCTGGGTCGAGCCGGGCTGCGGGTAGCCGTAGCCGCCGCCACCGGGACCACCGGGACCGCCCGGACCTCCGGGGGCGTTGGAGGACGGCGGGGAGATGACCCAGTCGTCGGCGCCGCCGCCGAAGGGCGGACCGCCCGGCCGGTGGGTCTCCTGCGGGAAGGCGGGCGGGGCCGATGCGCCCTGCGCCTGGAAGCCCTGGGGGGCACCGCTCGTGGCACCGGGGCCGGCGGGCGGGGTCGGGCCCGGGGGCGGCGGGACCGGGCGGGAGGGGTCCGCGCCGAAGTTCGGAGGACCGCCGGGTCCGCCAGGTCGGGACGGGTCGCCGGGGAAACCGGAGGGGCCGGGACCGCCGGGACCGCCAGGTCGGGACGGGTCGCCGGGGAAGCCCTGCGGGCCTCCGGGACCGGACTGCCCGGGGCCACCCGGACCGGGCTGGGTGGGAGGACCGCCGAAGCCCTGCGGGCCGGGGCCGCCGGGGCCACCGGGACCGGGCGGGGCCTGGTTGGAGCCGGGCTGGGGGTAGCCGTAACCGCCGGGGCCGCCGGGACCACCAGGGCCGGGCTGGCCACCGGGACCGCCGGGGCGGGACGGGTCGCCGGGGTAACCGGAGGGGCCGGGGCCGCCGGGACCACCGGGGCCGCCCGGGAAACCGGAGGGGCCGGGTGCGCCGGGGCGTCCGGGATCACCCGGGAAACCCTGCCGTCCACCGGGGCCGGACTGGCCGGGACCGCCGGGGCGGGACGGGTCGCCGGGGAAACCGGAGGGGCCGGGGCCGCCCGGACCGCCCAGACCGCCAGGACCACCCGGAAAACCGGAAGGAGCGGAGGAACCAGGGCCGCCGCCGGGACCGCCGGGTCGGGACGGGTCGCCGGGGAAGCCCTGCGGACCTCCGGGACCGCCAGGGCCACCGGGCCCACCCGGACCGCCGCCGGGACCGCCCGGACCCGGGCGCCCCGACGGCTCCGAGCCGAACGGGATCGGTTCTGCGGGGCGGTTCACCTGGGACGGGCGCGAGCCCTGGTACTCGTACGAGTCACCGCCGCCGCCGAAGGACGGACCGGGTCCGGGCGGCTGCTGCTGGAAGTGCGAGGGCGGCCCGCCGGAGCCGGCCGGCGGGCGCGGGGCGGCCGGGGTGTACGAGGTCGCCGTGTTCGTCAGGAAGTTCCACCGGCACTCCTCGCAGAAGGGCGCACCGCCCTCACGGGGCGTACGGCACTGCGGGCAGAGCTCCGGCTCGGGGTCCGGTACGGCGGACAGGTGCTGGCGTCCACCGGGCTGGCCCCCGGGACCGCCGGGCTGCGGGAAGCCGTAGCCGCCCGCACCTGGACCGGGCGGCGGCGGAGGGGGCGGAGGCACGGCACCGGCCATGCGGTGACCGCAGACCTCGCACCAGTCGTCGGAACCCGACTGGTGTCCGTTCGGGCAGGTCGGCATGTCGGCGCTTCCCCCTCTCGGATCAGGGAACTTCTACGTCGGTAACTGTCTACTTCTTTACGCGAACTGTCTTTGTCGACCGGGTCTCGAGAGTCATCTCGTCGGCCTCCTGGACCTTCGCCTTCAGTCGCACAGTACCTGTCGTGGCGTCGACCACGTCGACCACCTTCGAAAGCAGTTTCGCAGTATCGGCGTTCCCCGAGTCGTTCGCGAGCTGAACGGCCCGGCCCAGTTTGGCCGTTGCTCCATCGAAATCGCCCGCTTTGCGCAGATCGAGACCTTGTTGGATGGCTTGCGCCAGTTCGGCCTGGCCGGTGTAGTGGGCGACTTGGGGGTTGATCGACGTCGAGGCGACCATGTCGTCGGTCCACACGGCCCTGACGAGACCCTGTGCGCCCAGGTTCTGTGTGCCGCCGTCGGGCTGCGGGATGACCAGGGAGACCCGGGCGGCGAGCATCTCCTGGCCGATGTTCGCGGCCGGGACCTCGACGCAGACGTGGTAGTCACGGGACTCGTCTCCCCAGGAGCCGGTGGGGTAGTCCCCGGCGCGCGGGCCGGCCTCGGTGCGGCGGTCGGTGAGCTGCTCGACGGTGGGCGCGACCTGCTTGACGAACTTGATGGCGGTGCCCACCGGGGTCCACACCCGCAGGGCGACGTCGGCGACCTCCTTGCCCATGGCCGTCTCCATCATCTGCGTGAAGTCGGCGGCGAGGGCGGCCGGGTCGGCGACGATGTCGGCGGTGCCGAGCAGGGCGGAGGCGATCCCTGTGACTTCTTTCACTTCCCAGTCGGTGCCCACGCCCCGGGCGTCGCAGGTGAAACGGCCCGCGCAGGCGTCGAGGGAGGCCTTGAGGTCCTCCGGCGACTCGTGTTCGTTGCGCCCGTCGGTGAGCAGGATGCCGTGACGTATGGCGACGTCCGCCGAGGACAGCAGGCGGTCGGCGAGGCGCAGCCAGGTGCCGATGGCCGTACCGCCGCCCGCGCTGAGCTTGCGCAGGGCCTGTTTGGCCTGGTCACGGGTGGTGGCGTCGGCGATCGCGAGGCGGCCGTCCCCCGGATACACCTCCTTGGCCACGTGGGTGCCGCCGATCACCGCGAAGTGCACACCGTCGCGCAGGGTGTCGATCGCGGCGGCCGTGGCGTCGCGGGCGTTGCGCATTTTGGCCCGCGGGTAGTCCATCGAGCCCGAACAGTCGACCATGATCGCCACCGCCGCCGAGGGGCCCTGCCCCGCCGACCAGAGGTGCGTGGCCGCGACCGCGCTTCCGATCGTGCCGCCGCCGGTCGCGGTGACCGTGACGATCGCGTTGACCTCGCGGCCGCCCTCGGGCAGGTACTCGTTCTGGTAGACGTCCATCGCGAACTGCGGCACGTTCGACTTCGAGAAATTGGCCATGCCTACTCAAATCCCCCTCGCGAACCCCACATGCGTGGGCCGGTGACTGATCGCGGACCGGTCCCCTCCGGTCCTGCGCTGGTGCCGCGACGCGTTCCCCGTATACGGCCTCAGCCCGATCCTGCCCCCTGCACAGGGGTCGGGAACGGCACGACGGCCACTGTTACGTTGTCGTGGCCCCCGCCGTCCAGGGCGTGACCGACCAGGACCCGGGCGGTGTGCAGCGGGCGGGCGGCGGCGTCGGCCGGCACGGCCTGAGCCATCTCGTCGGCCGCCTCCGCGTAGTTCCACAGGCCGTCGGTGCACACCACCACCACACCAGGCCGGTCCGGCTTGAAGGAAGCGGTGTGCGGGTCGAGTTCGTAGGCGTCCGCGCCGAGCCAGCCGGTGATCGCGTGGGCGCGCTCGTCGGCGTACGCCTCGGCCTCGTTCATCAGGCCCGCGGCGACCATCTGCGCGGCCCAGGAGTCGTCCTCGGTGAGCCGGGCCGGGGCCGAACCGCGGTCCGTGGGCACCCAGTAGACGCGGCTGTCGCCGACCCAGCCGACGACCAGCAGGCTGGGGGTGACGATCGAGCCGACGAGCGTGCACGCCGGGGCGTTCTGGTGCGGCTGGTGCTCGCGGGCCGTGGCGGGTTCCGCGGCGAGCGAGTTGACCGCGCGGGAGGCGGCGACGATCGCCTCGTGCATCGCCTGCTGGGGGTGCGTGCCCTGCGGCAGCGCGGCCAGCAGCGCGTCGGCCGCGGCCCGGGAGGCGGCCAGGGAGGCGTCGTCGGGGCGGGTCGCGGAGGACACGCCGTCGCAGACGACCGCGAAGGTCGCCGGTGTGCCGTCGGGCAGCACGCTGGTGCCGAGGGTGAAGGCGTCCTCGTTGCGGTGGTGGCGCAGACCGCGGTCGCTGACGGCGGCGATCGGACCGGCCTCCTGCTCCATGTGGTCGCGCTCGCGCGGCTGGGCGTGCCCGCAGTTCTCGCAGTAGCCGTCGTCGTCGACCCGGCCCGCGCTGCAGGCCACGCACACTTTGGTGCCCTCGGCCGGGGTGGGCGGTCCGGCGGCCACCCGCGGGTCGGGCGCCTGCAGGAGGTACTCCTCGGGCTCGGGCGCCCGGTCGAAGCGCACACCGGAGGCGGGGGAGACCGGCGACCCGAGCACCGGCCCCGACTGGGGCGGCACCGGGGGCAGTTCGTGCTCGCCCGACGCGGAGGCCCGCAGGTCGCTCGGCAGATGGAGCTCCGCCGGCGGGTGCGGGGCCTGTGGCCAGGGGCCGCCCGGGGGCGCGCCGTTCACGGCGACGGCCGGGCTGTCGTCCGGCCGCGCCGGGACGGCGGACAGGTCGTATCCGCACGCACCGCAGAAACGGTCGCCCGACTCCAGGGGTTCCTCGCAGCTCGGGCACCTCGAAAGGGCGGTCTGCTGGGGCATCTGCGACATCAACTACACCCACGTCCGGGGGCGGTAACGGTTGGCTCGTTCCACCAGGTCGATCCTCTCCTCGCCGCCCTGCGCGAGCCTGGCCAGCGCGCGGTACGAACGCTCCAGGCCGAAGCGCAGTCCTCGCTCGTCCAGTCCGCTGCCGAGCAGTGCCCGTCCCCCGGCGGCGGGGGCGACGGAGTCCTGGCCACCGGAGAGTATCCAGTCCAGGGCCGCGCCCAGCACCTCGGCGGACAACTGCTCGCGACGCGCCGGATCCAGTCCGTACGCGTCCAGTGCCTCGACCTGCCCGGCGGCGGCGGTCAGGTCGTCCAGGAAGGGTACGTCGCCCGCGGTCGCGGTGCGTTGACGCAGCCTCGCGCGGACGGCCGCCACCCGGGCCGCGGTGTAGTGGATGGAGGACTCCGGCACCGACTCCAGCGTCCTCACCGCGCTACGGCGGTCCCCGGTCGCCAGTTGCACGCGCGCGAGGCCGAACGCGGCGCTCACATAGCTGGGGTCGGTCGACCAGACCAGGCGGTAGTACTCGGCGGCGTTGTCGAGCTGGCCGAGCACCTCCGCGCACAGGCCGAGGGCCAGCTTGGGGGCGGGTTCGCCGGGGAAGGCGTCGTAGATCGCGTCGAAGGCGAGCGCGGCGGCCTCGTGGTCGCCGGTCACCAGGGCGGCCACGCCCCGGTACCAGACCACCCGCCAGTCGTCGGGCCGTTCGTCCTCGAGGTGCCGCAGCGCCTCGTCCGCGGTGTGCGTGTCGCCGTTCTCCAGCCAGGCCCGCACCTGCCGCAGCCGGGTCTCCGCCGACGGGGCCGGCGCGGCCGCGAGGGCGCCGAGCAGCTCGGCGGGCGCGGTGGTCATGAGACCGGCGAGGAAACCGGCGTTGGGGTCGGAGGGGTCGACGTGGGGGACGGGCAGCGAGAGCGCGGCCACGGGAGCGTTGACGTCCTTGACGATGGTCCTGGTGGCGCTGACGGCTCCGGTGCCGACGGGACCGACCGAACCGGCGGTCGCCTTCCGGCGCGTCGGCACCACCCGTCCCCCCAGCCGCGACACCTCTCCGTCCAGCTTCGGGAACAACTCCGCGTCGGTGACCCGGACTTCGGGCCCGAAGAGGGTCGACAGGGCGGGCCTGGCACGGCCCGTCTGCAGGGAGACGACCTCGCGCAGGACGCCCGTCAGCTGTTCCGACATCTCCTGCGCGGAGGCGAAGCGGCGGGCCGGGTCCGGGTCGGTCGCGCGGACCAGCAGGCGGTAGAAGGACTCGTACCGGCGGAAGACCTCGATGTGGTCGGGGTCGGGGAGCGAGTCGACGAAGACGTTGGTGTAGCCCTGGAAGTCGAAGGTCAGCACGGCCAGGGTGCGGCCGACCGTGTAGAGGTCTGAGGCGAGCGACGGGCCCACGTCGGCGACCTCCGGCGCCTGGTAGCCCACCGTGCCGTAGATGGCCGACTCCTCGTCGTCCATCCTGCGCACCGCGCCCATGTCGATCAGCTTGAGCTGGTCCTCGGTCTGGATGGCGTTGTCGACCTTGAAGTCGCAGTACAGCAGGTTGCGGCTGTGGAGGTGGCCGAGCGCCTCCAGGGCCTCGATGCCGTAGGCGCACGCCTGCTCCACCGGCAGCGGATCCCGCTTGCCGTCGGCCGAACGGCGGCCGTTGGCGATCTCCTTGAGCGACTTGCCGCCGACGTACTCCATGACGATGTAGCCGTCGAGCGAGCCGGTGCGCTGGTCGAGGTGTTCCACGAAGTTGTAGATCCGCACGATGTTGGAGTGCTCGATCTCCGCGAGGAAGCGCCGCTCGGAGATCGCGGCGGCCATCGCGTCCTGGTCGCCGGTGTCCAGCAGGCCCTTGAGGACCACCCAGCGGTCGGACACCGCGCGGTCCACGGCGAGGTAGACCCAGCCGAGTCCGCCGTGCGCCAGACAGCCCGCGACCTCGTACTGGCCGTGCACGATGTCACCGGACTTCAGCTTCGGCACGAACGAGTACGGGTGGCCGCACTTGGTGCAGAAGCCCTCCGTGCGCCCCTTGTGGTCCCCCCGCGCGCGCCCCACCGGCGCCCCGCAGTCGGAGCGCGAGCAGAACCGCTTGCGCTCGGGCACCTCGGGGTTCTCCAAAACCATCTCGCGCGGGTCGGGCCGCGGCACCCCGGGCACCTCGACGAGCCCCGCGCCGAGCCGGCCGCGCCCGGTCGAACCGGCGGAGGAGCCGGAGCCGCGCACCGACACCGAACGGCCCGTGGACTTCCCGGAGACCGAGCGCGAGAGCCGCCCCGACACCGAGCGCCGGGACTTCGACGAGTGCGAGGACGTACGCGAGGAACGCGAGGATCCGCGGCCGGTGGAGCGCGAACCGCCGCTGCCCTGCGAGCCGCTGCCGGCGCCCGTGCTACCGGTGGGCACCGGTCCGGTCCGGCCCGCCCCGGCCGGGAGGACCGGCGCGAGACCGCAGGTGTCGCAGTACAGCTCGCCGCCTCCCATGTCCTCGTACCTGCCGTCGCAGCCGGGCCGCTGGCAGGGTTGCTGTTCCTGACTCATGACGTCGACTCCCCCCTACGGTCCTCGGTGCCGCTCTGCTGCGGCACCCGCGGTGCCCCCAGCAGTTCGGCGACCGCGTGCTGGTAGCGCAGCACGGCCTGTTCGGCGACCCGCAGGTCGCAGGGCGCGCTCCACAGCATCCGCCGGGCCGCGTCGTACCGCTCGATCAGGAACGGGTCCTCGGCCAGGCCGTGCCGGGCGACCTTCGCCTTGTACGCGTCGAGCCGGCCGCGCAGCTCCGCGCGGACCGCGAGCGGCGCGGTGACCGCCGTCAACGACTCGCGGGCGCGCAGCAGTTCGTCCTCCGCCTTCTCCTCCAAAGACTCCAGGAGCGGGGACAGACGGTGCCACTGGGCGTGTCTGCGGTACTCGGCGGCCGTCGCCAGCTGCTCCTGCAGCACGGTCGGCGGTCCGCTGACGACCGGCACCTCCGTGGCCGCGATCTTCGCGAGGACCTCGCCGCGCGCGAGGCGGGCCTCGGCGAGCGTGCGGTCCGCGCGGGAGAGCACGTCCCGCAGCCTGACCAGCCGGGCCTCCGCGTCCTGCCGGACCGTGAGCACCGCGTCGATCTCCCGGCGCACGTCGTCGAGGGCGCGCGCCTCCCGGTCGTACGCCGTGGTGTCCGGCCTTCCGCCGCCGGGCGCCGAACTGCCCTGCGCGCGCTGCCAGAAGGCGAGCGGATCGGAGATCACCTGCTCGCGCAGCGAGGTGAGGGTGCGTGTGATGCGCTCCAGGTCGTCGCCCGCCGGGTGCTCCCCGGGGCGTACGCCGACGGAGTGCGCGAGCCGACGGGTGCGCTGGAGTTCGGCGGACAGCAGGTCTATCCGCGCGGGCAGCGCCGACCAGACCGCGTCGGCGGCGACGACCATGTCCAGGCTCGACGCGTACAGCTCGTTCATCCGCTCCACGAGTGTCACCAGCGAGAACTGCTCGCTGAGTTTGCCCGAATTGCCGTGCAACGTGGGCGCGTTGGCCGTGGCGGTCGCCGAGCCCGCGACCGTGACCGACTCGCCGCGCAGCAGCTCGGTCAGCTCCACCAAATCCTCGCGGCTGGACCAGCGGCGGCGGGAGCGGATCTCGCGGGCGGAGCGCAGGGCGTCCGAGTACGCGTCGAAGTACGCCCACAGCAGGGTGATCGACGCGTCGGCGGCCTCCCAGCGCTCCTTGGTGACCCCGGTGAGGTCGGCGCCTTCGAGGAGCCTGCGGCCCGCGTGGTCCTGCAGGGCGAAGAGCGAGGTCTCGATCGCCTCGTGCTCCGCGCCGAGCCGAGCCAGCGCACGGTCCACCTCGTCCCGGTCCATCACCGGCCCGGGGGGTCCCGTGACGCCCATCGATCACCTCTCGCTGCTGAAGGGTTGCTGGGTGGTTGTTCGTCTGTGCCGGTCGTCTGTGCCTGTGGTCCGTGGTGGTGGTCAGCTCGTGCGCAGGTACTTCGGTGGCGGCGGCTCCGACTTCGCCGAGTCCTTGGCCAGTGTGGCGGACAGCCACTTGTCGTACGACGCCTGCCAGCCGTCGGTGGTGTCCTTGCGGTAGTCCACCAGGATCTGGTTGACCCGGCGTACCAGATCGTCGGCGTCGCTCTTCATCGCCACGCCGTAGTACTCGGTGGTGAAGGGGGAGCCCTTCAGTTCGACCGTGGGGTCCTGGGCGGCCTGGCTGGCGGCGAGCGCCCCGTCCGTGACCACGGCGTCGACCTCGCCGAGCTGGAGCCTGACCAGGCAGTCGAGTTGGTTGGGCACCGTGGTCCTGATGTCGGCGGAGGCGACGAGCTCGCCCGCCCTCTTGTCGTCGTCCAGCTTGCTGAAGGCGGTCGAACCCTCCGCCGTGCAGATCTTCTTGTGCGCCAGGGTGGCGCCGTACCCCTTGATGTCGGAGGACTTGGGGGCGAGGACCTGCTGTCCGGTCTTGAAGTACGGTGCGGAGAACGCCACTTGGCCCACCCGCTTGCAGTTGATCGTCATCGTGCGGACGACCATGTCGACCCGGCCGTTCTGCACCGCCGGGATGCGCTGGTTGGTGGGGATCGCCTTGAACTGCACGGCGTTCGGGTCACCGAGGATGTCCTTCGCGATCCGGTGCACCAGGTCGATGTCGAAGCCTTCCAGGTCGGCGTGGTTCCCGCCGTTGGGGTTGCGGTAGCCCCAGCGGTAGCTGTTCTGGTCGACGCCGACGATCAGCTTGCGCTTCTCGCCCTGCCGGGCCTTGATCTTGTCTATGGTCGTGCCGTCCGCGCCGGACGGGGACAGCGTCTGGTCCTCCGGGTGCGTCTTGATCGCCGGGACAAGACAGGGATCGCCCTCGGCCGCCGCCTGATCGGCGTGGGTCGTGCCCGGGCCGCCGGTGCCCGTGCCGCCGTCGCCGTTCGGCCGGGTCTGCGGCAGCAGCAGCGCGCAGGCCAGCACCAGGGCGCAGACGAGCGCCATCACCCCGACCCCGCCCCAGCCCTTGAGACCGGTCCGCACACGTCCACGCATCCGCATCGTCACGCCCCCTCTCACCGGTACTCCGACAGCCTGCGCCCGATGCCGAGCACCGCGCCGGCCGCGCCCAGGACGGCCAGGACGGCGGCGCCCACCGACAGGCCGGTCATCGCGTCCAGCCCGTCGGCGGCCGACTGCTGGAACTCGGAGTCCTCGTGGTCCAGGGCGAGCTGGAGGTTGTGGTCGACGCTGTCGAAACACTCGCCCGTCGCGCCCTTTCCGCCGATGACCCGCTTCAGCGCCTCTTCGTAGTTGCCGTAGTCGTCCTGCTTGCGGGCCGCGGCGTGGCGCTCCTTCCACACCTTCATGTTGCCCTGGGCCGCGGTCACCGGCTCTGCGCCGCTGCTGTCGTCGGCGAGCTTCGACGCCTCGGCCAGGCCCTTGGAGAGGGTGTCCATGTCCTTGCCGAAGTCGTAGTCGTAGGCGTCGTAGGTGACGTCCTCACCCTGGGCGTTCTTCTTGACGACCGTCTCCGCGCCGCGGGCCACCAGCGTGAGGTTCTCGTTGCCACGCGCCTTCAGGGAGGCGATGCGGGCGTCGTGCAGCACGTTGAGCGAGCGGACCCCGTGGTCGTAGGAGTCTTCGAGGCCCGCGCGCGCGACGGTGTGGCCGACGACCAGCCACAGCAGCACCACCGTGGCCGTCGCGGTGGCCGCGACCAGGCCGTGGTTCAGGACCCGGTTGGTGCGCCGGTAGTTGCGGTGCTGGGCCCAGGCGAGCCCGGCGAGCGCCAGGACGCCGAGGCCGATCGCGGCCCACGGGTAGGGCGTGGCGTCGGCGTAGTCGGCGCGCAGCCGCTGGTTCTCGCTCGTGTAGAGGTTCTGCGCCTTCGGGAGCATCTCCTCCTGCATCTTCTCGTTGGCGTACCGCAGATAGGCGCCGCCGACCGGGAAACCCTGGCGGTTGTACGTACGGGCCTGCTCCACCAGGCCCTTGTACTCCGGCAGGAGGGTGTTGAGCTCGGCCACGGTCTTCGCGGCGGGGGAGTCCGGGTCGGAGTTCGAGGCGGCCTTGACCAGACCGGCCGCGGCCCGGGCGATGTCCTTCTCGTACCGGTCGCGGGAGTCGGCCGACTCCTGGCCGCCGACGAGGAAGCCGCTGGAGGCCGTGGTGTTGGCGTCGGCCAGGTACAGGTATATGTCGGCCGCGGCACTGCTGAGCGGCTGGCTCTTGTTGAGCACGTCGTCCGCGGCGGTGGCCCGGTCGTTGGTCTGCCAGGCGGTCACCGCGCCGAAGAGGACGACGAGCAGGGCGAGCGCCGCGCCGATGATGCGCAGCCGGCCGGGCTCGGTGGTGGCGGCCGCGCGCACCTGGTCGAAACCCTCCGCGAAGGCCGTACGACGGGCGGGTGCCGGGTCCGGCGCGGAGTCGGGCGGGGGTGTCTGCGGTGCCGGGGCCGGGGGTCCCGGCTGCGGCGGTACGGCCGGCATCGTGGGCACCCCGGAAACCGGTGGTGCCGCACTGCTCTTCGGCGGGTGTGTCACCGTTTGACCTCCCCCATGGTCATCCCTCGCCGCAAGTATCGCTGCCGGGACCGACATCCGCACCGGCCTTGGCTGGATCTTGATCGGATCGCGTCGGATCGTCTGCCGACGGCCCTGCCGCGCCCCCCCGCACCACCCCTTGCCCATGAATACGCCACGGGAATCGGTTCGGTTCCCCCAGGGGGCGCGTAGGGTCGCCGTCGTGCGCGGGCTACGAGTGGTGATGATCGGCGGAACGTCTCATACCGGCAAGTCCACGGTCGCCGCGGCGATCGCCGACCGGCTGGGCTTCGAGCATCGCTCGACGGACCTGCTGGCGAGACACCCGGGGCGGCCCTGGCGCACGCCGGAGCGGGAGGTGCCGCCGCATGTGGCCGAGCACTACGCGACGCTCGGCGTCGACGAGTTGATCGACTCGGTCCTCGCCCACTACGAGAGGCTGTGGCCCCGCATCGAGGAGCTGGTCAGAGCGCACGCCACCGGACCGGGCCTGGTCCTGGAGGGCTCCGCGCTGTGGCCGGAGCGGGTCGCGACGCTGGATGTGCCGCACACCGCCGCCGTATGGCTCACCGCCGGCGAAGACGTCGTGCGCGCCCGGATCCGTGCGGGCGGGCGCTATGACGAGGCGTCGGAGGGGGAGCGGGCGCTGATGGACAGGTTCCTGGCCCGGAGCGTGCGGTACCAGGAGCTCATGGTGGAGGCGGTCGACCGGCTGGGCCTGCCCCGCGTCGACGTCGGGAACGGCAGGTCCGTCCCTGAAGTCGCCGACGCGGTGCTCGCTCAGGCCTCGTAGTACGCCCGCACCCTCGCCTGTACCTCCGGGGACGACCCCGCCCGGTCCAGGCCGAGGAGCGCGGCGCCCAGGACCGGGCTCGCCGTCACCACCTGGGGTACGGCCTTCGGGGCGCGGGCCGCCAGGAGTTCCCGTACGCCGTCGTCCAGTTGCGGGTGCCGGGCGGCCAGGACGCTGCCGCCGAGCAGGACCGGGGTCTCCTCGTCGAGGAGGTCGAGGCGGGTCAGGGCCACCGTGGCCATGGACACCACCTCGTCGGCCAGGCGGTCGACGAGCGAGCGGGCAACGGGGTCGCCGGCGGCCGCCGTGGCGAAGAGCACCGGGGTCAGTTCGTGGCGGCGGGCGGGGGCGACCTCCTCCAGGTGCAGGGCCTCGATGAGGGCGTACATCGACGGCAGCCCGAAGTGCCGCGGAAGCACGCGCGCGAGGTCGGTGTCGACGCCCCGCCCGTCCTCCGCGCGGGCCGCGTGCCACAGCGCCTCCTCCGCGAGGCCCCAGCCGCCGCCCCAGTCGCCGGAGATCCGGCCGAGCGCGGGGAAGCGGGCGGTACGGCCGTCGGGGCGCATGCCGACGCAGTTGATGCCCGCGCCGCACACCACGGCGACCCCGCGCGGTTCGGTGACCCCGGCCCGCAGGATCGCGAAGGTGTCGTTGCGGACCTCCACGTCCGGGCCCCACGCGCGCGTGTGCAGCGCTGCGGCCAACTGCCGTTCCTCCACGGGGAAGTCGGCGTTGGCGAGGCACGCCGAGACGTGCTCCACCGACGTCACGCCGGCCGCGGCGAAGGCCCGCCCGACCGCGTCGGCGACGGTGTCCACCGCCGCCTCGACGCCCACCACCGGTGGCCGGAACCCGCCGCCGCGGGCCGTGGCGAGGACGTTTCCGTCGGCCGCCACGACCGCGACGTCGGTCTTGCTGTTGCCCGCGTCGACGGCGAGGACGCATGCGGTCAGGCCCACGCGAGATGCTCCCGGTTGTGTGCGATCAGTCGGTCGGTGAGGCCCTCGGCGTACTCGTACTGGCCGACGAGGGGGTGCGCGAGGAGTGCCTTGAAGACCCGGTCCCGGCCGCCCCGCAGAGCGGCCGCCAGCGCCAGGTCCTCGTAGGCCGTCACCTGCGCCATCAGGCCCGCGAACAGCGGGTCCACGGTCGGTACCGCCAGTGGGGTCGGCCCGGTCGGGCCCACCGCCGCCGGTACCTCGATCACCGCGTCGCCGGGCAGGAAGGGCAGGGTGCCCCGGTTGAGGGTGTTGACCACCTGGTAGGGGCTGCCGCCCCCGCCGAGCAGCCCGGCGGCCAGGTCGACCGCCGCCTCCGAGTAGTAGGCGCCGCCCCGCTTGGCCAGCAGCTCCGGCTTCTCGTCCAGGGCCGGGTCGCCGTACATCTCCAGCAACTCCCGTTCCATGGCCGCCACTTCGGCGGCCCGGGACGGCTTGCTGCCGAGCTCCCGTACGACCTCGTCGTGCGCGTAGAAGTAGCGCAGGTAGTACGACGGGACCACGCCGAGCCGGTCCAGGAGCGCGCGCGGCAGGTGCAGGTCGCCGGCGATCGTGTCGCCGTGCCCGGTGAGCAGCTTGGGCAGGACGTCCTCGCCCTCGGGACCGCCCAGCCGCACCCCGGTCTCCCAGGTGAGGTGGTTGAGGCCCACGTGGTCGAGGTGGATGTCGGAGGGGACGACACCGAGCAGCCCGGCGAACTTCCGCTGGAAGCCGATCGCCACGTTGCACAGCCCGACCGCCTTGTGCCCGGCCTGGAGCAGGGCGCGGGTGACGATCCCGACCGGGTTGGTGAAGTCGATGATCCAGGCGTCCGGGTTGGTCCGGCGGACCCGTTCGGCGATGTCGAGGACCACCGGAACGGTGCGCAGCGCCTTGGCGAGGCCGCCCGCGCCGGTCGTCTCCTGGCCGACGCAGCCGCACTCCAGGGGCCAGGTCTCGTCCTGCTGCCGAGCCGCCTGGCCGCCGACGCGCAGTTGCAGGAGCACGGCGTCCGCGCCGTCCACGCCCGCGTCCAGGTCGGACGTGGTGACGATACGGCCGTCATGGCCCTGCTTGGCGAAGATGCGCCGGGCGAGACCGCCGACCAGCTCCAGGCGGTCTTCGGCCGGGTCGACGAGGACGAGTTCCTCGACGGGCAGGGTGTCACGCAGGCGCGCGAAGCCGTCGATGAGTTCGGGGGTGTAGGTCGAGCCTCCGCCGACCACGGTGAGTTTCACTGAAGGTTGCCTCGCTTCCGGGCGTGGGGTGCGGTGATCATCGGCCGGGGGTCCGGGGGTTGCCCCCGGGGAGATGCCGCATACGTGGTTAACCCTTCACTCCGGTCAGCGTGACGCCCTCGACGAACGCCTTCTGCGCGAAGAAGAACACGAGGATCACGGGGGCCATGACCAGCACGGTCGCGGCCATGGTGAGGTTCCAGTCGGTGTGGTGCATGCCCTTGAAGGACTCCAGGCCGTAACTGAGCGTCCAGGCGTTCTGGTTCTCCGAGGCGTAGATCTGCGGGCCGAAGTAGTCGTTCCAGGCGTAGAAGAACTGGAACAGGGCCACCGCTGCGATCCCGGGCTTGGCCATGGGGATGACGACCCGCAGCAGGGTGCGGAAGTCGCCGCACCCGTCGACCTTCGCCGCGTCCACGTACTCGTTCGGGATCGTCATCAGGAACTGCCTGAGCAGGAAGATCGAGAACGCGTCCCCGAACGCCATCGGGATGATCAGCGGCCACAGGGTGCCCGACAGGCCGAGCTGCTTCGCCCAGAACAGGTACATCGGGATGATGACCACCTGGGGCGGCAGCATCATCATCGAGATCACCAGCATCAGGGAGAGATTGCGGCCCCGGAAGCGGAACTTGGCGAGCGCGTACGCCACCGGGATCGACGACACGACTGTCAGGACTGTTCCCAGTCCCGCGTAGATCAGCGTGTTGCGCCACCAGGTCAGGAAACCCGGCGTGTCGAAGACCCGCTTGTAGTTGCCCCACTCCCAGGTGTGCGGGATCAGATCCCGGCTGAGGGCCTGGCTGTCGCTCATCAGCGAGGTCAGGAACACGAACACGAAGGGCAGCGTGAAGAAGAGGGCGGCGGCGAGACCGAGGGAGTGGATCGCGACCCACTCCAGGGCGGCCTTGCGCCGGGCGGTGCGCTCGGCGGGCGAGGCCGGGGTCTTCAACTCCACCGGCCGGTCCAGTACTTGGGTCATGGTCAGTCACCTGCCTGGATGAGACCGCCCCGGCGCCGCATCAGGAACGCGGTGAACACCATCGACAGGGCGAAGAGGACGAGGGCGACGACACACGCGGAGCCGTAGTCGAAGCGCTGGAAGCCGAGGTTGTAGACGAGCTGCGGGAGGGTCAGCGTGGACTTGTCCGGGTAGCCGGGCTCGAACTGCGTGCCCGCCCCCTGGATCACGCCCGAGGCGACCTTCCCGGCGATCAACGGCTGTGTGTAGTACTGCATCGTCTGGATCACACCGGTGACGACGGCGAACATCACGATCGGCGAAATGTTGGGAAGGGTTACATACCGGAACCGCTGCCACGCCGACGCCCCGTCCAGTTCGGCGGCCTCGTACTGCTCGGTCGGCACGTCGAGCAGCGCCGCCATGAAGATGACCATCAGGTCGCCGATGCCCCACAGGGCGAGCAGGGTGAGGGCCGGCTTCGACCAGGTGGGGTCGTTGAACCAGCCGGGGGCCGGGATGCCGACCTTCTCCAGGATCGAGTTGACCGGTCCCGTACCGGGGTTGAGGAGGAACGCGAAGGCCATCGTGGCCGCGACCGGCGGGGCGAGGTACGGCAGGTAGAAGAGCGTCCGGAAGACCCCCGTACCCGTCTTGATCTTCGTGATGAGCAGGCCGATCCCGAGGCCGAAGACGACCCGGAGGGACACCATCACCACGACCAGCCACAGGGTGTTGCGCAGGGCCGGCCAGAAGAAGGGGTAGTGCTCGAAGACGTAGGTCCAGTTCTTCGTTCCGCTCCAGGTCGGCGGCTTGAAGCCGTCGTAGTGCATGAACGAGAAGTAGAGGGTCGACAGCAGTGGGTAGGCGAAGAAGACCGTGAAGCCGATCAACCAGGGCGACATGAAGGCGATGGTTCGAAGCGCCGACCGGCGGCGCTTCGACGCCAGAGTGATCGTGGCCATTACTTCGCCTGCGCGATGTCCGTGTCGATCTGCTTGGCCGCGTCGGCGAGGCCCTTCTTCAGGTCGGTGACCTTGCCGCTCTCGTAGCCGTAGCCGAGCTCCTGGACGGTGGTCAGGTACACACCGCCGTTGATCGAGGACGGGGCGGTCGTCGAGTTGGGGTTCGCCGCGATGTCGAGGAAGGTCTTGAAGCGCGGGTCGTACTTCAGCTTCGGGGACTTCAGGGCCGCGAGCGTCGAGGGCACGTTGTGGATGGCGTTGGAGAAGCCGACCACCGCGTCCGTGTCCGTGGTGATGTACTTCAGGAACTCCCAGGCCGCGTTCTGCTTCGTGCTGTTGGCGGCGATGCCGGCGATGGTGCCGGTGATGTAGCCCTTGCCGTACTGGTCGGCCTGGGCGTCGGGGACGGGCAGCGGGGCGACGCCGATCTCGAAGCCGGGCTTGGCGTCCAGGGCCATGCCGAGCCGCCACTCACCGTCCAGTTGCATGGCGACCTGGCCGGTCTGGAAGGGGTGCTTGGGGCCCCACTCGTCGCCGAGCCCCGCACGGTACTTCTCCAGCTTCTTGTAGCCGCCCAGTTCGTCGACGAGCTTCTTCTGGAGGGTGAAGGCGGCGGAGACGGCCGGGTCGGTGGCGACCGTGGACTTGCCCGACTTGTCGAAGTAGGTGGGCGAGAACTGGCCCATGTAGTGCTCGGTCGTCGTCTCCCAGCCGTGGTAGTTCGGCATGAACCCGAGCTGCTTGTACGAGTCGCCCTGCGTGATCGTCAGCTTCTTGGCGTCGGCCTCGAACTCCGACCACGTCTTGGGCGGTGAGGTGATGCCGGCCTTCTCGAACGCGGTCTTGTTGTAGTAGAGCCCGTACGCGTCGCCCAGCAGCGGCACGGCACAGCGGTCGCCGTCGAACTGCGTGTACTGGTTCATCGCGGCCGGGAAGGTCTTCTCCGCGTCGACGCCCGACTTCTTGAAGAACGGGTTCAGGTCGACGAGCGCGCCCGAGGAGCAGAACTTGCCCACGTTGTTCGTGGTGAACGACGAGATGACGTCCGGGGCCTTGGCGCCGCCCGTGCGCAGCGCCTGGTTGATCTTGTCGTCGGTCATGTTGCCGACGACGTTGACGTGGATGTTGGGGTGCGCCTTCTCGAACCCGGCGACCAGCGCCTTCACTCCCGCCACCTCGGAGTCCGCGCTCCAGGCGTGCCAGAAGTTGATGGTCGTCTCCTTCGACGCGTCGTCGTCGGCGCCGGAGGAGGACTGGCCGGTACAGGCCGTGGTGACGAGCACGGCGGACACGGTCAGGGCAAAGGCCGCTTTTCGGGCGGCGGAGGGTATGGCTGAGGGTACGGCTGTGCGCATGACGGGGTCTCCCTGGGACGGGCGGTGAGAGGAGGGTGTGGGGGAGTACGGGGGTCAGCGCGAGGTGTCGAAGACCTCGTCGCGGGTGGCCGCCAGCGCGCTCTCCAGCGCGCCACGCAGCACGGGGTTTTCACGGACGTCGCCGACGACCAGCCGGGGCCGGGAGGCTGCCAGTTCCTCCAGCTCGGCCTGGACGAGGGCGCGCAGGGTGTCGCCGCCCGCGGTGAGCGAGGCACCGCTGAGGACGACGAGTTCGGGGTCGAGGACGGAGACGAGGGAGGCGAGACCGGTGGCCAGACGGGTGGCGTAGGTCTCCAGGAGCAGCCGGCCCAGGACGGTGTCCTCGGTTGCGGCACGCTCGACGAGGGCGGCGGCGACCTCGGCGTACGGTCCCGAAGGGATGTCCGTCATGCCGAGCTCGCGGGCGAGGTCCGGGATGGCCTGGGAGCCCGCGAGCTCCTGATAGCCACCACTGTTGGCCTTGGTCACCTGCCGCACCAGAGGCGCTCCGGGAACCGGCAGGAAACCCACCTCCCCCGCACCGCCGGTCCAGCCGCGGTGCAGCCGTCCGCCGAGCACCAGGGCGGCGCCGAGACCGCCCTCGTTCCACAGCAGCACGAAGTCCTCGTGGCCGCGGGCCGCCCCGAGCCGTTGTTCGGCCACGGCGACGAGGTTGACGTCGTTCTCGTACTCGACCGGCATCGGCAGCGCGGCGGCGAGTTCGTCGAGGAGGGTCGGGGTGTGCCAGCCGGGGAGGTGGGAGGCGTAGCGCAGCCGGCCCGTGCCCGGGTCGAAGGCGCCCGGGGTGCCGATGACGAGCCGGTGGACGTCGCCGCGGGCGAGGCCCGCCGCCTTCACCGCGCCGTCGAGGGCGTCGGTGACCTGCCGGACCACGGGCTGGGTGGGCCGCCGTCCGGGGGTGGGCAGTTCGTACGACCCCACCGTGCGGCCCGTGATGTCGGCGACCGCGGCGAGGATGCGCTCGGGGGTGACGTCGAGCCCGGCGGCGTACGCGGCACTCGGGTCGACCTCGTACAGCTGGGCGTTGGGGCCCGGCCTGCCCTCGCTGGTACCGGTGGCGAGGACGAGCCCCGATGCCTCCAGGCGGGCCAGGAGCTGGGACGCGGTCGGCTTGGAGAGGCCGGTGAGCTTGCCGATCCGCGTACGGGAGAGGGGCCCGTGCTCCAGCAGGAGGTCGAGCGCGGCACGGTCGTTCATGGCGCGGAGTGTGCGTGGTGTGCCTGCCATGGGTGCCCCTCTCCGTGACTGTCGGACGACTTTAGTGTCCGGCGACTGTTAGGAAGGTTTCCTATCGGATGCACGGAACATAGGTCTGGACCACCTGTCCGTCAAGAGGGGAACGACAAACCGCCCCCGCAGGAAACGGAGTCGTTACCTGCGAGGGCGGTGGAGGCGGGGGAGCGGGTGGTTACCGGACGTCCACGTAGTCGCCGGCGGCGGTCGCCGAGCCGGTGGTGGCCGTGCCCGCGAAGACGTAGCGGTAGTAGCCGTCCTTGGTGGCGGTCGTCGTGGTCCTCAGCGCGCCGCCGGTACCGGAGGTCACCGTCTTGACCGTGGTGTAGGTGGTGGCGCTCTTGGCGCGGAACTGGAGGGTGGCCTTCTGGGTGGTGTAACCCGAGTACGTCCCGGTCTCCCAGTTGGCCCGGGTCAGCTTGCCGGTGACGGTGATGGTCCGGCCCTTCTTCACCGGCTCGGGCGACGCGTCGGCGGTGAGCTTCGCGGCGCGCTTGATCTGGACGCCGCTGCCGAGGGGGCCCCAGGCGTCGTAGTTGTAGCCGAGGCTGATGTGACCGTCCGAGTCGTCGTCGTCCTGGTCGATCTTGCTGTAGAGACCGGCCGCCTTCCAGGTGGTGGCGTCCGAGGCCGAGTACAGGAAGGCCTCGGGGTCGATCGCCAGGGTCTCCTTGCACGACTCGGTGACGGTGGTGTCCGTCGTCGCGGTCGTGGTGCAGGTGGGCACGGCCTCGGGGTCGATCTCGTTCGCCATCCTGCTGAGCGTGCCCCGGTAGAGCAGGACGCCGGCGAAGGTGGTCTTGTAGTCGACCGTCAGGTCGGAGGGGCGGGTGAGGGTGTACGTCACCGGCACCTTCACGGTGGCGGTGGTGCCGATCACGATCGCCTTGCCGCCGTTGACCGTGACGGCGGAGAAGACCAGGTCGGGCGAGGTGGCCGCGGACGCGGCGGGCGCGACCAGGCCGGTCAGGGCCAGGGCACCGGACGCGGCGATGCCGATGGCGAGCTTTCTCATGTGTTTCCCCACATTCGAAACGGCCCCTGGGCGTTGCGCTCCAGAACAAGGGCCCGTTGTGTGGGTGACGTTAGATGATCACACTCGTGCGCGGGATGCGCCGATCTTGTGAAGACGGTGAGAGTTCGGGCTACTTCGGCGCGGGACGCTGGACCGGTGCCGACACGAGCGGGGAGGCCGCTGCCGACTGCGGGGAGTCCGAGTTGGAGAAGACCGACGGGGCCGCGACCGCCGCGGCCGGGTCTGCGGGCTCCTCCTCGGCGAGGACGGTCGCGCCGCCGACGATGCGGATGTCCGCCGCGTCGAAGGCGCGCTTGATGCGCCACCGCAGCTCGCGCTCGACCGTGAGGGACTTGCCGGGCATCGTCTTGGCGGAGACCCGCACGACCATGGAGTCCAGCAGGACGCTGTCCAGGCCGAG
Source organism: Streptomyces sp. NPDC005402 (assembly GCF_040606575.1). NCBI lineage: Bacteria > Bacillati > Actinomycetota > Actinomycetes > Kitasatosporales > Streptomycetaceae > Streptomyces > Streptomyces sp. NPDC005402. The sequence goes on from NZ_JBEXFB010000006.1 coordinate 186,223, forward strand.
GACCTCGATCGGGCTCCACAGGAGCTCGTTCCAGGGCTCCTCCTTGCTCATCTTCTCGGCGACCTCGGCCAGCACCCGCCTGACCTTGTCGAGGTCCTCGGAGGCCCGCACGGTCACGTCCACGCCGGCCGTCGCCCAGCCCTGGGAGAGGTTGCCGATGCGCTTGACCTCGCCGTTGCGGACGTACCAGATCTCGCCGTTGTCACCGCGCAGCTTGGTCACCCGGAGGCCGACCTCTATGACCTCGCCGGACGCCACGCCCGCGTCGATGGTGTCGCCGACGCCGTACTGGTCCTCCAGGATCATGAAGACGCCGGAGAGGAAGTCCGTGACGAGGTTGCGGGCGCCGAAACCGATCGCCACACCCGCGACACCGGCCGACGCCAGCAGCGGGGCCAGGTCGATCTCGAAGGCGCCGAGGATCATCAGGGCCGCCGTGCCCAGGATGGCGAAGCTGGCCACCGAGCGCAGCACCGAACCGATCGCCTGGGAGCGCTGGTGACGGCGCTCGTTGTTGACGAGCAGACCGCCGATCGAGGTGCCGTCGACCGCCTGGGCGGTGCGGTTCATCCGGTCGATCAGCTTGGTGATGGCCCGCCGCACGACCATTCTCAGCACGCCGGCGATCACCAGGATCAGCAGGACCCGCAGACCGATCGCCAGCCAGGTCGACCAGTTCTGCTCGACCCAGCTCGCGGCGTTGGTCGCGCTCTCCTGGGCGTCCTGGAGACTCGGCACGGCCGGCGTCGACGTCTCCGAGGGGGACGGCGACGGCGACGGACTCGCGGCCAGTAGGACGGCGGACAAGGACACGGCAGGTACCTCCAGGTGCTGCGTCTGCCTCCGGTGCGGCGGTCAAGGTCACGAAAAGGTCACCGGTAAAGCAGGCTCACCACACTAACGGTGCATCGTGTGTGGATCGTTGCGATGTTCAGGGGAGAGACGGCTCTCACCTGGGGAGGAAGAAAGGTGTGGTCGAAAACACTCCCAGCCCGTTACCGGGACATGGTGGCGTTTCTCCCGGCAGAGAGGGGAGACTGACTGCAGTTCGTCCCGGCGCGAGCCACGCGCCGCCGACGCCCAAGGAGGCATCCGTGCCGCATGTCCTGGTACTCAACGCGTCGTACGAGCCCCTCGGCGTCGTACCGCTCCGCCGCGCGCTCGTCCTCGTCCTGGAGAACAAGGCGGTCTCCCTCGAGGAATCCGGCGCCTACATGCACAGCGCGACCGTCACAGTCCCCGCACCCAGCGTGGTCCGGCTCAAGCGATTCGTGCGGGTCCCCTATCGGGGGCCCGTCCCTCTCACCCGCAGGGCGCTCTTCGCCCGCGACGGGGGCCGGTGCATGTACTGCGGTGGCGTCGCAACCAGCGTCGACCACGTCATCCCGCGCAGCCGCGGGGGCAAGCACGTCTGGGACAACGTGGTGGCGTCCTGCCGGCGCTGCAACCACGTGAAGGCCGACCGGCACCTGTTCGAAATCGGCTGGCGGCTGCGCCACAAACCCGCCCCACCCACCGGTCTGGCCTGGCGCATCATCGGCACCGGGCACAGGGACCCGCGCTGGCTGCCGTACTTGCAGCCGTACGGCGCGGAGGACGCCATGGCCCGGATCGACGGCATCTCAGCCTGACGACGATCCGGGCCTTTGTGTTGCCGCTGCGGCGGCTCGGATCCGGCCCCGGAGGTCCCCCGTGCCTCCGGGGCCGGACGTTCATGCGCTCACGTGTACCTGAGCTCCGCCGGCCGCAGCGAGCGGCGCAGCAGGGGGAGCGAGGTGGCGGCGGCCAGCAGACAGGCCGCGTACACCCCGAGCGGGACCAGGAGGGCCGCGTACGGCGTGACGGGCGACCCGTGCGAGGTGAGCCGGGCGTACCAGACGCCGATCGCCATTCCTCCGGCGCCGCCCAGCAGCAGAGCGGGCGCGAGCGGCAGAGCGGTCTCCAGGAGCAGCGCCCGGCCGAGCACCGACCGCGGCACCCCGGCGGCGGTCTGCGCGGCCAGACCCCGGCGCCGCGCGGCCAGGGACTCGACGGTGCCGACCGCGAGGCCGCCCAGGGTGATCACCAGGGCGACGAGGAGCGCGGCGGCGGTCAGGTTCAGGCCCGACTCGTAGTACGACATGCTCGCGCCCAGCCGGTCGGGGTTCCTGGCGCCGAGATCGGCGAGCAGGGCCTGGCGGACGCCCAGGTATCCCGTCCCCGCGACCGTCACCAGCAGCACCGCGGCATGCGTACGGGCCGCCGCCCACGGGTCCTCGCGCAGCCGTTCCGCGGCGATCAGCGTCGCCGCCGTCCGCGCCCGCGCGGCCAGCCGGCGCCCCATGAACCCGGCCGTCGCCCCGGACAGCCCCACCGCGCCCGCGCCGACCGCCAGCAGCGCCCCGGCCACCAGCAGCGGACCCCGCCCGTACGACAGGCCGCCCCGGTCCGGCATCCCGTCGGACGTGCCGGCCACGGTGGCCAGCACCACCGCGCCCACCAGCAGCAGCGCCGCCGCGAACAGCAGCCCGGGCCCCCGTCCCGACCGCGGGCGCACCCGCCGGACCCAGCCGAGGGGCGAGGCCACCAGACGGCGCAGCGCCAGCGCGCTCGCGCTCGCGCCCAGCACCGGCACGCCGAGGCCGATCACCGCGATCCCGGCCCAGGCGAGGGCGGCCGGGCTCTGCCACTGGCTCAGCAGCACCACGACCGAGCCGATCGTCGCGAGCGCCGAGCCGAGCAGACAGGCCAGGCCCGTCTCCAGCGCGGAGATCCGCCGTACCTGGGCGGACGAGGCGCCCGCCAGCCGCAGCCCCGCGAGACGCCGGTCGCGGTGCACGGCACCGATCCGGGCGCACTGGCCGAGGAAACCGAGGACCGGCACCAGCAGGAGCAGCAGGGTCACGATCACCCCGGAGCGGGTGCCGGGCTGGTCGAGCAGGCCGGCGCCCACGGAGATGTCGTACTGCCCCCGAAGGGAGGCGAGACAGACGGCGGCCAGCGCGAAGCCGGTCGCGAGCGCGGCGCCCACGGCCGTGAGCCCGGCCCGCCACCACTCCCGCCGGTCGGAACCGCGGGTGAGCAGCCAGGCCGTCCGCAGATCGGTGGCCAGGGAGCTGCCGGTCCGCGCCCCGAGGCCGGACGCCCCGCGGCCGCCCCCAGCAGGGCCGGCACCGGCACGCGCGCGTACGTCGGTCGTCACGCCGTCACCCCCACCGGGACCACGGCCCCGTCGGCCATCCGCAGCTCGCGGTCCGCGTACGCCGCCACCTGGGCGTCGTGGGTGATCAGCAGGACCGCCGTGCCGGACTCGCGGGCCGTGTGGACGAGGGCGGTCATGACCTGCTCGCTCGCCAGGGAGTCCAGCGCGCCGGTCGGCTCGTCCGCGAAGACGATCTTGGGTCCGGTGATCAGGGCGCGGGCCAGCGCGGTTCGCTGGGCCTGCCCGCCGCTCATCTCGCCGGGCCGCAGCCCGGCCTGGCCGCGCACTCCGAACCGCTCCAGCCACTCACCGGCCCGCGTGTGGGCGTCGGCGCGGGTGAGGCCCGCGAGCAGCAGCGGCAGCGCCACGTTGTCGAGCGCCGTCAGCTCGGGGATGAGCTGGCCGAACTGGAAGACCACCCCGAACTCCGTACGGCGCAGCTCGCTCAGCCGCCTCTCGGGCAACTGGTCGAGGCGCTCACCGGCGTAGGACACCGAACCGGCGTCCGGGCCGACGATCCCCGCCAGGCAGTGCAGCAGCGTCGACTTCCCGCTGCCGCTGGTGCCGGTGACGGCGAGGATCTCGCCGGCGTCCAGCCGGACCGAGGCGCCGCGCAGGGCCTCCGTCGGGCCGTACGTCTTGACGAGACCGCGCCCTTCGAGAAGTGGCACCGCTGTGTCCCCCTTGGTGTTCATGCCGAGTCGACCTCCGCGGTCAAAGTGACGAGCCGGGCCGCCGTGGTGTTCATCCAGCGGAGGTCGGCGTCGAGGTGGTTGAGGGCGTAGTCCGCCGAGAGCACGGTCGCGAGGTCGGCCCCTTTGGCGGTCTTGACCGCCGTGAGCTCCCGCATCCGTGCCATGTGGGCGGCACGCTGGGCCCGGAGGTAGGCGTCCGGGTCGCCGCCGGACAGGATCGAGACGACGACCTTGGCGAAGATCTCGTTGGTCACGAAGGGTGCGGGCGGGGTGATCTGCCCGGCCCACTCGGCCAGTTCACGCGTGCCCGCCTCGGTCGAGCGGTACCTGGTGCGCTCCGGGCCGCCGTCGGAGTCCGTGCCGTCGATCTCGGCGAGACCGTCCCGGACCAGGCGTTGGAGGGTCGTGTAGACCTGCCCGTAGGCCAGTGGACGGGCCTCGGGGAAACGGTCGTCGTGGCGTCGCTTGAGGTCGTAGCCATGGCTCGGCCCTCCGGCGAGCAGCCCCAGCAGGATGTGGCGGATGCTCATGGCGATCAGTATGCACCATGTACATGTACTGAGTGAATAGTGATCAGTGGACGACGGCCGATCGACGACTGATGGGCGGCCGATCGGTGTTCGACGGCCGTTCGGTGGACGGGAACATTGAAGCCACGGAACATGACGAAAAGCACGTTCTCCCCTCCCGCACGTCTGTCCTCGCGTCCTGTGGGTAGGGCTGCGGTAACCCCCGTCGTCGTACTCGACAAGGAGGCCCCCGTGGCCGCATCGGCACCCCTTCTGCTCCCGGCCCCGTCCAAACCCGAGGCGCCCGCTGATCACTTCTGTGTCTTCAGCGCCGAGGGCGCCTGCACCGAGACCCCGCTCACCAGCGAACCGCCCCTGCCCGACGCCGAGCCCCTCACCAGCGAACCTCCGCTCGCCGACGCCGCCCCCCTGACCAGCGAGTCCGACGCTTACCTGGAGCCCTAGATGGTGGCGCCCCCCGGTCCGGAGCTGTCCCGGCTCGCCGAGTCGTACGGCATCGCCACCTCCTATCAGCCCTCCCCGGACCGTACGGTCGCCGCCTCCGCGACCGCCGTCACGCTGGCCCTGGCTGCCCTCGGCGTCGACGCGGGCGACCCGGCCGCCGCGCTCGCCGCCCGGGAACGCGAACTGCGCGCGCGCCTGCTGCCGCCGACGGTGGTGTGCTGGAGCGGCAGCCCGCCCGCCTTCGTCGACGACCTGCCGGAGGGCACCCGGCTGCGCATCGAGACAGAACAGGGCGAGACCCGCGCCGCCGCCGACCAACTCCCGCCCGGCGTCCACCGGTTGACCGCCACCGCCCGCGACGGCCGCATCGCCGACGCCCACCTGATCGTGGCCCCGCCGCGGCTGCCCGCGCCGCCCGGACGATCGTACGGACTCCTCGTCCAGCTCTACTCCCTGCTCTCGCACCGCTCCTGGGGCATGGGCGACCTCGGCGACCTCACCGAACTGACCTCCTGGGCGGGGCGCGCCCTCGGCGCCGGCTTCGTCCAGGTCAACCCGCTGCACGCGGCCGTGCCCGGCGCCCCCACGGACCCGTCCCCCTACCGGCCCTCCTCGCGCCGCTTCCCCGACCCGGTGCACCTGCGGATCGAGGACATCCCCGAGTACGCCCAGGTCGCGGACCCCGACCGGCTGCGGACCCTGCGCGAGCGGGCCGAGCGGCTGCGCGAGTCCGTGCTGGCCAAGGGCGCCCTGATCGACCGGGACGCGGTGTGGGAGCTGAAGCGGGAGGCGCTCGAACTCGTCCGCGAGGTCCCCCTCGGACCCGGCCGCCGCGCCGCCTACGCCGACTACCTCGCCGAGGGCGGCCAGGCCCTGGAGGACCACGCGACCTGGTGCGCGCTGGCCGAGACGCACGGCTCCGACTGGCGCGGCTGGCCCGTCGGCCTGCGCGACCCGCGGTCCGCCGAAACGGCCCGCGCCCGCGGCGAGTTGCTGGACCGCGTCGACTTCTACTGCCGCCTCGCCTGGCTCACCGAGAGCCAGCTCGGCGCCGCACAGCGGACCGCGCGGGAGGCGGGGATGCCGGTGGGCGTCGTCCACGACCTCGCGGTGGGCGTGCATCCCGAGGGCGCGGACGCGTGGGCCCAGCAGGCGTACTTCGCGGCCGGGATGTCCGTAGGAGCGCCGCCGGACGCCTTCAACGCCCGCGGCCAGGACTGGGGACTGCCGCCGTGGCGCCCGGACCGGCTCGCGGAGTCCGGGTACGCGCCGTACCGGCAGTTGCTGCGGGCCCTGTTCCGGTACGCCGGCGCGCTGCGCATCGACCACGTCATGGGCCTGTTCCGGCTCTGGTGGGTCCCGCAGGGGCAGCCGCCGACGGAGGGCACGTACGTCCGCTACGACGCGGAGGCGATGCTCGCCGTGCTCGTCCTGGAGGCGTCGCGGGCCGGGGCGGTGGTGATCGGCGAGGACCTCGGCACGGTCGAACCCGGTGTGCGGGAGACGCTGCGCGAGCGCGGGGTGCTCGGTACGTCGGTGCTGTGGTTCGAGCGGGACTGGGAGGGCGACGGGCGTCCGCTGCCGCCCGAGGCGTGGCGCGCGGACTGTCTGGCGACGGCGACCACGCACGACCTGCCGCCCACGGCCTCACGTCTCACCGGGGAGCATGTCGAACTCCGGGACAGCCTCGGCCTGCTGACCCGGTCGCTGGACGAGGAACGCGCGGAGGCCGCCGCGGACACGGGGGAGTGGCTGGAGCTGCTGGCCCGTCTCGGCCTGCTGCACGGCACGGGGGGCGGTGCCGACCCCTCCTCGGAGGAGGCGCAGATCCAGGCCGTCCACCGGTATCTGCTGCACACTCCGGCCCGCATGGTGGGGGTCTGGCTGCCGGACGCGGTGGGGGACCGCCGGCCGCAGAACCTGCCGGGGACGTGGGACCAGTACCCGAACTGGCGGTTGCCGATCGCCGACGGGGAGGGGCGGGCGGTGACGCTGGAGGACCTGGCGGCGTCGGCTCGGTTGCATGCCCTGGTCGAGGTGCTGCGGGCGCGGTAGGTGGGTGCTGCGGGTCGTAGGCGGGCGCTGCGGGTGTCGTAGCGGGCGCTGTGGCTGTCGTGAGCAGGCGCTCGCACCGCCGGGTCGGCTCATACGGCACCCCGGACGCGCGGCCCGAACCGCCGTTGGATACTTTGACTCCGTGGACAAGAAGAACGCCCTGCGCGCCGGCGCCCTGGTGGCCGGTACGACGCTGATGATGCTGCTCATGTCGTCCCCCGCCTCCGCGCTGACCCGCGACGACGGCGACGACCCCGGCACGGGCCTGAGCGTCATCGAGACGCTGGGTCTGTTCGTCGTGGCCCCGCTCGTGCTCTTCGGGGTCATCGCCGGCCTGGTGCTGGTCCTGGACAAGTCCAAGGAAGAGCACCGCGTGACCAGCCGCAACATCAGGACCAAGCCCGCCGAGGCCGGGGCCAAGGCCGGATCGAAGGCCTGAGCCCGCCTTTTCCGGGGCGCTGACCTCGTCTTTTCCGGGGCGCCGACCCCGCCGCACGTACGCGCTTGAGCCGTGCGTGGGCGGGGCCGGCGCCCTTGTGCGTCCTCAGGGGCTCGGCGCCGTGAGGTACCGCTGCACCGTGGGCGCCAGCCACGCCACGAGCTCCTCGCGCGTCAGCGCCACGGTCGGCGGAAACCGCAGGACGTACCGGGTCAGCGCGAGCCCCAGCAGTTGCGTGGCGGCCAGCGCGGCCCGCGCGGGAGCCTGTTCCGGGTCCGGACACACCCGCAGGGCGACCGGCATCACCTGTTCCCGGAAGATCTCCTGCATCCGCTCCGCCCCCGCCTGATTGGTCGCGCCGACCCGCAGCAGCGCGGTGAGCACCTCGTTCTCCTCCCACAGGTCGAGGAAGCGGGAGACGAGCGCGCGGCCGATGTCGTGCCGGGGCAGTGAGCCGGAGTCCGGCAGCCCCAGCTCGACCGAGACGGCCGCCGCGAACAGGCCCTCCTTGTTGCCGTAGTAGCGCATCACCATCGACGGATCGATACGCGCGTCCTTGGCGATGGCGCGGATGGTGGCCCGCTCGTAGCCGTCGGCGGCGAAACGCTCGCGGGCCGCGGCGAGGATCGCGGTGCGGGTGGCGTCGGAGCGGCGGCGGGGGTTTCCGTTCATGCCAACGATCGTAGGCCAACACGCGTTGGCCAACAAGTGTTGACGTGGTGGGGAGCCGCCACTACCTTCGTCAACAAGCGTTGGCAAACAGACGTTGGCGAACAAGTGTTGGCGAACAAGCGTTGGCAACAGGAGGCCACCATGAACGGCACCCCCGTGATCGTCGTCGGCTCCGGTCCCACCGGCCTGCTCCTGGCCGGTGACCTGGCCACCGCCGGCGTCCCCGTCACCCTCGTCGAGAGGCGCTCGCACGGGATCAGCAACCTCTCCCGCGCCTTCGTCCTGCATGCCCGCACCCTCGAACAACTCGACGCCCGCGGCCTCGCCGACGGCCTGGAGGCGCTCGGACAGCGCCTGGACAAGCTGCGCCTGTTCGGCAGCCTGACCGTCGACCTCGACGACCTCCCCTCCCGTTTCCGCCACCTCCTGGTCCTGCCGCAGTACGAGGTCGAGAAGGCCCTGGAGCAGCGGGCGGTGGAGGCGGGCGTCGACTTCCGGTACGAGACCGAGGTGACGGGCCTGTCCCAGGACGAGAACGGCGTGACGGTGGAGGTCAGGGGCCCGGACGGGTCCAGGGAGTCCCTCCGCGCCGAGTACCTCGTGGGTGCCGACGGCATGCGCAGCGCCGTACGCGACGCGATCGGGCTGCCTTTTCCCGGCCGCTCGGTGATTTGCTCGGTGGTCCTCGCTGACGTCCGCCTCGCCGAGCGGCCCGAGACCCTGCTCACCGTCAACGCCGTGGGCGACGCCTTCGCGTTCATCGCCCCCTTCGGCGACGGCTACCACCGGGTCATCGCCTGGAACCGCGCCCACGACGTCCCCGACAGCGAGCCCCTCGACCTCGACGAGATCAAGGAGGTCACCCGGCTCGCGCTCGGCCGCGACTTCGGGATGCACGACGCCCGCTGGATGTCCCGCTTCCACAGCGACGAACGCCAGGCCCCCGCCTACCGGGTGGGCCGGGTCTTCCTGGCCGGCGACGCCGCCCATGTGCACACCCCGGCGGGCGGCCAGGGCATGAACACCGGCCTCCAGGACGCGGCGAACCTGAGCTGGAAGCTGGCCCAGGTGGCGGGCGGCCACGCGTCCCCGGAACTCCTCGACACGTACGAGTCCGAACGGCACCCTGTCGGCAGGGCGGTCCTGCGCAGCAGCGGCGGCATCGTCCGCCTCGCGATGGCCAAGGGCCCCTGGGAACTGGCCCTGCGCGCAGCCCTGACGGCGGTCCTCGACCGAGTCGCCCCGGCCCGCCGCAGGATGCTCGGCCAACTCACCGGAATCGGCTACAAGTACGCCGCCCCGCGCGGCGCCCATCCCCTGACGGGCACCCGGGTCCCGGACGTGGCCCTCGCGGGGGGCGGCCGCCTCCACGCCTCCCTGCGCGGCGGCCACTTCGTCCTGATCACCCCCGAGACCTACGACGACCGGGGCGCCCACAAGGGCCGCCTCACGGTGGAGCGCTGGGCGAGCGGACGGCGTACGACGGTGCTGGTGCGGCCTGACGGGTATGTGGGGTGGGCGGCGGACGGGGCGACCCCGCGGGAGATCGAGGCGGCTCTCACGGCCCACGTCGGCTGACGCGGATGCCGGTGCGGGCGGCGAGTGTGATCTTTTCGTCGCCGGGGCAGTGTTCGAGGGGAGCGGCTCGGTGGAGTCCGCGGCCGGCTGCGGAATGGCACTGATCAGGTGACACTTTCCGCGTCGGGCGGCGGGCTGCTTCGGCGCGCTGTACATTCGGCGGGTGCTCCCCCCGTACGTGGATCTTCGTCCGATCGGCAGATGCAATCTGAGCTGCCCTTTTTGCTTCGGACCACGCCACGAAATGCCCACCATGCGCCGTGCGGAGGCGTTCCGGATCGCTGCGACGCTGCGTCAGGAGGGGGTGCAGGGAGTGGTGATCTCGGGAGGCGAGCCCACCCTCCTGCCGTATCTCGGGGGACTGGTCCAGGAGTTGAGCAGTCCGCTGCCGGACGGCGGAGCACCTCCCAGGGTGGTGCTCAGCACGAACGGACTCGCACCGCTCAAGCTCATGCATCGCGTACTGCCGGGACTGTCGTGGATCGCCCTGCCCCTGGAATCGGCGGACGAGAAGGAGCATCGGGAACTCCGGAAAGGCGTCGCGCCGCACCGGGAAAGAGTTCTCGGCCTGCTGCGGGAAGTGCGAAAGAACCACGAACAGGTCAACGTGAAACTGGGGACTGTCGTCACCCGGCGCAATATCGCCGGAGCTCCACGCGTGCTCGATCTCATCGAGGACTCGTGTCGACCCCACGTGTGGAAGGTCTACCAGATGTCGGAGACCAACTACGGGGCTGACAACGCCAGTTGGCTCTCCGTCGGCGACGAGGAGTTCGAAGAGGTGGTGGCACGGTGCCAGGAGGCCGCCGACCGGCGCGAAGTCCCTCTTCGGGTCTACCGGAACGCCGACCGGTCGGGCACGTACTTCTTCATCGACCCCGACGGTGAGGTCGTGGTCGTCGACGCGGGCGAGGAACGGCGGCTCGGCAACTTCTTCGACCTGGTGCGGGGTGACGGCTCTCGCCCCGACGGTCTGGTGCAGCCGTTCAGCAATGCCGCCAATTTCGTTGGAACGTACCCGGTCAGACCGAAAGGGCAGCGATGACGACGGCACACGTACGCGTGGGAGTGCAGGCCATCGTCCGCTCCGGCGAGCGCGTGCTGCTGGGGCTGCGGGCCAACACCTTCGGCGCCGGCAGCTGGGGGCTGCCCGGTGGGCATCTGGAGATCGGTGAGACGCTGACCGGTGCGGCCTGCCGGGAACTGGAGGAGGAGACCGGGGTGCGGGCCCGGGACGCACGGGTCGTCTGTGTCACCGACCCGGACCCGGCCGCCAACCACCACATGCAGGTCGGTGTGGAGATCCCCGACTACACGGGCGAGATCCTGGTGCGCGAGCCGGACCGGTGCGAACGCTGGGAGTTCTGGCCGCTGGACGCGCTGCCGACGCCGTTGTTCGTGGGCTCGGTGGACGTGCTGCACAAGGTCAGGGACGGGGCACTTCTCCCCTCCTGACACTCGCCCTCATCCGCACGGAGGCGAGCGCCCCCATCTCCGACCGCAGCGCGGCCTTGTGCTGTTCCTGGTTGGCCTCGAACTCCTTCCAGGTGCTGGACAGTTCCCACTGCGCCCGGAACTCCTCCAGGCTGTCCGCGTAATACCGGCTGTCCCTGCGGAACTCCACCTCGAAGACGCTCATGCCCCGTCGCGTCCGGCGCTGCGGATTCGACGTGATGTACGGCTCGAAGAACCCGACGTCCGAGGTGAGCAGGGTGGAGCCGCTGACGTCCATGGAGGTGATCCGCAGCTCGATCAGGTCCGGGTACATCGACTTGAGCAGCTGGTACGACTCGATCACGGGCAGGAAGGTGTTGTTGTACGACGGGCTGCTCTCCACCAGTTCCACGATGTTCTGGTAGTTGCCCGGTTCGGCGGCGGCGTCGTGCGGCATGAAGGCGGCGAGGCTGTTCCACGGACTGCTGATGACGACGTGGAAACGGACCCCGCGCTCCAGCGCGTCCTTGACCCGGCCGTAGAAGAGCCGTGTCTCCTGCAGGAAGTAGGAGGCGCCGGCGTGCGCGATGAGCCGGATGATGCCGGTCTCCTCCTCCAGCGCCTTCCGTTTCGCGTCGTTGCGCTCGGTGTTCTGGTGGGGCTTGTACACCCCCTCGATGTGGTACGGGAGCTTGTCGTCCGGGGTGATGGCCGCCCGCATGTCCGCGAGTTCGTCCTGGAGGATGTGCGTCTGGGGATGCTCCTGGCCGAGGTCGGGAGAGACGACGGCACGGGCTGCCGCGGTGACGAAGGCCTGCACGGCGGCCTCCGTGCGCTCGTCGGCCTGCCCGTCCCAGCCGCCCGCCGCCGCGAACTCCGCGGCCGCGAGGGTGGCTTGGGCGATGATGGTCTCGCGGTGATCCAGGCCCAGGGTCACCTGCGCGGTGACGTGGAGAAGTTCCAGCGCGGCCAGGTTCTCCAGGCTCGGGTCCGCGTCGTGGCGTGCCGCGGCCAGCGCGACGCGAGCTCCGAGCGCTCGGGCGTGGTCACTGCCCTCACTCTCGACGAACCGGGTCACCGACTGGTCGAAGCTGTCCACCGCGTTGTGCAGATCCTGCTCGTCTCCGGACGCCCGGGCGAGGTCGAGGCGGACCCGGTCGGCGGTCAGCCGCGTTTCCAGGTCCTTGTCCTGTTCGTACTTGAGCGAGTCGAGCGCCTTGTTGGCCCAGATCGCGGCCGCGTCGGGATCGCCCAGCTGAAGGCTTACGACGCTCAGATTGGCGAGGATGGCCGGGACTTCGTAGGTCTCGTACTCGTGGGCGCGGGTGAGCGCGCAGTCCAGCACGGCCATGGCCCGCACCAGGTCGCCCTGTTCGGCGAGCAGGGAGCCGAGGTGGTTCCAGAGCTCGGGCTCCCGGTAGACGACCTGATCGATCTCGGAGAGCCGCATGGCGCGCAGGGTCGTGTCGGTCAGGTCCATCGCGGCCTTGTCGAGACCGAGCGCCAGCAGCAGTTCGACCAGGTGGGCGTACCGGGCGATCCGCTCCGGTTCGTCCTCCCACACGGCCTGTCCGCTGCGCAGCCGGTCCACGTAGCCGATGAGCGCCGCTTCGGATTCCCGAGCGGAGGGCTGCGTTTCCGTGCCGCCGTCCTCGTGTTCCGCCTTTTCCTCGGCGATCGATATCGCTTCGTCGAGGTCACTGATGTCGTTCATCGCTCAGTTTCCTTCTGACGCACGCCGTGCACGACGGCTCGGCTCGGTCCTCGTCCAGCGGGGGCGCACACTTCCGTATCCCCGGTCGTGGAGAACCTGGTTGGCCCGGGTGCGCTTTTCCGCCTTCTTGCCGCCGGTGACGTCATTGAACAGTCTGAGCGCCTCCGCCACGGAGATCGCGAACGCCTCGTCGCTCTCGCGGGGCGATGTGTCCCGGGGTTTCACCAAAAGACCGAGGACGACGGGCGGGTCCTGGCGGGTCTCCTCGATCGGACTGCCGGCGTAGGCCGCCGGGTCGCGCAGGATGCGCTCGCAGCGCAGCCGCAGGGCCGTGACCGTGAGGTGGGGGCTCTCGTGGTAGACGGCTTCGGGTTCGACGACGCTGCCCGTCAGGGGCTTGGGGTCGACGGAGACGGTCGCCCGCCAGGACTGCCCCTCCTGCGCCTCACCGAAGGCGGTCGTCGGCAACGGGCCCGTGGTGCCGTTCAGTTCGAGTCTGAGCAGGGCGAGGTCCGAGGGGGTGTTGCCCCAGACGATGTGCGCGGGTGTTCCGTCGCGCAGATGCAACAGCGGCTTCCCCGAGAGGACGTCCGGCCCGAGCGCGTGGGCGGTCGTCAGCGCGAAGGGGCGTGCGATACGCAGGCCGGACGCGATGCGCTTTCCGGCGAGATATAACTCGATCAAATGCTCGTCCCGCGCCATGACCGGCCCCCCGTCTGTTCCGCCGCGCGTTCCAGAAGTCTCACCCGGAACGAAGAACGTTAACCGCGATCGAGTTTGCGGGCCGCCTTCTTCCCGATGACTGTTTCCCATGAGGCGGAGGAGCCGGATGTGGTCACGCTCAATGTGATTCCGAGGAAACGGCCGGCGAAACGGCCCGCGGGTAACCGCCTGGAGCTGCGTCGCTCACCGTGGACGTCGGCCAGCAGCAGTTCGAGGAGTTCGCTGTCGGCCTCCTCCGCCTCCTCGACGCGTTTGGTGAACTTCTTCCACAGGCCGTCCGCCTGGCTGGGGAGGCGGACGGCGGCGCCCTGCTGGTGCCACTCCTCCCATGCCTCCAGCCACCGCTGCATGCCGTCGAACGACCTCTCGCAGGCCTCGCGGAGCCGCTCGGAACTGTAGAGCTCGACGCGTGCCGCCAACGCGGCAGCGGAGTGCAGGGCCTCGCTGCGCACGCCTTCCAGTTCCGGGAGGTCGAAGCTGCGCCGGGTGTGGGCGCGCAGCTGGGCGTAGGTGTGCACGGTGCTCATGAGATCGTCGTACGTCGCCACCCGGCGGTCCCAGAGCCGCCGTTCCCGTTCGCGTCTCGACGTCGCCCGCTGGGTGATCCAGGCCGCGCTGAGCGTGGCCGTCGCGCCCAGTGACGTACCGATGAGCGCGGCTTCTGCCGGTGTGATGCGCACGCCGTCATGATGAGGGGGTGGGCGGGGCGGGCGGAACTGCTGCGTCGTCGTGAGTCTTCGGGAGGCCGGGTCACTCGGGTGAGTTCTGGGTTCCTTCCAGCAAGTCCCGCAACAAGTCCGCCAGTTGGTCGGCCCGGTTCTCGTCGAGAGTGGACAGAACCTGCGTCTGGGCGGCCAGGCCCGCTGCCACTGCCTCGTCGATCACGGTCAGTCCCTTCTCCGTCAGGGTCACTTGGAGGCCGCGGCGGTCGTGGGGGTCGGGGGAGCGGCGGAGGAGGCCGGCGCGTTCCAGTTTGTCGAGGCGGCCCGTCATGCCGCCCGTGGTGAGCATCAGCGTCGAGGAGAGCCGGCGGGGGGAGAGGGTGTACGGCTCGCCGGAGCGGCGGAGGGTGGCGAGGACGTCGAACTCGCCGCGGGAGATGCCGTAGGGGGCGTACGCCTTGTCCGCACGGTCGCCCATGGCGCGGGAGAGGCGGTAGATCCGCCCGAAGACCTCCATGGCCCGGGTGTCGAGGTCGGGCCGCACGGCCGCCCACTGGTCGATGATCGCGTCGACGGCGTCCTTGCGCTGTGCACTCATGGGCCGAGTATCCGTGGGCGCAGGGTTGCCCGCAAGAAAGTGGCTTGCGGGAAAGTAGCTTAGGGGTAAGCTACTTTCCATCAAGCTAACCGCGGCTGTGAGACCGAAGGGCCCGCCATGAACCGCACTGCCACCATCCTCCTCACCGCCCTCGCCCCCGTCTCCTGGGGCACCACCTACGCCGTCACCACCGAGTTCCTCCCCGCCGACCGGCCCCTGTTCACCGGCATGATGCGGGCGCTGCCCGCCGGGCTGGTGCTGCTCGCCCTCGCCCGGGTGCTGCCGCGCGGTGTCTGGTGGGGGAAGGCGGCGGTGCTCGGGGCGTTGAACATCGGGGCCTTCTTCCCGCTGCTGTTCCTGTCGGCGTACCGGCTGCCGGGCGGGATGGCGGCGGTGGTCGGGTCGGTCGGGCCGCTGATCGTCGTAGGGCTGTCGGCCGTGCTGCTGGGGCAGCGGCCCACCGCCCGGAGCGTGCTCACCGGGCTCGTGGCCGCGTTCGGCGTCAGCCTGGTCGTGCTCAAGGCGGCCGGCGCCCTCGACGTCGTCGGTGTCGCGGCGGCCTTCGCCTCCGCCGCCTCGATGTCCGCCGGGACCGTGCTGACCAAGCGTTGGGGCCGCCCCGACGGCGTGGGCCCGCTCGCGCTCACCGCCTGGCAGCTCACCGCCGGCGGCCTGCTCATCGCGCCTCTCGCCCTCCTCGTCGAGGGCGCCCCGCCCGCGCTCGACGGCGGTGCGGTCGGCGGCTACCTCTACCTCGCGCTGGCGAACACGGCGGTCGCGTACTGGCTCTGGTTCCGCGGCATCGGCCGCCTCACCGCCACCCAGGTCACCTTCCTCGGCCCGCTGTCCCCGCTGACCGCCGCGGTCGTCGGCTGGGCGGCACTGGGACAGACGCTGACGCCGCTGCAGTTGGCGGGCATGACGCTGGCCTTCGCGGCGACGGTGGCGGGGCAACTGGGGGTACGGCAGCCCACGGTCGGCCGAACGTTCGGTCCTGCTGAAGGGACCGGGGCACCGGAGGCGCTGCGGGGCGTGCCGAGGGCGTTGTAACGTCACTCCGTCCCCGCGTTACGCAACTCCCGGAGGCACCCGTGGACGCAGGCACCTGTCCGGTGTGCGCGAAGCCCCTCCCCGCGCGAGCCGGCCGTACCGGACGCGGATCGCTCTACTGCTCCGGCGCCTGCCGGCAGAAGGCCTACCGGGAACGGCGGCAGCCCCAGGGCCTCACCCTGCAGGGACTCATCGACGACATCGGGCGGCAGGCGGGCAAGCTGGCGCCGCAGCCCACGGACACCCTCTACGCGACCGTCACCGAACTCTCGGAATCCGTAGCGCAGTTGAGGCGGGTGGCCCGCACGGTACGCGACACCACCCAGGCCGCCGCGGATTCCGTAACAGCCACCCCCGTTACGCAACCCGTCGAGGCCGCCCCCGTCACGCACCTCACCGAGACCGACTTCGCCGCCCTCACCGAGCAGTACCGCCGCGAGATCCAGGTGCACTGCTACCGCATGACGGGGTCGTACGACGAGGCCGAGGACCTCGTGCAGGAGACCTTCCTGCGGGCCTGGCGGGCGCGGGACGGCTTCCAGGGGCGGGCGAGCGCGCGGACCTGGCTGTACCGGATCGCCACCAACACCAGTCTGGATCTGCTGCGGCGGACCGCGCGCCGCCCGCAGCGGTACGAACCGGTGCCGGGGATGAACCACGGCGACGGGGAGCCGCCCGCCCGGATCACCTGGTTGCAGCCCTACCCCGACGACGAGATGCCCCTCACCGAGGAGCACGAGCAGCCCGAGTCCGCCGCGGTCTCCCGCGAGACCCTGGAGCTCGTCCTCCTCGCCGCGATCCAGCATCTGCCCCCGCGCCAACGGGCCGCACTGGTCCTGCGCGACGCCCTCGGGCTGACCGCCGCCGAGACCGCCGAGGCCCTGGAGACCAGCGTGGCCTCCGTCAACAGCGCACTCCAGCGGGCCCGGCCCACCCTGCGCGAACACCTGCCCCGGGAGCGCTCGGACTGGCGGGCCACCGTGCCCACGGAGGACCAACAAGCCGTACTGGACCGGTACATGGCCGCCGTCGGACGCCTCGACTTCGACGCGATGGCCGCACTGCTCACCGAGGACGTCACCCTCACCATGCCGCCGAACCCGTTCTGGTTCGTCGGCCGGGACGCCATCATCGACTTCGTGCGGGTCAGCCTCGATCCCGGCTCGCCCGGGTTCTTCGGGCACTGGCGCAGCCTGCCCACCCGGGCCAACGGCCAGCTCGCGGCGGCGAACTACGTCCGCCGGCCCGGGACCGGCGTCTACCGCGCCCAGGTCCTGGACGTCCTGCGCTTCGGCGACCAGGGCCAAGGCGACCGCATCGCGGAGATCACCTCCTTCGAGCCGCATCTCTTCCCCGCGTTCGGACTGCCCCTGCGGCTGTGACCCGGCCGATGAGCGGTGACCCGACCGATGAGCATCCGCAGGGTCGTACGTCTGCATGGATGTCACGTTCGAACCACTTCCAAGGAGTCACCATCATGCTGCTCACCGACAAGACCGCGATCGTCTACGGCGCCGGCGGTTCCATCGGCGGGGCCGTCGCCCGCGCCTTCGCCGAGCAGGGCGCGAGGGTCCACCTCGTCGGCCGTACCCGGGAGACGCTGGAGGCGGTGGCCGCCGACATCAAGGACGCCGAGGTCGCCGTCGTGGACGCGCTGGACGAGGCGGCCGTGGAGGCCCACGCCGAGCGGGTCGGGGACATCGACATCTCCATCAACCTCGTCACGCGCGGCGATGTGCAGGGCGCGCCGCTGGTCGACATGGCCGCCGAGGACTTCCTGCGGCCGGTCACCCATGGTCTGCGCGCCAACTTCCTCACCGCCCGTGCCGCCGGACGCCGTATGGCCGCGCGGGGCTCCGGCGTGATCCTCGCCCTCAACAGCGGTTCCGCGCACGGCAGTCCGATGATGGGCGGCACCGGTCCGGCGGACGGGGCGATCGACACGCTCGTGCGCAACCTGGCGATCGAGCTGGGGCCGCGCGGGGTGCGGGCGGTGGGTCTGTGGGTGGCCGGGGTGCCGGAGACGTTCACCGTGGAGAAGCTCGCCGCCGTCAACCCGGCCATCGACGAACGTGCCGTCCAGGGCATCGTCGACCAGCTCGCCGGAATGCGCATGACCCGCCGCAATCCCACCCTCGCCGAGGTCGCGGCCACCGCGGTGTTCCTCGCCTCCGACCACGCGGGCGGTATCACCGGCACGTTCGTCAACGCTACGGGCGGGATGGTGTCCCTCTGATCCGACGGCACCGGGGTCGTCCGACGCCCCAGAGCGGTCAGCGATCGCTTTGAAAAGGTCTGATCCCGTACGGAGAAGAGGAGTTGGGATGCCGACAGAGATCGTGATTCGCCCGCTGGACAAGGAAGAGACCCCTGGGGACAGTAATTCCCAGGGTGCTTGATCGGATCACCAGCGTGGGAGGACCGGCGTGCGGACTTCGCTCTATCCGGCAGTCGACGAACTGGAGCGAAGGGCCCGCGCGCTGGTCGGCGTCGCCCCCGGCCTGCTGCGACTGGGCCGGGTCGGGGAGAGCCGGGCCGGACGCCCGTTGTGGCTGCTGTCCGCCGGACACGGCGACCGTCACATCCTCGGCGTCGCCGGCGCCCACGCCAACGAACCGGTGGGCGGCGCCTCGGCGTTGCGGCTCGCCGCCCTGTTCGCCCGTCGCCCCGGCCTGCTCGAACCCCTCGGCTGCACCTGGCACTTCCTGCTCTGCCTCGACCCCGACGGGGCGCACCTCGCGCACGGCTGGCAGCCGGAGGAACCGGAGCCTTCGCTGACGGAGTGTCACCGGCACTTCTACCGGCCCGCGTTCGCCCGCCAGCCGGAGTCCCTGCCCGTGCCTCCCGGCAGGCCGCTCCCCGAGTCGGCCGCGCTCGTCCGGCTCCTCGACGAGCTGCGGCCCGTGGCCCAGTTCACCCTGCACGGCATCGAGTTCGGCGGTGCCTTCGTGATGATGACGCGCGAGGTGCCCGGCGCCGCGGACGTCTTCCGGCAGACGGCGGCGCACCTGCGCGTCCCCGTCGACCGGCACCCCGTCGACGGCCCGGACTGGCGGCTCGACCCGCCCGGCGTCCTGGTGCTGCCCGACGGCCACGGCGAGGGCGAACGCGACCCGAGCGGGTACGTCGCCGCGAGCACCTGGTTCCATCCCCGCCGCCACGGCACCCTGACCACCCTGATCGAGGCCCCCGCCTGGGCCGTTCCCTCGGTGAGCGACGCCCGGCCCGTCGCCGACCCGGACCGTGCGGCCGCGCGGCTGGGCGAGGTGCTGCTGGGGCGGAGCGAGGAGCTCGCGGGAGTCCTCGGGACACGGCTCGACGACCTGGCCGTACCGGAGGAGCTCGCGCCGCTGCGGGACGCCGCGCGGGAACTCCTCGACGTGGCGCCGTCGATCGTGGAGAGCTGGGCGGCGGAGGAACCCGGCGGATTCCAGGGCCACTTCGCGACCCGGGGGATCTCCGCCCGCCGTATCCCGCTCAGGGTGGCGGCGATGGCGAGCCGCGCCCTGGCCCGCACCGACCCCCGGACCGTCGAGATCCTCGACGACCTGGTGCGCGAGTGGAGCCAGGAGCTGGAGAAGACGTACGACCTGCGATGGGTGCCGGTGGCCGCGCAGACCGGGCTGCACCTGCGGACGATGCTGAGCACGGCCCGGCTGGTGTGCGGGGAAGGCTGAGCACGGCCCGGCGGGTGTGCGGGGGAGGCGGATGACCGGGGTCACCCGCCTCCCGCCGTCCTACTGAGCCGCCTGGGCGTCCGCCGCCTGGGCCTTCAGCGCGCGCTCCACGCCCGCGCGGGACTCGGAGACGAGCCGGCGCAGGGCCGCGTTCGGCTCGGCCGAGGCCAACCAGGCGTCCGTCCTGTCCAGCGTCTCCTGGGAGACCTGGAGCGAGGGGTAGAGACCGACCGCGATCTGCTGGGCGATCTCGTGCGAGCGGGACTCCCAGATGTCCTTGACCACCTCGAAGTACTTGTCCGTGTACGGCGCGAGCAGCTCCCGCTGGTCGGTCTGCACGAAGCCGCCGATGACGGCCTCCTGGACGGCGTTGGGCAGCTTGTCGGACTCGACGACCTGCGCCCAGGCCTCCGCCTTCGCCTCCTCGGTGGGCCGCGAGGCACGGGCGGTCGCCGCGTGGCGCTCACCCGCCGCCGTCTTGTCCCGCTCGTACTCGGCGGTGATCTCCGACTCGTCGTAGCGGCCCACGGCGGCCAGCCGCTGGACGAAGGCCCAGCGCAGCTCGGTGTCGACGGCCAGGCCCTCGACGACCTGGGACCCGTCGAGCAGCCCCTCCAGGAGGTCCAGCTGCTCCGGGGTCCGGGCCGTCGCCGCGAACGCCCGCGCCCACGCCAGCTGGTGGTCGCTGCCCGCCGCCGCGGACCGCAGGTGGGCCAGGGTGGCGTCGGTCCAGCGGGTCAGCAGGGTCTCGCGGGCGGTGGGGGCGGCGTACAGCTCGATCGCCAGCTTCACCTGCCGGTGCAGCGACTGCACGACACCGATGTCGGACTCCTTGCCGATACCGGACAGCACCAGGGAGAGGTAGTCGCGGGTCGCGAGCTCCGCGTCCCGCGTCATGTCCCACGCGGAGGCCCAGCACAGCGCGCGCGGCAGCGAGGACTCGAAGTCGCCGAGGTGCTCGGTGACGAAGGCCAGCGACTGCTCGTCGAGGCGGACCTTGGCGTACGACAGGTCGTCGTCGTTGAGGAGCACGACCGCCGGACGGCGCTTGCCGACCAGCTGCGGTACGGCCGTCAGGTCGCCGTCGACGTCCAGCTCGACGCGCTCGTCCCGGACCAGCTTGCCGCTGTCGTCGTCGAGTTCGTACAGGCCGACGGCGATGCGATGGGGCCTCAGAGTCGGCTCGCCCTTCGCGCCGACGGGGAGCGCCGGGGCCTCCTGACGGATCGCGAAGGAGGTGATGACACCGTTGCCGTCCGTCTCGATCTCCGGGCGCAGGATGTTGATGCCTGCCGTCTGGAGCCACTTCTGCGACCAGTTCCCCAGGTCGCGTCCGGAGGTCTCCTCCAGCGCGCCCAGCAGGTCGGACAGGCGGGTGTTGCCGAACGCGTGGCGCTTGAAGTACGCCTGCACACCGCCGAAGAACTCGTCCATGCCGACGTAGGCGACGAGCTGCTTGAGGACGGAAGCGCCCTTGGCGTACGTGATGCCGTCGAAGTTGACCAGCACGTCGTCCAGGTCGCGGATCTCCGCCATGATCGGGTGCGTGGACGGCAGCTGGTCCTGGCGGTACGCCCACGTCTTCATGGAGTTGGCGAACGTGGTCCACGAGTGCGGCCACCGGCTGTCCGGGGCGTACGCCTGGCAGGCGATGGAGGTGTAGGTGGCGAACGACTCGTTCAGCCACAGGTCGTTCCACCACTCCATGGTCACGAGGTCGCCGAACCACATGTGGGCCAGCTCGTGCAGGATGGTCTCGGCGCGCATCTCGTACGCGGCGTCGGTCACCTTGGACCGGAAGACGTACTGGTCGCGGATGGTCACCGCGCCCGCGTTCTCCATCGCGCCCGCGTTGAACTCCGGCACGAACAGCTGGTCGTACTTCTTGAACGGGTACGCGTAGTCGAACTTCTCCTGGAACCACTCGAAGCCCTGCCGGGTGACCTCGAAGATGGCGTCCGAGTCGAGGTGTTCGGCGAGCGAGGGGCGGCAGTAGATGCCGAGCGGCACGGACTGGCCGTCCTTCTCGTACACGCTGTGCACGGAGTGGTACGGGCCGACGATCAGGGCCGTGATGTACGACGAGATCCGCGGGGTCGGCTCGAAGACCCAGACGTCGTCCTTCGGCTCGGGCGTCGGGGAGTTGGAGACGACGGTCCAGCCGGTCGGCGCCTTCACGGTGAACTGGAAGGTGGCCTTCAGGTCCGGCTGCTCGAACGAGGCGAAGACGCGGCGGGCGTCCGGCACCTCGAACTGCGTGTACAGGTACGCCTGCTGGTCGACCGGGTCGACGAAGCGGTGCAGGCCCTCACCGGTGTTGGTGTACGCGGCGTCGGCGACGACCCGCAGGATGTTGCGGCCCTCCAGCAGGCCCGGCAGGGCGATACGGGAGTCCGCGAAGACCTCCGCCGGGTCGAGCGGGTCCCCGTTCAGCGTGACCTCGTGCACCGTGGGAGCCACGAGGTCGATGAAGGACTCGGCGCTGTTCTCCGCGACGTCGAAGCGCACCGTGGTCACGGAGCGGTAGGTACCGCCCTCCTGCGCGCCGGAGAGGTCGAGATCGATCTCGTAGGACTCGACGCTCAGCAGCTTCGCCCGCTGCTGAGCTTCTTCGCGAGTCAGGTTTGTGCCAGGCACGCGGTCATCTCCTCGTTATGTGTGGGTTCGGCGGTTCGGTCATCCTTCCACGAACTGTCTCCGACGGATCGGGGGATTACCCTGCGGTTCGGGGGCGCCGCGTCCGAATTCCGCCGGTCATCCGTGCCCGTCCGCGCCAGCCTGGTCCCATGACGACCTACACCGCACTCCCCGTGGCACCCGTGGTGCTCAAGGAACTCCGCACCGCCGACGACGCCGGCCGGCCCCTGTCCCCCTTCACGGACGAGGAGGGCGGGGCCCCGCTCCGCTGCTGTCTGCGCCGCAGTGAACCCGGCGAGCGGATCGCGCTCGTCTCCTACGCGCCCCTGCGCCGCTGGGCGGCCGAGACGGGCGCCGAGCCCGGGGCGTACGACGAACAGGGTCCCGTCTTCATCCACGCCGACGAGTGCGCGGGGCCGGACGGGCACGACGGGTATCCCTTCACCAACACTCACCGGACCGTCCGCCGCTACTCCGCCGACGGGCACATCCTCGGCGGTGAGCTGGTCGCCGCCCCCGACGACGACGCCTTCCGAAACGCGTTCGACGACCCGTCCGTGGCACTGGTCCACGTCAGGGCCGTCGAGTACGGCTGTTTCCTCTACGAGGTGCGCAGGCCGTAGGGCCTGTCCGGGGCCGAGCCCGCCGCGTCGGCAGCAGCCGGGCGCACGCTCCAGCGCGTCACGCACCGAGTGCTTGCGTACAGACGCCGATCGGCCCGCACAGCCCGGCCGTGACGCACCGCTCCCGCAGCCGGACCGCTCCGCCGCAGTCCCGCGCCCTGCCCCCGCGCACGGACAACCTGGCGCGGCGGTACCCCGGCGATGCGCTCGCCCCGGCGGGGAAGCGCCGTTTCCGGCGCCCCGCCCGATGAGTCGGACAGGTGTCAGCCCTTGAGCTCCGCCGCCACCAGCTCCGCGATCTGGACCGCGTTCAGCGCGGCGCCCTTGCGGAGGTTGTCGTTGGAGATGAACAGGGCGAGGCCGTTGTCGACCGTCTCGTCGCGGCGGATGCGGCCGACGAAGGAGGCGTCCTGGCCGGCGGCCTGGAGCGGGGTCGGGATGTCCGAGAGGGTCACGCCGGGGGCGCCCGCCAGGAGCTCCGTCGCCCGCTCCGGGGAGATCGGGCGGGCGAAGCGGGCGTTGACCTGGAGGGAGTGGCCGGAGAAGACCGGGACGCGCACACAGGTGCCGGAGACCTTCAGCTCGGGGAGCTCCAGGATCTTGCGGGACTCGTTGCGGAGCTTCTGCTCCTCGTCGGTCTCGTTCAGGCCGTCGTCGACGAGGTTGCCCGCGAAGGGCAGGACGTTGAAGGCGATGGGCCGCTTGTAGACCTGCGGCTCGGGGAAGTCGACCGCGCCGCCGTCGTGGGTGAGCTTGTCCGCGTCGGCGGCGACCTTCTGCACCTGGCCGTGCAGCTCCGCCACGCCCGCGAGGCCCGAGCCGGACACCGCCTGGTAGGTGGTGGCGATCAGCGTCTGCAGGCCCGCCTCGGTGTCCAGCACCTTCAGGACCGGCATCGCGGCCATGGTGGTGCAGTTCGGGTTGGCGATGATGCCCTTGGGGCGGTCCGCGATGGCGTGCGGGTTCACCTCGGAGACGACCAGCGGGACCTCGGGGTCCTTGCGCCAGGCCGAGGAGTTGTCGATCACGACCGCGCCCTGCGAGGCAACCTTTTCGGCCAGTGCCTTCGAGGTCGCGCCGCCCGCGGAGAACAGCACGATGTCCAGGCCGGTGTAGTCGGCCGTCGCCGCGTCCTCCACCGTCACACCGTCCAGGACGGACCCCGCCGAGCGCGCGGAGGCGAACAGGCGCAGCTCCGTGACCGGGAAGTTCCGCTCCTTGAGGATCCCGCGCATGACCGTGCCGACCTGTCCGGTGGCTCCGACGATTCCGACCCTCACGGTGACTCCCTATCTCTTCGCACTTGACCGAGGCTTTTCCATCATGCGGCCGACCCGGGGCTTCCTGTCCAATTCTTTGCGCTCCATGCCCGAGGAGTGGAACGCCGGACGGTGTGACGTACACCTCCAAGAAATTTCCCCGGACCCCGCCGAACGTTTTCCGCCCCACCCGCGTCGTAGGAGAAACGCGGCGAGGGGAGGGGTGTCGGTGCTGCGCAGAATCGCCCGCCGGACCCAGGGGGACGACCCCCTGGACGCGGCGCAGGAACGCCGGGTGCGGGCCGTGCTCGCCCTGGGCGGGGTGCCGCAGGCGGACCTGCCGGACGGGGTGCAGCAGGTTCGCCTGCGGTTGCTGGAGCGGGCGGCGAAGGGGTACGAGGCGCCACGGGACGTGTCCGCGTGGGCCGCCGTCGTCGCCTCCAACCTCGCCATGGACTGGCACCGGGCCAAGAAGCGCCAGGAGCGGCTGGGGGAGCGGCTGGCCTCGCTGCGCCAGCACGAGCACTCCTCCGGGGAGGACACCAGCGTGCTCTCCCTCGCCGTCGCCCAGGGCCTGGACGAGCTGCCCGACCAGCAGCGCCAGGTCCTCGTGCTGCGCTTCTTCGCCGATCTGCCGGTGCGCTCGATCGCCCAGGAGCTGGGCGTCCCGGAGGGCACGGTCAAGAGCCGCCTGCACACGGCGGTACGGGCCCTGCGCGCCCGCCTGCACGAGGACGAGGTGGTGTGACATGAGCGCCGAGAACGAGACGTACGACGGCGACGCGCTCATGGCCGCGATCACCGGTGAGGAGCTCGGCGACGAGGCCCGCGCGGACACCGCGTTCCTGGCCGAGTACCGGGCGGCCGAGGCCGACCTCGGGCTGCTGAGGGAGCAGCTCGGGATTCTCGGCGAGACCCTCGCCGAAGCGCCGCCCGCCCCGGTACCCGTTCCGCTTCGGTCCCCCTCCCGCGCCCGCCGCCGCGCCCGCACCCTGGCCTTCGGCACCCTCGCGGTGGCCGCCGTCGCCGGTGTCGTCACGGGTCTCGGCTGGCTCGTGGGGCACGGCGGGGCGCAGGACCTGAGCTCGGCCGACTCCGGGTCCTCCAAGGCGGAAGCCGGCGTCCGCTTCGGCAGCCCGGGCTACCTGGCCTGCGCCACCACGGTCGCCGAGGGCGAGGTCACCGCCGTCAAGGAGCTCCCCGCCACCGGGGAACTCCAGGTCACCGTGCACGTGAGCCGCTACTTCAAGCAGACCCGGAACCTCGATCACCTCACGTACGCGGTGAGCGAGTACGACCTGCCCGAACCCCTCGCCAAGGGCACCCGTGTCCTGTTCGGGGTGACGGAGGGCTCGCCGACCCCCGACCACTGGGTCGTCGGGGAGCAGGAGATCGCCCGGGAGCGGGCCTGGGTCACCGCCTCGCTCCCGGCCTCGCGCGGGCTGACCTGCTAGGGGCACGAGAAAGGGCGGGCGCCCCTCGGACGCCCGCCCCTTGTCGCCGTACGGAGAAGTGTTACGGCGTGACCTTCTCGATCTTCACGTTGCCGACGCCCGCGACCGTGCCGCGCGCGTTGACGAGGCTGACCTGGCCGAAGAACTCACGGCCCTCCGGGGCGGCCGCCAGGGCGGTGACGCTGCCGGAGACGGTCGTCGAGGCGCCCGTGGCGAGCTTCACCGGCGCGTCGGAGACGGAGACCGTGCCCAGGGTGCTGGAGAAGAACACGTCCTGGTAGTCGTACGCCGTGGACCCGGCCGGGACCGAGTAGCCGGCGACCTCGATGGTGTACGTGCCGGCGGCGGGCGAGGCGACCGAGACGGCCTCCTCCGAGTCACCGTCGGCGGACTGGCCGACCACGGTGCCCGCCGCGTCGTAGACCGTCAGGTCCAGGTCGGCGGAGACGTCGGAGACGTTGCCGATGGCGACGTCGAGCGACTTGGCACCCGCGGGCACCTCGACCGTGGTGGTCTGGGTGGCGCCCTCGGCGATGGTCGGGCGGGCCGTCTTGGACGAGCCGAGCGGGCCGCCGGCCAGCTTGCCGTCGAACGCGGCGAGGGTGTTGGTCACCTTCCAGGAGGCGGTGGCCGGGGTACCGACCTTGGCCTCGGGGATGGTCACGGTCTCCGGGTCGAAGACCGCGCCGTAGACGGCGACATCCAGCTTGTACGGGTTGTCGAGCAGCGGCGAGGTGCGGCGCGCCTCGACCTCGATCTCCCAGACACCGGCCTGCGGGTCGGCGTAGGAACGGGCGTCGGGCTTGCAGCCGTTGCCGTCGAGGTAGTTGTTGTAGCAGTACGGGGTGCCGGTGTTGTCGACCGGGACGCCGTAGGGGTGGATGGCGATGAAGCGGGTCTGGCTCTTGTCCTTCAGCCCGCCGATCGCGACCTCCAGCGACTTGGCGCCCGCGGGCACGGTCACGAAGTACGACTGGGTGCTGTTGCGCTGCACGGTGTTCGACGCGGTGTAGGTGTACTTCACCGGCGCCGAGACGACGACCGTGGTGAGGATCTGCTGGTCGAGGCCCTCGGTCTTCGGGTCGTCGACGACCAGGATCGCGCTCTTGAGACCCGCGGACCTCGGCTGGGCCTGGACCTTGACGGTCACCGGCTGGTTCAGCGGGAGCCTGATGTCGTCCTTGCCGAGGATCCGGAAGGTGTCACCCGCGTTGTTGCGGAAGTGCAGGTCGTGCCGGATCGCCTTGTCCGCGCCGGACGTACGGGTGATCGTGACGTCGTACGTCTTCTTCTGACCGGTCTTCAGGCCGCCCTCGCGGTCGTAGAGACCGGTGCCGTAGCCCGGGGTCTTCAGGAGCTGGTCGATCGCGGTGTCGACCGGGGCCTTCACGGTGTAGGTGTTCGCGGTGGCGCCGTCCTTGATGGCGTCCCAGGCGTCCACGATGTCGATGAGGCCCGCGCCCTCCTCGTACGCCTGCACACCCTTGATGTGGTCGGCGGTCGAGGTCAGGGCGGTACGCAGGGTGGCCGGCGTCAGCGCGATGTGCTTCTGCTTGGCGGCCGAGATCAGCAGCGCGGACGCGCCCGTGGCCTGCGGAGAGGCCATCGAGGTGCCCTGGAGCATCGAGTAGCCGGCCGGCAGCGTGTAGCCCGACTCGGCGACCGGGGAGCCCGGCAGCCAGGTCTGGGTGGTGTTGATGGCCGCGCCGGGGGCGGACAGGGTCGGCGTGAAGCCGCCGTCCTCACGCGGACCGCGCGAGGAGAACGGCATCATCGCGTACTTCTTCTCCACGGCCGAGCCGTAGTTGGCGGCCCAGGTCGCCTTGGAGATGGTCGCGCCGACCGAGATGACCTTGTCGGCCAGGCCGGGGTCGCCGATGGTGTTCGCGCCGGGGCCGGAGTTGCCCGCGGAGATCACCAGCTGGACGCCGTAGGTGTCGATGAGGCGCGTGTAGAGCTCGGCGCGCGCGTTGTTGCCGTCGTTGAGCGCGGGCAGGCCGCCGATCGACATGTTGACGATGTCGACACCGCGGTTGACGACGAGGTCGATCATGCCCTCGGTCAGCGCCACGTTGGTGCAGCCGCCGGTCCAGGTGCAGGCGCGGGAGGAGACGAGCTTCGCGCCCGGGGCCGCGCCGTTCATCCGGCCGCCGAACAGGCCGTTGGCGGCGGTGATGCCGGCGACGTGGGTGCCGTGCTCGGACTCGATGACGCCGATGTTGACGTAGTCGGCCTTGTTGCCGGCGGCGTCGAAGACGACGTCCTTGCGGATCTCGACGACGAAGGGCTGGCGCTCGGCGACGTCGGTCGCCGGGTCGTCGGTGCCGAAGTACCCGACCTGGAAGCCGTCCTTGTACGGCTTCATCGGGGTGTCGTCGGAGAAGTCGTTGTTGTTGTTCAGGTCGACCCGGACGGTTCCGGCGGCCGCGTCGTACAGCACGCCCCAGACGTCGGTGGTGTCGCCGTCGCGGTTGGCGTCGCCCTTGGCGTCACCGCCGGCGGTGGCCGACTCGCGGAACAGGTTGAACTGGTAGGAGCCCGCCGGGGCCTTCCAGGTGGCGCCCGCGATGGTGAAGGCCGGGCCGCTGACGGGGTTGTTCATCCGCCGCCAGGTGGCGTCTCCGTCGGAGACCGGGTCGGTCGACGTCACCCAGTCGACGATCTTCCGCTCACCGGTGGTGGTCTTCTGCAGCGCCGGGTGGCCGAGGTCCACGCCGGAGTCCAGGATGCCGATGGTGACCCCGCGGCCGTCCGCCTTCGGGTGGTCCTCGACGAAGTCGACGGCGCCCGTCTCGAAGGACGGGTTGTACGGGTTCTCGGCGGGGGTCTTCGCGCTCGGCGCCGGGTAGGTCTTCGTGGCCTTGTGCGCGGCGCCCTTGGCGGTGTCGGCGCTCGGCCTCGGGTCGTCCAGCGGGATGTCCTGCTTGACGTCGATGCCGTGCACGGAGGAGAGCTTCGCGGCGGCGGCGATGGCCGAGTCCGCCTTCGCGGTGGGGACGGTGGCCCGGACGTAACCGAGCTTGTCGTAGGTGAGGCCCACCAGGCCGCCCTTGACCGCGTCCAGCTCCTCGGCGACCTGCTCGGTCCTGCCGGGGGCGGTGGCGATCATCAGCGTGATGTTCTTGGCACCGTCGGCCTTGGCCGCGGCGAGCGCGTCGGCGTCGTCCGAACCGAGCTTCTCGTCGGCGGACTTCAGGCCCGGGTCCGACGCCGCGGGGGTGGTACCCGACTCGGCGGAGAAGGCCATGGGTATCGGCCCCGCCGCCGAGAGCGCGGCGACCAGTCCGGCGGCCGCCGCTATTCGCGCCACACGTCTCGCGCCCGATATCGGAGCGTGCTGGGGGGTGAGGGTCATCGGCATCCCTTGTAGGTAAAGGAACGAGCGGGTGTGTGACCGGGTCCGATCGGACCTGGCCACGGTGATCCGGAAGAAGACCCCGGATGACCGCACAGCTTTACGCACGGGAAGGATGTTTAGGGAGAGTTGACCGAATCGATATGGGTGTATGGGGAAAACCCGCGATGCCCTTTGGGGACATCGGTGAAGACCCGCAAGAAAGCGCGCAATTCGCCCCACGCGCCCTTTGGGCAACCTTTTCAGGCGTCCCTGGGGCGCGCGTCATGCCGGGACGCCTTCGCGCGGTTGCCGCAGACCGCCATCGAGCACCGGCGCCGGGCGCCGTTCCTCGACGTGTCGTCCGGACGACCGGCACGGCACTCCAGCTGACCGGGGAGGCGGCCACCGCGTTCGGCCCCGAGTGCAGGGTCCGCTGCACCGCGCGGGAGGCCGTCGAGACCCCGTCGGCGCTCCCGCTGCGCTGGTCCGCGCCTCAATACTCACCGGCCAATCCGGACGAGGCGGACTAACTTGCGGGTATGCGCGAGAAGTTGAGGGTGGCGGCCTACGCCATATGCGTTCGCGAGGGACAGATCCTGCTCGCCCGCTGGATCAACGACGGCGTGCCGGAGTGGACCCTGCCGGGCGGCGGGATGGAACACGGCGAGGACCCCCACGACACCCTCCTGCGGGAGGTGTACGAGGAGACGGGCTACCGCGTCGAGGTCACCGGCCTGCTCGGGGTGCGGTCGGTGCGATTCCCGTCGCGACGCCGCTTCGGGCGCACGGTCGACCAGCACCATGTCGGTCTCGTCTACGAGGCCCGCGTCACCGATGGCGAGCTGCGCTTCGAGGTCGGCGGTTCCACGGACATGGCCGAGTGGCACGACCTCGACGCGGTACCGGCGCTGCACCAGGTCCCGCTGGTCGACTTCGGTCTGCGGCTGTGGCGGGAGCGGCCGGTGGCCGGACGGCCCGGGGGATAGGTGTCGTACCCCGGCAGATGAACACGGAGTGACCGCCCTCGGGCCGTTCGACGAGCGCTCCTGAACGCGCGGGGTGGGCCAAGATCCACGTACGGTGATCGGCGTTGCGCGTTGCCGTCTCGTTCACGCGCAGGTCATCCCCGATGCCAAGCATCCAGTGAGAGCGGGTTGTTCGCGAACGCGATCACCCCGCGACCACTGCCGACGCAGTTCGCACTCGGGGAGATCGCGCCATGTCGCGCACACGCTCTGTCGCCAGCACCACGCTGGGGGTCCACCGCCGTACCGTCCTCGCCGCCGCGGGCGCGGCCGCCGCCTCCGCAGGGGTCGGCTACGCCCTGCGGCCCACCGACAGCCAGGCCGCGACGACCGGTGCTCCGGCCGAGGCACCGGTGGCCCAGACCGTCCACAAGGCCGCCGCCCCGGTCGAGGCCCCCCTCGCCCCCTACACCCGCGGCACCACCGTCGCCTCCGTCGCCGCCCCGCGCACGAGCTCCGGCTACCGGCGCCTGGGCAATGGTCCCGGCTGGAGCCGCAAGGTGCGTTCCGACCTCGCCGCCCCGAAGGCCGGGCGGGCCGGCCGGCGTACCCCGCTGGCCGCGTTCGTGCAGCTCACCGACCTGCATCTGATGGACAGCCAGCACCCGATACGCCTGGAGTACCTGCGCTCCATCGACGCGCACGCCTGGCGGCCCCAGGAGGCGCTGACCGTGCCCGGCGCGATCTCGCTCGTCGAGCGGATCAACGCGTTGCGGGGCGCCCCCGCCACCGGCGCCCCGCTCCAGTTCGCCATGACGACCGGCGACAACACGGACAACAACTCGCGCACCGAGCTGGACTGGTTCCTGACCGTCATGAGCGGCGGCCGGATCACCCCCAACTCCGGGGACCCGCGCCACTACGAGGGCGTCCAGAACAGCGGCCTCAAGCAGTACTGGCAGCCCGACTCGACCACCCGCGACCAGGACAAGCAGCTCGGCTTCCCGCACCTCCAGGGCTACCTGGCCGCCGCCGTCCGGGAGGTGAACAGCCCCGGCCTGACCATTCCCTGGTACTCCACGGTCGGGAACCACGACAGCCTGCCGCTGGGCTGCTACGGCCACGGCGACTCCTGGCTCGCCGAGTACGCCGTCGGCGGCAAGAAGCTGATGTCGCTGCCCGCGTCCGAGGGGAAGAAACTCCAGGACATGATCAGGAAGGCATCCGACCCCCAGGGCCACGCCTTCCGCGACCTCCTCAAGGCGCACACCCGGAACATGCGCTCGGTCACCCCCGACGAGCGGCGCGCCCCCTACACCGCCCGCGACTACCTCACGGCCCACCTCGACCCCGCGTACCGCGGCGTCGGCCCGGTCGGGCACGGCTACTCCACCGCCAACCTCGACGCGGGCACCCAGTACTACAGCTTCCGCGTCGCCGACGACGTCATCGGCATCAGCCTGGACACCACCGACCCGGGCGGCCACTTCCAGGGGTCCATCGGCACCGGGCAGCTGCGGTGGCTGGACCGGACGCTGCGGGCGAACAAGGACTCCTACGTCGTCGTCTTCAGCCACCACACCAGCGACTCGATGGACAACACCCGCCCCGACCCGGCCCACCCGGGTGAGCGCCGGCACAACGGCCAGGAGGTCGTCGCCCTCCTCGCCCGTCACAGCAACGTCCTCGCCTGGGTGAACGGCCACATCCACCGCAACGCGATCACCGCCCACCCGGCCCCCGACGGCGGCTCCTTCTGGGAGATCTCCACCGCCTCCCACATCGACTTCCCGCATCTCGCCCGGGTCATCGAGCTGGCCGACAACAAGGACGGCACGGTCTCGGTCTTCACCACCCTGATCGAGTCCGCGGCCCCCCACCGCACCGACTTCACCGACCTCTCCCAGACCGGCCTCGCCGCCCTCTACCGCGAACTGGCCTACAACGCCCCCGGGTCGAGCAACAAGCTCGGCGGCGGCTCGGGGGACCGGAACACGGAGCTGGTTCTGAAGAAGGGCTGAAAAAGGATCAACCCCCTGATCCGCCTCAACCTTCCCCCGCAGGTGCCGGTCTCTCCCGCCGAGCATGCTCGCCGAGCGTGCCCGGACTGGGGGAAGACATGACCGTACGTACGACTGTGATGGTGGCGGCGACGACCGTGGCGCTCACGGCCGGCTTCGCCGCCCCGGCGCTGGCGGCGCAGTCCACCGGAACCGGTGACGATCACCGCGCGACCCGGCAGGCCGTCCGCGCCGCGGTGAAGGACGGCGTGCCGGGGGTGACGCTCACCGCGAAGGACGGCCGGCGCACCTGGTCGACCACCGCCGGGGTCGGCAACCTCAGGACGCACGCGCCGCGTTCGGCGGACGACCGCTACCGCGTCGGCAGCATCACCAAGACCTTCGTCTCCACCGTGCTGCTCCAACTGGAGGCGGAGGGACGGCTGTCGCTCGACGACACGGTGGACAAGTGGCTGCCCGGCGTGGTCCACGGCAACGGCCACGACGGCAGCCGGATCACCGTCCGGCAGCTCCTCAACCACACCAGCGGGATCTTCAACTACACCGCCGACGAGACGTTCGGGCGCACGTACTTCCTCAAGGACGGCTTCTTCGAGCACCGTTACGACACGCTGACTCCCGAGCGGCTCGTCGCGACCGCCATGGCCCACAAGCCGGACTTCGCGCCGGGCACGTCCTGGAACTACTCCAACACCAACTACGTCGTGGCCGGCATGGTGATCCAGAAGGTCACCGGACGGTCGTACGGCGAGGAGATCCGGCACCGCGTCATCGAGCCGCTGCATCTGACCGCCACCTCGGTGCCGGGCACCCGCGTCACCGTTCCGCGGCCCAGCAGCCGGGCCTACTCCAAGCTGGCGCAGACCGCGACGGGGCCGACGTACGACGTCACGAAGCTGAACCCCTCCCTCGCCTCCTCGGCGGGCGAGATGATCTCCGACTCGGCGGACCTGGACCGTTTCTACTCGGCCCTGCTGAAGGGCAGGCTGCTCCCCCCGAAGCAGCTGAAGGAGATGAAGACCACGGTGCCCGTCGAGGGCATCCCGAACGCCGGCTACGGCCTCGGTCTCATGGACCGCAAGCTCAGCTGCGGCGTCCACGTCTGGGGCCACGACGGCGGCATCCACGGCTCGAGCTCCGTGGCCGTGACCACGGCCGACGGCAAGCACTCCGTCTCCTTCAACTTCAACGGCGACTGGTCGGGGGACAGCGACGCGGTGGTCGAGGCGGAGTTCTGCGGCGAGTAGCCGCGCTCGGCGACAGCGCGGCGATCACGCGCCGGCGCGAACGAGGAGGGGCCCCGGCTCCCCAGCGCCGTGGCCCCTCCTCTCCCCTCCTGATCCCGCCCCGGTCCGTCACTACCGGGGCAGCACCACGACATAGGCGGCGGGATCTCGGTCGCCGGAGGCCATGAGCGCCGTACGGACCACCGTCGCCTGCTGTTCCATCGCGTCCCGGAGCTTGCGCGGGGTGATGTGGACGACCGTGATGCCGAGCCGCTCCAGGTGCTCGCGCTTGCGGGCGTACTCGGACCAGAGCGCGTCGTCGTCCTGCCGGTGGCCCTGACGCGGGGCGCGGGTGTCCAGTTCGACCGCGACCGCCTGCTCCGGCCAGTAGGCGTCCAGGCCGCCGAGGTGGGGGCCGCCCGGCAGCCTCAGGTCGACGTTCCACACCGGGTCGGGGAGGCCGTACTCCTCGACCATCCGGTACAGACGGTCCTCCGCGATGGCGCGTCCCTCGGCGAGCAGGGAGTCCACGGCGTCGACCACGTGCGGGCGGCTCAGCAGTTTCGCGTTGTTCAACTCCCGTACGACCGCTGCCGGTTCGCAGTGTCCGCCGCGTACCGCCTCCGTCAGCAGCCGGCGTACCGCGCCCGCGTCGGTCAGTTCGGTGACCGCGTCGGCGAGGGCGCGGGGCACCGGGGCGACCGGGACGCCGGTGACCTGTTCGGCGGCGGGGAGCGACGACGTGCGGACGATCCGCACGCCGCCCGTCGAGCGCAGCCGGCGCATCCTCGGGACCAGGACGTCGATCCGGTCCAGGGAGAGCAGCGGCGGGGTCGAGCTGAAGCCGTACAGCGTCAGCGCGGCGAGCCCGGTGATCATCGCCTCCGCGTACACCGGGCGGTGCGGCTCCTCCGCGCCCGGCTGCGTCGGGACCCCGGCGCTCTGCTCCCGTGCCGCGTACATCAGCACCGCGTGCAGCCGCTCCTCGCTGGTCGGCGGGCCCGGGTGGAGCAGGAAGACACCGGGGAGGATCTGCTGCCAGGGGCCGCCGGGCCGGCACTGCTCGTTGGCCTCGGCGACCGAGACGCCGGTCGCACGCAGCCGGCCGGCCGTCACGACACGGCGGTGCACCTCGGAGAGGTGACGCAGGGGACGGGGGGAGAGCGGGGGGACCGGGGTGTTGTGGTTCATGCAGCGGAGATTCCCGCCTCCGGTCCGCCCGCTAACCGCTGTTACACGCTCGTCGACAAATACGGACAAGGCAGCACTAAAGGACGGGTGTTCGGATGCCGAGCAGGGAGCGAAAACCCCTGGTCCATTCGGGTGGGACCAGGGGTTACGGCTGCTATTGACAGGATTTCGTAACGGCTACCGGACGCCCAAGCTCAGGCCAAAGGTCATCCGTGATTGACGGCCCGCGCATCGCACTCCTGCCCCCGCAGCGCCCGCGCCAGATCGTCCCGCCCTTCCAGCACCAGCCTCCGCAGCGCCGGCGCCGCGTCCTCGTGCGCCGTGAGCCACGCGTCGGCCGCGTCCAGCGTCGTCCGCGGGTCCTGCAGGGAGGGGAACAGCCCCGAGACGATGTTCATCGCGATCTGGATCGAACGGTCCTGCCAGATCCGCTCGATCACCGCGAAGTACTTCTCCGTGTACGGCGCGAGCAGCTCCCGCTGCGACGGCCGGTTGAACCCCGAGATCGTCGCCTC
This sequence comes from Streptomyces sp. NPDC005402, assembly GCF_040606575.1. Taxonomy (NCBI): domain Bacteria; kingdom Bacillati; phylum Actinomycetota; class Actinomycetes; order Kitasatosporales; family Streptomycetaceae; genus Streptomyces; species Streptomyces sp. NPDC005402. Next base: position 220,903 of record NZ_JBEXFB010000006.1, read on the forward strand.
GGCCAGGGCGTTGGACAGCGCGTCGGACTGCACGACCTGCGCCCACGCCTGCGCCTTCACCGCCTCGGAAGGGCGGGCGGCCAGACAGCGGACGTGATGGCGCTTGCCGGACGCGGTGTCGTCGCGGGCGAGTTCGGCGGCCAGCGCCTTCTCGTCGGCGATCCCGTGCGCGGCGAGCGGTTCCAAAAACGCCCACCGCAGCTCCTGGTCGACGTCCAGCCCGGCGATGTCCGCCGTGCCGTCCAGCAGACCCTGCAGCAGCTCGAAGCCGCCCGGCCCCCCGGCCGTCCGCGCGAAGAACCGCGCCCACGCCAGCTGCTGCTCGCTGCCCGGCTCGGCGGCGTACAGCTCCCGCTCGGCCCCCTCGGCGAGCAGCGCCCCGGCCCGCTCCCGGCCCTCGGGCGCCACGTAGTGCGTGAGCGCCGACTCGGCCCAGGCGTGCAGCATCTGCAGGACGCCGATGTCCGACTCGCGGCCCGCGAAGCGCAGCACGATCTCCATGAACTCCCCGGCCGGGAGCAGCGCGTCCCGCGTCATGTTCCACAGCGCCGACCAGCACAGCGCGCGGGCGAGCGGGTCGGTGAGGTCGCCGAGCGCCGACTTCAGGGTCTCCAGGGAGCCCGCGTCGAAGCGGGTCTTGCAGTAGGTCAGGTCGTCGTCGTTGACCAGGACCAGCGCGGGAGCCTCGGCACCCGCCAGTTCCGCAACGACCGTCCGCGGACCGTCGATGTCGGCCTCGGCGCGCGCGTACCGCACCAGGCCGCCGTCCTCCACGCGGTACAGGCCGATCGCCACCCGGTGCGGACGCAGCTCCGGGTGCGACTCCGCGGCCTCCTGCACCACCGCCAGCTCGTCGACCCGCCCCTCGGCGTTCAACAGCACCTGCGGGGTGAGGGAGTTGACCCCGGCCGTCTGCAGCCAGGACCGGGCCCAGGTGCCCATGTCCCGCCCGCTGGTCTCCTCCAGCACGGACAGCAGGTCACCGAGCCGTGTGTTGCCGTACGCGTGCCGCTTGAAGTAGCGCCGGGCGCCCTCCAGGAACGCGTCCTGGCCGACGTACGCGACGAGCTGCTTCAGTACGGAGGCGCCCTTGGCGTACGTGATGCCGTCGAAGTTGAGCTTGGCGTCCTGGAGGTCGCGGATGTCCGCGGTGATGGGGTGCGTGGAGGGCAGCTGGTCGGCGCGGTAGGCCCAGGCCTTGCGACGGTTGGCGAAGGTGATCCAGGCGTCGGTGAAGCGGGTCGCGCCGACGTTCGCGAAGGTGCCCATGAAGTCCGCGAAGGACTCCTTCAGCCACAGGTCGTCCCACCACACCATGGTGACCAGGTCACCGAACCACATGTGTGCCATCTCGTGCAGGACGACGTTGGCCCGGCTCTCGTAGGACGCCCGGGTGACCTTGCCCCGGAAGATGAACTCCTCGCGGAAGGTGACGAGCCCCGGGTTCTCCATCGCGCCGAGGTTGTACTCGGGCACGAACGCCTGGTCGTACTTCCCGAAGGGGTACGGGTAGTCGAAGTGCTCGTGGAAGAAGTCCAGGCCCTGCTTGGTGACGAGGAACACGTCGTCGGAGTCGAAGTGGGGGGCGAGCCCCTTGCGGCACAGGGCGCCGAGGGGGATCTCCAGTGTCGTGCCGTCGGCGAGAGTACGGGAGTACGAGTCGGTGACGTAGTGGTACGGGCCCGCCACCACACAGGTGATGTACGTCGAGATCGGCTTCGTCTCCGCGAACCGCCAGACCCCGTCGTTCTCCGAGCCGACCCCGTTGCTCCACACCGTCCAGCCCTCCGGCGCCCGCACCTCGAAGCGGAAGGGCGCCTTGAGGTCCGGCTGCTCGAAGTTCGCGAAGACGCGGCGGGAGTCGGCGGGCTCGTACTGCGTGTAGAGGTAGACCTCGCCGTCCTCGGGGTCGACGAAGCGGTGCATGCCCTCGCCGGTGCGGGAGTAGGCGCACTGGGCGTCCACGATCAGTTCGTTGTCGGCGGCCAGGTCCTCCAGGGCGATCCGGGAGCCGTCGAAGACCTCGCCGGGGTCGAGGTCCCGGCCGTTCAGTGAGAGAGCCGTGACGCTCGGGGCGATCAGGTCCGCGAAGCTCGTGGCCCCCGGCTCGTTGCACCGGAAGCGGATCGCGGTCACCGACCGGAAGGTGCGCGGACCGTCCCCGGCCTGGTCACCGACCGCCGAGCGCAGGTCGAGGGACACCTCGTACCCGTCGACGGACAGCAGGCGGGCCCGCTCCCGGGCCTCGTCACGGGACAGATTCTCACCGGGCACGGCGATGCTCCCTCGGATGGTGTTCAGCATGCGGACAGGCCCGATCCTGCCATGTGCTCCTGACATCGGTCAGCCGGGAATGGGGCGGGCGACGGCCGGTGTTGCCGGTGGAAACGAACACTTCTCTAGGAGACCCATGTCCGAGACCACGAGTGCCTCCGGCAAGACCCCCGTCGACTTCTGGTTCGACCCGCTGTGCCCCTGGGCCTGGATGACCTCCCGCTGGGTCCTGGAGGTGGAGAAGGTCCGGGACATCGAGGTGCGCTGGCACATCATGAGCCTGGCGGTGCTCAACGAGCCGAAGATCGACGAGCTGCCCGAGGAGTACCGCGAGCTGCTGGAGACCAAGGCCTGGCAGCCGATCCGGGTGGTCACCGCGGCCTGGCAGAAGCACGGCTCCGACATCCTCGGCCCGCTGTACACCGCACTCGGCACCCGTATCCACAACGAGGGCCAGGGCCCGACGCGCGAGGCCGTCGAAGGCGCCCTGGCGGACGTCGGCCTGCCCGCCGACCTGATCGAGTACTTCGACCAGAAGGACTTCGAGTTCGACGCCGAGCTGCGCGCCTCCCACAAGGAGGGCATCGACAAGGTCGGCCAGGACGTCGGCACCCCGGTCATCGCGGTCCCCGGCGCGGACGGCGAGCAGATCGCCTTCTTCGGCCCGGTCGTCACCCCGGCCCCCAAGGGCGAGGAGGCGGCCAGGCTCTGGGACGGCACCCTCGCGGTGGCGTCGGTCCCGGGCTTCTACGAGATCAAGCGCACCCGTACGAAGGGCCCGGACTTCAGCAACCTGTAGGGCGGGCTCACTTGGAGTCGGGCTCGGGGAAGGTGCCGCCGTCCTTCACGTCACCCCGCCGCTGGTATCGCCGGCAGCTGCCGCGGGAGCAGCGGTAGTACGCGTTCAGGCGGGCCCACTTCGGCTTGTGCTCGCGGACGTGCGCTCTCTCCTTGTCGTCCCTGAGCGGTTCGAACTCCTCGGACGAGCCGCAGTTCGGACACGGCATCTTCGGCATGTGACCCTCCGGTAGCCCGCGGCCGGGGACCTCGGCCCCGCGAGCGTAGAACCTCGCGGGGCCCGGGCGGCAGCCCGGAATCGGTCCCGCCGCACACTTGGCACCGCGCCCGCGCCGGGATTTCCGGCATGGGCCGGCGTCCCGTCCGCGCCGGGCCTTCGGGCACGGGTGGGTGCCTGGCCCGTGCCGGGTCTTCGGGCACGGGTGGGTGCCTGGCCCGTGCCGGGTCTTTGGGCACGGGTGGGTGCCTGGCCCGTGCCGGGTCTTTGGGCACGGGTGGGTGCCTGGCCCGTGCCGGGTCTTCGGGCGCGGGTCGGTGCCTGGCCCGTCCCCGAGGCCTCGCGTGGTTCAGGTCTCGCCCGCGCCGGGCCCCGCGCATCGTCTGTGCTTCGCTCGGCCACGGGCTTTCTCTTCTGTTCAGCGTGTCGCCGGCGCCGGGGCCTCGCGTCGTCAGGGCCCGGCTTGTCCGCGGGCCGTCCCGCCTGCTCAGCGCTTCGCCCGCGCCGGGCCCCGCGCATCGTCAGCCCCTCGCTCGTCCACGGGCCTCTTTCAGGCGACCCAGGTGCTCCTCGTATCCCTTCGCGTAGGACGACGCCCGCCCTGCGTCCGGCTCCACGATCGCCGTCGGCTCCGTCCAGGCACCCGCGTCCAGGGGAACCCCGTACCGCTCCGCCGCGGCCAGTACCGCCCCCCGGGCCCCCACCTCACCCTCCACGACCCGCAACGGGCGCCCGAGTACGTCCGCCAGCAGCTGCGTCCACGCGGAACTCCGCGTCCCGCCCCCGCACACCGCCAGCGACCCCGTCAGCCCCGCCGCCTCCAGGCAATGCCGGGCCGCGTACCCGATTCCCTCACAGGTCGCCCGGATCAGATCGGCAGGCGTCGTCTCCAGGGAGACACCGCTGAGCTCGGCCCGCAGATGCGGCTCGACGAACGGGGCCCGCTCCCCGGACGGCGCGAAGTACGGCAGCACCCGCACCCCGTGCGCCCCCGGCGGAGTGGACGCCAGCAGGTCGTCCACCTCCGCGTGCGTCACCCCCGTCGTCGACAGCACCCAGTCCAGCGCGGCGGTACCGACCATCGCCGGCATCGCCCGAAGCCGGTGTCCGGGCCGGTCGGTGGAGATGTACAGCCCGGCCGGCTCGCCGGTCAGGTCCAGCTCGGTGGTGGCGACGAGCGCGGCCAGACAGGTGCCGACGATGAGGAGCCCGTCGCCCGGCGCGGTCACCCCCGCGCCCAGCGCGCAGGCCGGCAGATCGTAGGGCCCGTTCGAGAGCCGTGTCCCGGACGGCAGCCCTTCCCGAGCCGAAGCCGTGGCGATCGGGTCCCCGACGGGAGGCAGCAGCCGCCGACGACGCGTGAGCCCCAGCAGCTCCACCACCCGGTTGTCGTACGACCGCGTCCGGGGGTCGAGGAAGGGCATGGACGCGTCCGACACGTCCGTCGTCGCCCGCGCGGCACCCGTCAGCCGCTGGAAGACCATGTCCTTGCAGTACACGGCCGCGGACGCGGCGTCCAGGGACTTCGGGTCGTACCGGTCCAGCCAGGCCAGCAACGGCCCCGGCGAGCCCGGGAACATCGCGCCGCCGGTCCGCCGGAACACCGTCTCGAAGGTGCCGTCCGCGAGCCACTGGTCGAGCAGTTCGTGTGCCCGCCCGTCCATCCAGGACAGCGCCGACCGCACCGGCCGTCCCTCTCGGTCGACCAGCCACACCCCGTCGCCCTGCCCGGTCAGCCCGGCCAGTTCCACCGGCTCCGGCACCTGCCCGGTCAGCTCGCCGAGGACCTCGACGACCGCGCCGTAGACCTCCTCCATGTCCTGCTCGACGAACCCGCCGTGCAGGGAGAGCTCCACCGGGCGTGACGCGACGGCCAGTTGACGGCCCTCGGCGTCGAAGGCGGCGGCCTTGACGACGGACGTGCCCACATCGATACCGACGTACATGAACATCCCTTCCAGGTCACGTCAAGCAGTGCGCCAACCGCTCCCCCCGCGCCCAGCGGCCCACCTCCTCCGCCGCGATCCTCGCCGCCTTCTCGGCCACCGCGCGGCTCGCCCCGCCGAGGTGCGGGGTCAGGACGACCCGGTCGGCCAGGGCGCGCAGGCGGGAGTCCGAGGGCAGCGGCTCGTGCACGTAGGTGTCGAGGGCGGCCGCGGACAGCCGGCCTGCTTCGAGGGCGTCGCACAGGGCGCTCTCGTCGACGAGCGGGCCGCGGGCCACGTTCACCACGACCGCCCCCCGGGGCAGCAGGTCCAGCTCACGGGCGCCGATCAGGCCGCGGGTCTCGGCGGTGAGGCGGGCGTGCAGGGTGATCACCCGGGAGCGGGTCAGGAGCTGGTCGAGGGAGGAGACGCGCAGGCCGTGGATCTCGCCGCGCACATAGGGGTCGTACACCATGACCTGCGCGCCGAAGGCGCACAGCACGCGGGCGACCCTGCTGCCGACGGCGCCGTAACCGACGAGTCCGACGGGCAGGTCCTCCAGCTCCAGGCCGCTGTGCTCGTACGTGTAGTAGGCGGCGCCGCCCTCCCAACTGCCCTGTCCGGCAAGGAGGTCGTGGGCCTGCGGGATGCGGCGCACGGCGGCCAGCAGCATGCCGACGGTGAACTCGGCGGTGGCGGCGGCGTTGCGGCCGGGCGCGAAGCACACCCGCACGTCACGGGCCTTGGCCGCGTCGAGGTTCACGTTGACCGGGCCGCCCCGGCAGACCACGACCAGCCGCAGGCTGTCGGCGGCGTTCAGCACCCGCTCGGTGACCGGGCCCATCTGGGTGACGAGGACCTCCGCGCCGTCCAGCGCCTCGATCAGCTCGTCCTCGGCGTCGCTCGCCTCCGTCACCTCCGAGACGGGCCCGAAGGGTTCCAGCGGCCAGCCGAGCGTCACTTCCTTCGTCTCCACGGCGATCCCGCCCAGCTCGGCCTCGACGGCCCCGGCGATCAGCCCCGGCAGTACGAAGTGGTCGCCGGCCGCCACGACACGTACGGGATCGGTCCTCTGGGGCATCGTCGACCTCCGGATCGTCGCTTCACTGACACGATGTTGAGCCGCGTGTCCGGGGTACGCATAGACCCCGTGCGGGTGGGAGGTGCCGGTAGGGCGGAGATGACAGAGATGACGGACGAGAACGAGACGGCGTGGCTGGGGCTCGACCTCGGCACCCAGAGCGTGCGCGCGCTGGCGGTCACGGCCGACGGAACCGTGCTGGGCCGGGGTTCCGCCCCGCTCGGCGGCCGGCGCGAGGGCGTGCGGCACGAGCAGGATCCGGGGGAGTGGTGGGCGGCGGTGCGCACGGCGTGCAGTTCCGCGCTTCTCACCCGGACGGGCGTACGGATCGGTGGCCTCGCGGTGTGCGGGACGTCGGGGACGGTCCTGCTGACGGACCCGGAGGGCAGGCCGACGACCCCGGCGCTCATGTACGACGACGGACGCGCGGCGGGTGAGGCGGCCGGGCTGCGTGCGGCGGGCCTCGCGGTCCAGGACACCTGGGCGCTGCCGAAGGCGCTGTGGCTGGTGCGGGAGTACGGCGGAAAGGGCCGGGTCACCCACCAGCCCGACGTCGTCACCGCCCGCCTGGTCGGCCGGCCGGTGCCCACCGACTCCAGTCACGCGCTGAAGACGGGCTACGACGTCGAGCGCGACGCCTGGCCGGACATCGCCCTGGAGCTTCCCGAGGTCGTCCTCCCCGGCAGCCGTCTCGGCGAGGTCTGCCCGGCCGCCGCCGAGGAGACCGGCATCCCGGCCGGCACTCCGGTCATCGCCGGGATGACCGACGGCTGCGCGGCCCAGATCGCGGCGGGCGCCCTGCGGCACGGTTCCTGGAACTCGGTGCTCGGCACCACCCTCGTGCTGAAGGGGGCCGCCCCCGACCCGGTCCGTGACCCGGCCGGCGTGGTCTACAACCACCGTGCGCCGGGCGGTACCTGGCTGCCCGGCGGGGCGTCGAGCGTGGGCGCCGGGGCGCTCCCGGCCGACGTGGACCCGGTGGCCATGGACGAACGGGCGGCCGCGTTCGAGCCGTCCGGCGCGGTGGCCTACCCGCTGGTGTCGCGCGGAGAGCGGTTCCCGTTCCGTGCCCCGGACGCCACCGCCCTCCTCCTCGGCACCCCCGCCGACGACGCCGACCGCTGGGCCGCGCTCCTCCAGGGCGTCGCCTTCGCGGAACGCCTCTGCCTGGACTACCTGCACCACCTGGGCGCCCCGCTCGACGGCCCCCTCACCTTCACCGGCGGCGCGGCCCGCAGCCTGTACTGGAACCAGCTCCGCGCCGACATCCTCGGCCGCCCGGCCCGCATCCCCGAACAGACCGAACCGGCCCTGGGAATGGCCGCGTTGGCCTCCCACGGCACCACCGGCACCCTCCTCGCCGAGGCCGCCGAGCACATGGTCCGCATCCGCACGGTCGTGGAACCCCGCCCCGGCCGCACGGCGCTCTTCGCCGAGCCGTACGCCCGTCTCGTCGACGAACTCACCGAGCGGGGCTGGCTCCCCGCCCCGGTCGCGGCCCACGCGCGCGGCCGCCTGGCCGGGAACACGGCGACATCATGACCGCATCCTTGCCCCGTGGGGGACACCCCGGCCGATGGCGCCCTCGTCGGGGCGCCTGCGCCGAGCCGTACCCGTCCGGTCCGCGACCTCACCGTCCGGGGCGGCTCCCCGCACAGGTCACGGCTCATGCGCGGCCGCCTGGGCCGGAACCCCGCGGCACCCTGACCCCACTCCCGCCGCGTGAGGGGTGCTCCTGCCCACGGCGCCTTCGGCCGGGCGCCCGCGTAGCGTGTCCGGGCCGCCCCGGGCGGCGGGTACTCATGCCCGCTCCGGGTAGCCGCCTCCCGGCCGGTGGCCGCCCCTCGACCACGGCGCACCTCGCCCCGACCCCGACCGAGCGGACCGTTTCATGAGTATGAGCACGACCCTGCTGCTGGCCCGGCACGGGCAGACCATCTGGCACGCCGAGAACCGTTACGCGGGCGTGAGCGACATCGGGCTCACCGACGAGGGCCGCGCCCAGGCGGAGTCGCTCGGGCGGTGGGCCGCCGTTCACCGCCCCGACGCGATCTGGACGTCACCCCTGTCGCGGGCGATCGCCACCGCCGACCCGGCCTGCCGTGCCCTCGGCGTCACCCCGCACCGCGAACCCGGGCTCAGGGAGTGCGACTTCGGGGTGGTGGAGGGCCGTACCCTCGCGGAGTTCGCCGCCGAGGTGCCCGACGCGGCCGAGGCCTTCCGCGCGGACCCGGTGACGTACCCCTTCCCTGGCGCGGAGGACCCGGCGGCGGCCGCCGCCCGGGGCACGGAGGCCCTGCGCCGCATCGCCGCCGCCCACCCCGGCGAGCGCGTCCTGGTCGTCGCCCACAACACCCTGCTGCGGCTGGTGCTGTGCGCGCTGCTGTCGATCCCGCTCGGGGAGTACCGCAGAGTGTTCCCGCGGTTGCGCAACGCGGCGATCACCGAACTCCGCCTCGACAAGGACGGATCCGCCGCACTTCTCTCCCTCAATGTGCCGTGCGAGCCGGACAGGTCGTAGCACGATGGGCCCATGACGGAGATCGACACCTCGGTGCCGCATTCGGCCCGGATCTGGAACTACTGGCTCGGCGGCAAGGACAACTACCCCGTCGACGAGGCGGCCGGCGACGCCTACACGGCCGTCTTCCCCGGCATCGTCACCATCGCCCGCAGCAGCCGCGCCTTTCTCGGCCGCAGCATCCGGTACCTGGTCCAGGAGGCGGGCGTCCGCCAGTTCCTGGACGTCGGCACCGGGCTGCCCACGGTCGACAACACCCACGAGGTCGCCCAGCGCTTCGCCCCCGAGTCGAAGATCGTCTACGTCGACAACGACCCGCTGGTCCTCGCCCACGCCCGCGCCCTGCTCACCTCCACCCCGGAGGGTGAGACGGCGTACGAGGACCTGACGCTCTACGAGCCGGAGAAGATCCTCGAGGCGGCTTCCCGGACCCTCGACCTGACCCGCCCCACGGCCTTGATCCTCAGCGGCATCCTCGGCCATGTCGCCGACTACGACCTGGCCCGCGAGCTGGTCGGCCGGCTGGTGGCGGGCCTGCCCTCCGGCAGCCACCTCTGCGTCAACGACGGCTCGCGCGGCACCGACCCGGACTACGAGCACGCTCAGGACGCCTACAACGAGACCGGCGCGGTGCCCTACTTCCTGCGCCCGGTGGACAAGATCGAGGCCTTCTTCGAGGGCCTGGAGCTGGTGGACCCGGGCGTGGTGTCGGTCCCGCTGTGGCGCCCGGACGGCGGCGCGGCCCCGGCCCCGATCGGCCAGCACGGCGGTGTGGGCCGCAAGGCCTGAGCTCCCGGCTCATGGGAAACCCCCGCGAGTCACGTCCTCGCGGGGGTTTCCCGTCCTTCCGCCCGCCGCATGAAGGTTGAGAAGACGATCACGAGGCGGGACGCTCCGGGTGCGGGCCGCTCAGGGCGCCGGCAGCAGTACGTCCGTACGGGACCTGGCGGCCTCGTAGCGCCGGGCCACGTCCTGCCAGTCGACGACGGCCCACATCGCGTCGATGAAGTCGACCTTCTGGTTCTTGTACTGGAGGTAGAAGGCGTGCTCCCAGGCGTCGAAGACCAGGATCGGGGTCGAGCCCTGGCCGACGTTGCCCTGGTGGTCGTAGACCTGCTCGACGATCAGCCGTCCGCTGAGCGGCTCGTGGGCGAGGACGCCCCAGCCGGACCCCTGCGTGGTCGCGGCGGCCTTGGTCAGCTGCGCCTTGAAACCGGCGAACGACCCGAAGGACTCGGCGATCGCGTCCGCGAGCTCGCCCACGCCGTCGGCCTCCAGCGGCTCGCCGCCCCCGTCGCCGGACATGTTCCGCCAGTAGATGGAGTGCAGGATGTGCCCGGAGAGGTGGAAGGCCAGGTTCTTCTCCAGCCCGTTCACCGCCCCCCACGACTGCTTGTCCCGCGCCTCCGCCAGCTGCTCCAGCGTGTCGTTGGCGCCCTTCACATAGGCCGCGTGGTGCTTGTCGTGGTGCAGCTCGATGATCTCGGGACTGATCACGGGCGCGAGTGCGGAGTAGTCGTACGGCAGGTCGGGCAGCGTGTAGACGGGCATGCAGGGGTCCCCTCCGGACTCTTATTGCAAGTAGCTCGCAACTACAAGCTAGCAACAAGAAGGCGTTTCTGTCGCGCGTATCCCACGCCCGCCAGCACCAGCGTCATCCCGCCCGTCCAGTACAGCTGAACGCGGGTGTCAGGTTCGCGGGCCATCAGGACGAGGATCGCGGCCATGCCCGCCAGGGCGACCCAGGTCAGGTAGGGGAACGCCCACGTGCGGACGGTCAGCCGCTCGGGGGCCTCGCGTTCCAGCGCGCGGCGCAGCCGCAGCTGGGAGACGGCGATGAAGCCCCAGACGACGAGGATGACCGCGCCGATCATGTTGAGGAGCCAGGAGAAGACGTCGTCGGGGCGCCAGTGGCTGAGGACCACACAGGCGAAGCCGAAGACGCTGGAGGCGAGGACCGCCAGGCGCGGGACACCACCGGAGACGCGCCCCAGGAGGCCGGGGCCGAGGCCCCGCTCGACCAGGGAGTAGGCGATGCGGGACGAGCCGTAGACGTTGGCGTTCATCGCGGACAGGAGGGCGACCAGGACGACGACGTTCATGAGCTGCCCCGCTCCCGGGATGCCCAGTTCGTCGAGGGCGGCGACGTACGGGCCCTTCTCCACGACGGACTTCGAGTCCCAGGGGACCAGGGTGACGATGACCGCCATCGAGCCGACGTAGAACAGCGCGATGCGCCACATCGCCGTACGGACCGCGCTCGCCACCCCGCGTACCGGGTCCTCGGACTCGGCCGCCGCGATGGTGACCGTCTCCAGGCCGCCGTACGCGAAGACGGAGGCGAGCAGGCCGACGACCAGGCCCTCGCCGCCGCCCGGGAAGAAGCCTCCTCGGCCGGTCAGGTTCGCGGTGCCCGGAGCGTCCGTGCCGGGCAGGACACCGGCGATCGCCAGCACCCCGAGGACCAGGAACAGCCCGATCGCGCCGACCTTGAGGGCCGCGAACCAGAATTCGAACTCGCCGAAGTTCTTCACCGCGGCCAGGTTCGTGACGCAGAAGACCACCATGAACAGGGCCACCCAGGCCCAGTCGGGCGTCCCGGGCAGCCAGCCGGTCACGATCTTCGCCGCGCCGATGCCCTCCAGGCCCACGGCCGTGCACAGCAGGATCCAGAAGGACCAGCCGACGGTGAAGCCCGCCCAGGGCCCGAACGCCCGCTCGGCGTGCGCGGAGAAGGAGCCGGAGGACGGGTACGCGGCCGACATCTCGCCGAGCATCCGCATCACCAGCATCACGAGGAGGCCGGAGAGCGTGTAGGCGAGGACGATCGAGGGCCCGGCGGCGGCGATCCCGGCGCCGGAACCGACGAACAGTCCGGCACCGATCACCCCGCCGAGGGCGATCATCGACAGATGGCGCTGCTTGAGGCCGTGGGTCAGGGAGGCTTCGGACTCTCGTGGAGCCTTGACGGTGGTGCTGGGCATCGGCGCGGTTCGTCCAGTGCGTGAGACGGCAAAAACGCCCACAGTCTGGGTGGTCTCCCCAGGTCAGAGGGGAGGCCGCCCAGACTGTGGACTGGTCCGGCACCGGCTGTGACTAGGCGGCTACGGCCGTGTAGTGCGAGGCGTCCCCCTCGATCGAGTAGCTCTCCTTGCCCTCGATGCCCACCGGCACCTCCCCGGCGACGGTCACCCGGTGCAGCCGGCGCGGCAGACCGTCGTAGTTGTCGACGGCGTAGTGCTGGGTGATGCGGTTGTCGAAGAGCACGAGCTGGTTCTGAGACCAGCGGTGCCGCAGCAGGTTCTCCGGCCGGGTCACATACGCCTGGAGCAGATCGAGGACCTTGCGGGACTCGCTCACCGAAAGCCCCACGATCCGCTGTGCGAACCCGCCGATGAACAGCCCGCGTTCACCGGTCAGCGGGTGGACCCGGACCACCGGGTGGGCCGTGCGGAACTTGATCGAGGTGAACTGGGCGCGCCGGGCGGCCTGTTCCTCGTCCAGCGTCTCCTCCGGTACGGCGTAGTCGTAGTCGTTGGTGTGCTCGGCCCACAGTCCGTCGGCCAGCCGGCGCAGCGGCTCGGGCAGATTTCGGTACGCGGCAGCCGAGTTGGAGATCAGCGTCTCGCCGCCGTACGGCGGGATCGTCAGGCTGCGCAGGGTGCTGGCCTGCGGCGGGTTGAGGACGAACGTGACGTCGGTGTGCCAGTTGTTGGCGGCGCGGCCCCCCTCGCTGTCGACGGGCAGGACGTTCGGGGCGCCGTCCACGGCGGGCACGGTCGGGTGGGCGGAGGTGAGCTCGCCGAAGTGCCGGGCGAAGGCCTGCTGGCCCTCGTCGTCGAGGTTCACCTCGTCGAAGACCAGCGCCTTGTGGACGTTGAGGGCGTCCCGGAGGGCGGCGGCCGTCTCCTCGTCGAGCGGCCTGGAGATGTCGACACCGGAGACGTGGGCGCCGATGCGGGCGGTGACCTTGCGGATCTCGATACCGGACATGGGAGGGGGTCCTTCCTAGGCGTGGACGGGCTGGGCGTGGACGGGCTGGGCGTACTGGTTCGCGGGGCGGGGGAGGCCGTAGCGCTCCCGCAGGGTCTGCCGGGGCCCGTACTCCCGGCGGAGCAGACCGCGGGTGCGCAGGATGGGGACGACGTGGTCGACGAAGGCGTCCAGGCCGGACGGCAGGACCGCGGGCATGATGTTGAAACCGTCCGCGGCACCCTGCGTGAACCAGGTCTCGATGGCGTCGGCGACCTGCTCGGGCGTACCGGCGAAGGTGAGATGGCCGCGCCCGCCGCCGAGCCGCCCGATCAGCTGCCGCACCGTGAGGCGGTCGCGCCGGGCCAGCTCCACGACGAGTGTGTAGCGGCTCTTGGCTCCCTCGACGGCGGACTCGGGCGGCAGGTCGGAGGGGAGCTGCCGGTCCAACTCCAGGACACCTTCCGGCAGTTGGAGAAGGCGCTCCAGGTTGGCCACTCCGTGCCGGTGCACGATGTGGTCCTCCAGCTCTTGTTCCCTCGCCAGCGCCTCGGTCTCCGTGGCGCCGATGACGGGGACGATCCCGGGGAGCACCTTGATGTGGTCGGGATCCCGGCCGGCCGCGACGGTACGGGCCTTGAGGTCGGCGTAGAAGGCCCGGGCGTCCTCGATGGTCTGCTGCGCGGTGAACACCGCCTCCGCGTACCGGGACGCGAACTCCTTGCCGTCCTCGCTGGAGCCCGCCTGCACGAGCAGCGGGTAACCCTGGGGTGCGCGCGGCACGTTGAGCGCGCCCTCGACGCTGAAGTACGTCCCCTGGTGCCGGGGCGGGTGGACCTTCGTGTCGTCGCCCCAGACGCCGGCCGCCTTGTCGCCGACGATCGCGTCGTCCTCCCAGCTGTCCCAGAGCTTGAGCGCCACGTCGAGGAACTCGGCGGCCCGGGCGTAGCGGTCCGCGTGCGCGGGCTCGTGCTCCAGCCCGAAGTTGCGGGCGGCCTCCTTGCCCGCCGTGGTGACGATGTTCCAGCCCGCCCGGCCGCCGCTGATGATGTCCAGCGAGGCGAACTTCCGGGCCAGGTTGTAGGGCGAGTTGTAGGAGGTGGAGGCGGTCGCGATCAGCCCGATGTGCTCGGTGGCCGTCGCCAGCGCGGTCAGCAGCGTCAGCGGCTCCAGCGCACCGGCGGGCCGCTGGGCGAGGTTGCTCCACAGCTGCGGCCCGTCGGCCAGGAAGAGCGAGTCGAAGGTGCCGCGCTCCGCGATCCGGGCGAGGTGGACGAAGTGGTCGAGCGAGACGTGCGCGAACGGATCACTCTCGGGCAGCCGCCAGGAGGCCTCGTGGTGGCCGGTGTTCATCAGGAACGCGTTGAGGTGGAGCTGTCGTGCGGTCATGCGTGGTCCTCCGTGACGCCGAGGGCGGTCAGCAGTCGTTCGCGGTACTCGCCCAGCAGGGGATCCCGGTACGAGCGCGGGTGCGGGCGGTCGATGGTCAGGTCGAGGCCGATGCGGCCCTGTTCGAGTACGAGCACACGGTCGGCGAGCACGATCGCCTCGTCCACGTCGTGGGTGACGAGAAGGACGGACGGCTGGTGGCGCTTCCACAACTCCCGCAGCAGCGCGTGCATCCTGATGCGCGTCAGCGCGTCGAGGGCGCCGAACGGCTCGTCGGCCAGCAGGAGTTCGGGTTCACGAACCAGTGAGCGAGCGAGGGCGGCGCGCTGGGCCTCGCCGCCGGACAGCTCGTTGGGCCAGGCGCGTTCACGGCCGGCGAGACCCACCTCGGCGAGCGCCTGGCGTCCCCTGTCCTCGCCGTCCGTGCCCAGCAGGACGTTGTCCAGCACCCGCCGCCAGGGCAGCAGCCGGGAGTCCTGGAAGACCACGGACACCCGCTCGGGGGCACTGAGCCGACCGCTCCCGGCCACCTCGTGGTCGAGCCCGGCCACCGCCCGCAGCAGCGTGCTCTTGCCGGAGCCGCTGTGCCCGAGCAGGGCGACGAACTGTCCGGCCGGGATGTCGAGGTCGATGCCGTCGAGGACCGTACGCCCGTCGAACGACCGGGTCAGGCCCCGCAGCTGTACGGCCGGCCGGGTCAGCTGCTCAGTGTGCGTCGCCATGACAGCACCTTCCGTTCGATGAGACGGACCGCGCTGTCGGAGACCAGGCCGAAGACGCCGTAGACGACGAGACCGACGAGGATCACATCGCTCTGGCCGTAGTTCTGGGCCTGGAACATCAGGTAGCCGAGTCCGCTGGTGGCGTTGATCTGTTCCAGGACGACCAGGCCCAGCCAGGAGCCGGTGACGCCGAGCCTCAGGCCCACGAAGAATCCGGGCAGCGCGCCGGGGACGACGATCTGCCGTACGAACGCGAACCTCGACAGGCCCTGGACCTCGGCGAGTTCGACGAAGCGGTGGTCGATGCCGGACAGCGCGGCATGGGTGTTCAGATAGATCGGGATGTAGACGACGATCGCGATGATGGCGACCTTGAAGGTCTCGCCGATGCCCAGCCAGAGGATGAACAGCGGGATCAGACCGAGGGTCGGGATCGCCCGGTTGAGGTTGACCGTGCCGTCGATCAGCGCCTCGCCGGTGCGGCTGAGCCCGGAGGCCAGGGCCAGCAGGACGCCGGCGACCAGGCCGATCGCGAACCCGGACGCGGCCCGCCGCAGCGAGGTCAGGACGTCGGTGGGCAGTGTCCCGTCGGTCCACAGACGGACGCCGGTCCGCACCACCGTCCAGGGTGCCGGGATCGCGGCCGGATCGAGCTGCCCGGCGGCGGAAGCGGCGGCCCACAGCGCGAGGAGGAGGACCGGTCCGGCGAGCCGGGCCGCGGGCAGCCGCCTGCCGGGGGAGAGCCGGCGGCGCCTGCGGACCTGGGGCGTGTCCTCGGCCGGGGCGACCGTGACGGCGGCTTCGGTCGTGGTCACGGCGCTCACCTCCGGTACTCCGCGGCCACGGACTTCGCCGCGATGCCCTCGAAGCGGTGGTCGAAGAGCTCGCTCACGTCGAACTTCCTGACGAACCCGCCCTCCGCCAGCAGATCCGCGGTCTCCTGCTCCCACTTGATCGCCTCGCTCCAACTCGGCGGGAAGAGCGGCTTGTTGGCGAGCGCGGTGACCGCCTTCGCCTGGGCGGGCGTCAGGTTCTGCGTCTTGACGTAGAACTCCTCGTTCCAGAGGTCGGGGTTCTCGTACGCCCACACCTGGCCCTTGGCCCAGTACGGGATGTACGCGGCGACCGCGGCGGCCTTCGCGGGGTCGCTCAGCACGGCGGTCGGCGCCCAGAGCAGGTTGAGCAGGTCGACCACGTCGGTGGTGATGGCGTGCGCGCCCTTGGGCTCGTACTGCTGGAGGTAGGCGGGCGCCTGGCTGTTGGCGAGCGGGGCCACGTCCACCTGGCCGGACTGGAGCGCGGTGAAGAACTGGTTGCTGGTCAGCGGGACGAGCTCCACCTCGTCGTAGGAGAGCCCGGCCTTCTTCAATGCCCGCAGCAGGACCACGCCCTGCGCCTGTCCCTGTGAGAAGGCGAGTTTCTTCCCCTTGAAATCCCCGACCGTGCGGATGTCACTGCCGGGCTTGGTGGCGAAAAGGTAGTTCGGTTTGCGGGTGATGTTGATCGCGACGATTTTCGCGTCGTAACCCTGGAAGTGCGCCTGGATCGGCGGGATACCCGCGTTGTTGGCGACATCCAGGGAGCCGGACCGGAAGGCGTTGATGACATCGGGCCCTGCGCTGATATTGGCCCAACTGCTCACCTTGAACGGCAACTCACCCAGTCTGCCGAGTTTCAGCTGGAGTTGCTGGGTGCCGGAATACGAGGCGATCTTGAGGCTTGTGCCGGCGGGCACCTTGGCGGCGAGCGGGGCGGACAGGGCGCCCTTGGTGTCGGCGGCGGCACTGCCGGAGGCGCAGCCGCTGAGGCCCGCGACACCGGCCGCGGCACCGAGGACCGAGGAGAGGAACAGCCGCCGGTCGATGCCGGACGTGCGGGAAAAGGACATGGGAAGGCTCCCTGGAATCAGTGCACGGAAAACTCACGGAGAAAAGAGTTCATGCGGAGGAAATGAGCGCGTCACGCGGGGCAACGTGTCAGCGACAAAGGGCGTGACAGTACAGGTGAGGGCTCATGAAAAAGATGTTCGCGGCCATGGGGAACTCCTGTCAATATTCGGAGTTTCTGAATTAAATAGCCTCAGGTGACGAGGCCAGTGGATCCCGGTAGAGCACGTCGAGCGCCACCGAACCGCCGGCCACCGCCAGCACGGAATCGGGGAAACTCGTCGGCATCACAGAAGCCGCGCGTGCGTCGCCGACCCCCTCGCGCAGCGCGGCGAGGCAGTCCTCCCGGTGCATGACACCGACCTCGGTCACCACGACCGTCTCCGGGTTCAGCACGTCCAGCAGCAGCCGCGTGGCCCGACCGACGGCCCCTGCCCGCGCCACTAGCAGCCGCACGGCCTCCGGGTCACCGGCGGCCGCCGCCGCGACGACATGCATCGGATTGGTGCCGTCGGTGACCCCGGCCCGTCGCGCCCGCTCGCACAACGTCCGCTCGCTCAGCTCGACTTGCAGGCACCCGGTCCGTCCGCACGGGCAGGGTTCGGTGCCGCCCGGCACCGGCAGATGGGCGATCGCGCCCGCCTGGGAACGCGGCCCGTGGTGCACCTCGTCGTGGGTGGCGAACGCCGCGTCCACCACATTGCCGGCGAACAGATGCAGCATGCTCCGGCCACCGCGCGCCCGCCCGAACAGCCGCTCCGCGTTGACCAACGCCCGCGCGTGGCCGTCCACATGGACCGGCAGACCGGTGCGGGCGCCGAGCACCTCCCGCACCGGCACCTCGCGCCAGCCCAGCAGGGGATGCTCGACGACGGTCCCGGAGTCCCGGTCCACCCAGCCGCCGGCCGCGAAGCCGACACCGAGGGCCCGCAGTCGCGGGGAGCGGTCCAGCAGCGCGGTGAGCCCGTCGGCGGCCCGCGCCAGGACCGTGGACGGATCGGCGCCGTCGACCGCGCCGGCTGCGTCGGCTCCTTCGTGCCGAAGCTCCCGCCGGTCCACCACCCGCCCGCGCAGATCGAGCAGCGCCACCGTCGTATAGGGGACGGCCACATGGATCCCGCCCACGACGAACCGTGAGTCGTCCAGGTCCAGGGGCACATGGGGGCGGCCCACACCCTGGGACCGCCGGGGTGCTTCCGACTCGCGGATCAGGCCGAGTTCGCTGAAGCGGGCGCAGTAGTCGGTGACGGAGGCCGGGGAGAGTCCGGTCAGCCGGGAGATGGTGCTGCGGGCCACCGGCCCGTGCTCCAGCACGGACCGCAGGACGACACTGGCGCTGGTCCGGCGCCGGGAGGTGGGAGGTGGGCTGACAGGGGGTGCCTCGGTACGGGGCATGGAAGACCGTCCTCGGGAACGGGGGCCGACACGTCTCGGAGGATGAGGCGCGCCGGAGCCCGCCTCACGCCGGACGGCGACAGACGGCCGTGCCCACGCGTCGCAGGTCGACGTGACGACGCGACGAGAAGTACCGGGACTGGGCGACCATGTCCGAAGAGTAAGCCACGAACGGTGAATCCGACCAGACCACTAGGATTCATTGGTGATTCCCCACAGCAGGAGGCGGCGCGCCCCCTGTACCCCCACCCACCTCACCTCAGTGACAGGCATCACGCCGAACCCGGTGTAACCCACACTCTTTGTCCGGAGCCCACCAAGCCCCCGTTCAAGGCTTTGTCGACCGTTGACGGTGATCGGCTCAAGGGCGCCGGGATAGCGTCACCGTGTCCCCCTGTCGTTCACACCCGCGGAGTCCCCATGAGCACCGCCGCCCCCATCCTCCCCCACTCTCGAAAGGACTCGAGCGGGGGGACCCCCACCGGCCAGGTCCTCGCCGACCTGATCCCCGCCTCCCGCGTCCGGGACATCGCGCTCGTGGTGGGCGGCGCCGCCCTCACCGGCCTCGCCGCGCAGCTCTCCGTGCCCGTGCCGGGCTCCCCGGTGCCGGTGACCGGCCAGACCTTCGCCGCGCTCCTCGTCGGCACGACCCTCGGCGCCCGCCGCGGTGTCGCCTCCCTCGCCCTGTACGCGCTGGCCGGCCTCGCCGGACTCCCGTGGTTCGCCCAGGGCACCTCCGGGTTCTCCGTCTCCTTCGGCTACATCCTCGGCATGATCCTGGCCTCCGCCGCCGTCGGCGCCCTGGCCCGCCGCGGCGCCGACCGCAGCGTGTGGCGGACGGCCGGTGCCATGCTGGTCGGTGAGGCGATCATCTACGCGATCGGCGTCCCGTACCTCGCCTACGCCGCCGACATGTCGCTGTCCGCCGCCATCGCGGCCGGCCTCACCCCGTTCCTCCTCGGCGACGCCCTCAAGGCGGCCCTGGCGATGGGCGTGCTCCCCACCACCTGGAAGCTCCTCAAGCGCTGACCCTCCTTTGCAAGAGGCTCGCCGGGTCGTAGCGCGACTCCCACCCGGCGAGCCTCTTGCGCGTCCCGGCGTCGTACAGACCCTCGGTCCGGTCCCCGGCCCCGAAGGCGAAGTTCACGGTACGGCCGAGGGTGACGGGCGACAGCAGCGCGAAGGCCGGGTCGAGCACCTCGCGCGCCTGCTGCCGCCCCCCGCCAATCAACAGCCGTACCAGAAAACGCCCTTCGCGGTAGGCACCGAGTTCGGCGCCGGCCGCGCCGGCGCCCCGCTCAGATGATTGACCTGTACGACGGCGCCGTAGAGCCTGCGCACGGGGACGAGTCAGATCTCCAGCTCGGTGATGATGCCGAGGCGGTGTCCGCCGCCCAGTGTGTACGACACGGCACCGACGCCCGGTGCGGAACCGCCCAGTGGCGCGAGCTCGTACGGCTCGGCCGCCTCGACCACCTGACCCCGGCGGACCCCCGCCTCGACCCGGCACGGACTGCCGGGTGCGGTGCAGGGCGGCGCGCTCATCAGCACCCGGCGCATCTGTTCATGCCGGACAGGCTGGAGGCATAACCTGACCGTTTCCGTCAGGTTATGCCTCCACCGGTTTCCCGCTCCGTGTCAGGCGGTGCGCTGCGGCCGCCGCTGCGACCACCACAGCCCGGCCACGCCCGCCGTCATCAGGGACGCGCCCGCCGCCCCGAGCGGCAGCAGTTCACGTTCCGCCCCGGTCTTGGGCAGCTCGCTCGGTGCGTCGCCGCCGGGGGCCACCGGCTTGTTGTCGGTGCCCAGCAGCAGCGGGGTGGCCGGGGCGTTCGGCGACGGGTTCGTCGTACCGAACGGAACCGGGCCCTGCTGCCAGAACGTCTTCTTTCCGTCGCCGGTCTGCACCGGCAGACAGATCTTGCCGGTCTTCTTGAGATCGAACGTCGCGTCGACGGCGTACGACTTCGACTTACCGGCCGCGAGATTATCGATGGGGCAGGCAAAACCGCTGTTCGAGCCCTCCGGCAGATCCTTTTCTTCAATCGGAGAGCAGCCTTGAACGTTTTTGACCGTCATGCCGTCGAAACCGACGACCAAAAGCCTGATCTTTCCGCTGTCCTTGCTCCCGTCGTTCTTCACGCCGGCCGTGAGGCCGGTCTTCTGCGAGCTGTTGTCGACGGAGATCGTCCCGGGCAGTGTCGTCGTCAGCTTCACGCCCGTCGGCGCCTCGTCAACAGCCTTTCCCCCCTTGCTGCTTGCGGGTCCTTCGTCCGCACTCGCGGTGAAGGAACAGACCATCACCGTCGAGAAAGCCGCCGTGACCAGCGATCCGGCGATGGTCGTCATACGACGAGAACTCATGTCCGCCCCCCTTGGCTGCGCCTGAATTCGCAGTACTTGAAGAGGTACCACAAGATTTCTCCGCACTATGCTGGTACGGCGCGAAGTGTGACCATTGTGTTCCACTCGGGACATCGTTGAGGGGGTGCAGCGGATTGCCGGGGAATGCGGGAGACACGGGAAATGCGAGGCGCGGCGGAGTTCCAGGGCTCCTGGTGACGGGGCGTTATCGCCTGGTCGAAAGTATCGGCCAGGGGGGAATGGGACGGGTGTGGCGGGCCGCCGACGAGATGCTCGACCGGCAGGTCGCGGTCAAGGAGATGCGGATCGACGGCCTCGACGCGGAGGACACCCGCACCCGCCGTGAACGGACCCTGCGCGAGGCCAGGGCCACGGCCCGGATCGACCACCCCAACGTCGTACGGGTCTACGACGTGGTGGACGAGGGCGAACGCCTGTGGATCGTCATGGAGTTGGTCAAGGGCCGCTCCCTGGAACGGCTGACGGTGGAGGACGGCCCGCTGGGCCCGCGCGAGACGGCGCTGCTCGGCCTGGGGCTCGTGCGGGCGCTCCGCCAGGTCCACGCCCGCGGCGTCCTGCACCGGGACATCAAACCCGGGAACGTCCTGGTGGAGTCCGGCGACCGCACCGGCCACCGGATCGTGCTGACCGACTTCGGCATCGCCGCGATGCAGGACGCCAAGGCGCTCACCATGGTCGGCATGCTCGTCGGTTCCCCCGACTACATGGCCCCCGAGCGGGTCTCCGGGCGCCCGCAGGGGCCCCCGTCGGACATCTGGTCCTTGGGTGCGACGCTCTGCGCGGCCCTGGGCGGCCGCTCCCCCTTCTCCCGCGACACCACCCTGGCCACGCTGCACGCCGTCCTCTACGAGGAGCCCGAACTCCCCGCGGCGGCAGGCCCGTTGACCGACATCCTGACGGCCCTGCTGGAGAAGGACCCGTCGATACGACCGGGCCTGGACGAGGTGGAGTCGGCCCTGCACATCGTCGCGTTCCCGGCGCCTACGCCGACTTTGAGGATGGGGGCGGGAGACGACCTCGGTACGGCGGAACCGGGTGACCGGCGCGGGCCGGGCCAAGCCGCCGACGAGACGGGCGAGCAACCGCCGTCGGAGGGAGGCGGGCGCGAAGACGGGGCCGGGGCCGCGCGGGGACCGGTTGCCGTAGAGGAGGGGGACCGGGAGCGCCGGTGGGGAGACCCGGGGCGGGTGGGCTCTGCGGGGGCGCCGGTTGCAGGACGGGCCGACCCCGCGCAGTCGGCGGGGGCCGGAGGGGATGACGGGACGCAGGCGTCGGAGACGGCGCCGGTATCGGAGCGAGCGCGGGCGGTGCGGGATCCGCGGGTGCCGCCGTCGGAGACGGGGCCGGAGGCGGCCGTACGTGAGCCTGCCGTTGTGGAACCGTCGGACGCCCTGCCGCTCGGGCATGCCTTCTCGGGCGCAGCTGATGACGAGGACTCCGGCACGTCGTCGGACGGGGCTCAGCCCGTTACCGAGGTCGCCGGGGCGGTCGTGGGCGAATCGGTACGTGAGCCTGCCGTTGAGGAGCCGTCGGATGCCGTGCCACCAGGTTTTGCCCTCTCGGGTGGGGCAGGTGACGGGGGTTCGGGCCCGTCGTCGGACGGCTTCCCGGCGGTCGCCGAGGTCGTGGCCGCGCAGCCCGAACCCCCCACCCCCGCCGAGCCGTTCTCGACCGACCGCGTTGCCAGTGCCTCCACCGAGGCCGTCTCGGAGGAGCGTTCGGAGGTCCGGTCGGAGACGCCGTCCGGGAGCGCGGTGGGAGCCGTACTCCGGGCGGGTGCCACCACGACCAGTACGCCCCTCGCCAGCGCCCCCACGCAGGACTCCCTCTCGGCGGGCGCCCCCACGGAGCACTTCCCGATGCCGGACGCACCGACACGGGACACCCCCGCGCGCGCGGCCTCCGCCCCCACCCGTGTCGGCCCGGTACCCACGGCCCACCGCCGCTCCGGCCCCGGAGTCTCCCTGGTCCGCGGCGAGCAGGCGGTACCCGACCCATCGGGATCCCTGGACACCACGGCAGGCACCGGCACCTCCCACACCGACGGCCCCGCTGCCAACCTCCGTACCTACCCCGACCGTACCGACCCCGACCGTACCGACCCCGAGCGTCCCGACCCCAGCTCCACCGGGCGCCCGGGCCCCGGCGCCGATCCCCAACGTCACTCCGGTCAGGATCCCGACCCCGCCCCAGCGCTGGTCCTCGGCCCCCACCCCCACCGCATGCAACCGGGCGAACTCCCCGGCCCCGCTCGCCCTGCCACAGGCCACCGCGGCCGCCGCCGAACCGCCCTGGTCGCCGCCGGAAGCATGGTCGCCGCAGGTGCCGTCGTGGTCGCGATCATCCTGGCCACCCATTCCGGCTCACCCGGCGACGACAAGGCGGGCAGTTCCCCAGCTGCCTCCACTCGCGCCTCCGCATCGGAACCCGGCGCGTCCACGCCCGCCGGCACCCCGACCTCGACCGTCGAGGGCACCTCCCGCCCACGCTCCCTCCCGCCCGGCGCACACGAGGAGGCCGGTGGGTTCGCGTGGGCGACCCCCACCGGCTGGCGGCGGGACGTGAAGACCGGGGCGGAGGTCCACTACACCTCGCCCGACGGAAAGCAGGAGCTCGCAGCCAAGTCCTCCCTCGCCCGGGGCGACTTGATGGAAACCTGGCGGACCTCCGAGCAGAACGCCCACCAGGGCGAGGACTACGCCAAGATCCGCCTGGAGGAGACGACGTTCCGCGATCACCCCGCGGTCGTGTGGGAGTACACCTTCACCCTCGACGGCATCCCCTGGCATGCGCAGCTGCTCGGCTTCAACGTGGGCGACAAGTCGTACCAGATCAACACCTGGTACCAGCCGGAGATCGAGACGCAGGCCCTCAGCACGTACGAGAAGGTGAAGGACAGCTTCACCGTCCTCTGAACGCCCAGGAGGAACGCACACGAGAAGGGCCCCGCGGCACACGCCACGGGGCCCCGCTCACACATCCGTTCAGCCGACGGAGACCTTGTCCGTCACCTCACCGGCGGGCGCGGCACCCGCCCGCCCGCGTCCGACCTTCTCCTTCACCACGGCGATGACCAGCACCACCGCCGCGACGAGCAGCGACAACAGCACGGTCTCCCGCCCGTCGTGCTCGGTGTCGGTCAGCATGTAGCCGAGGACGAACACGATCAACGCGGCCGTAGCCCAGGTCAGATAGGGGTACAGCCACATCTTCACGACCAGCTTCTCCGGCGCCTCGGCCTGGATGATCTTCCGCATCCGCAGCTGCGAGAAGCAGATGACCAGCCAGACGAACAGGGCCACCGCACCGGAGGAGTTGACGAGGAAGAGGAAGATCTTGTCGGGGGAGAGGTAGTTGAAGAACACGGCGACGAAGCCGAACACCACCGACGCGAGGATCGCGGCCATCGGCACACCCCGGCCGTTGACCCGCGCGAACGCCTTCGGCGCGTCTCCGCGCTCGCCGAGCGAGAAGGCCATCCGGGAGGCCGTGTAGAGGCCGGAGTTGAGACAGGACAGCACCGAGGTCAGCACGATGAAGTTCATGATCTGACCGGCGTGCGCGATGCCGAGGGAGTCGAGCGCGGCGACGTAGGAGCCGTCGTCCTGGATGGACTTGGAGTCCCACGGGATCAGCGTGACGACGACGAAGATGGATCCCAGGTAGAAGACCGCGATACGCCAGATGATGCTGTTGGTCGACTTGGTCACGGCCCGCTGCGGGTCCTCCGACTCACCGGCCGCGAGCGTCGCGATCTCGCTGCCCATGAAGGAGAAGACGACGAGCAGCACGCCGGTGAGGATGGCGCCGGGCCCGTGGGGCAGGAAGCCGCCGTGGTCGGTGAGGTTGGAGAGCCCCGCCTGGTCGGCGTCGACACCCGGCAGGACGCCGAACACGGCGAGCAGGCCGATGACGATGAACGCCCCGATGGCGACGACCTTGATCCCGGCGAACCAGAACTCGAACTCGCCGTAGGACCCCACGGAGACGAGGTTGGTGGCGGTCAGCACCACCATCACGATCAGCGCCCATCCCCACTGCGGTACGGCGGGTATCCACCCTTCGAGGATCTTGGCACCGGCGGTCGCCTCGACGGCGAGTACGACGACCCAGAAGAACCAGTACAGCCAGCCGATGGAGAAACCGGCCCAGCGCCCGAGGGCCCGGTCGGCGTGCGCCGAGAAGGAGCCGGAATTCGGATTCGCGGCGGACATCTCACCGAGCATCCGCATCACGAGGACGACCAGCGTGCCGACGAGGGCGTACGACAGCAGGATGCCGGGGCCGGCGGTGGCGATACCGGAGCTGGAGCCCACGAAAAGGCCCGCTCCGATGACACCGCCGATGGCGATCATCGAGAGGTGACGGTTCTTGAGTCCGGCCTGGAGACCAGTCATTCGGGGAATTCCTTCGTGCCGGGTGTGGGGCTCCCGTACGAGCGGTGTACGGGTCGGTCCAGTGAATCGGAGGCAAAGAAATTCGTGAACCTTTGAATCCAGATCGTTACTTGAGGTTTGCTTGAGGTTCCATTGTCGGGTTCACGGTTTTCCTGGCCGACACCCGGGGCTGCTGCCCTGAAACAGCCGTGTCACACTCGTCTCATGCGCGTGTATCTCGGCTCCGACCATGCGGGCTTCGAACTCAAGAACCACCTCGTCGACTGGCTCAAGGCGGCCGGCCACGACGTGGTCGACTGCGGCCCCCACATCTACGACGCCCAGGACGACTACCCGCCCTTCTGCCTCCGCGCCGCCGAGCGCACCGCCGCCGACGCCGACTCCCTCGGCATCGTGATCGGCGGCTCCGGCAACGGCGAGCAGATCGCCGCGAACAAGGTCAAGGGCGTCCGGGCGGCCCTCGCCTGGAGCGAGGAGACCGCGTCGCTGGGCCGCCAGCACAACAACGCCAACGTCGTCGCGGTGGGCGCCCGCATGCACTCCACGGAGGAGGCGACGAAGTTCGTCGAGACCTTCCTCGCCACGCCGTTCTCCGGCGACGAGCGCCACCAGCGCCGCATCGACATGCTGTCCGCCTACGAGACGACGGGCGACCTGCCGGCGATCCCGGCACACCACCCCCAGCAGTAGCCTCCGGCGGTGGGGCGGCGAAATCCAGCCCCTCCGGCGTTTGAGGAGCGGGGGCCCCGGGGGCGGAGCCCCCGGAGGACGGGACGGGTAGGGGCGGCGGGGGCGAGAATCCCATGGGCCGCCCCCACCCCCGGACGAACAAGGAGCCACCGTGCCCGAGGGCCACACGATCCACCGCCTGGCCCAGGACTACGGCACCGCCTTCCAAGGCACCACCCCCCGCGTCACCAGCCCCCAGGGCAAGTTCTCCGACGCCGCCGCCCTCCTCGACCGCTCCGAACTCACCCGCACCGAGGCCCACGGCAAGCACCTCTTCCTCGGCTTCCGTGACACCGACTGGGTCCACATCCACCTCGGCCTCTTCGGCAAGGTCACCTTCGGCGCCGCCCCCGCACCCCCGCCCACCGACACGGTCCGCCTCCGCCTCGCGAACACCACGGCGTACGTCGACCTCCGCGGCCCCACGACCTGCGCCCTGATCACCCCCGCCGAGAAGCAGTCGATACACGACCGTCTCGGCCCGGACCCCCTCCGCTCGGGCACCGACGCCGACCCGCATGCCGCGTACCAGCGGATCTCCCGCAGCCGTACGACGATCGCCGCCCTGCTGATGGACCAGAAGGTCATCGCGGGCGTGGGCAACGTCTACCGGGCGGAGGTCCTCTTCCGGCACCGCATCGACCCGTACCGGGCGGGCAGGGACATCACCCCGGCCGAGTGGGACGCGAT
Source organism: Streptomyces sp. NPDC005402 (assembly GCF_040606575.1). NCBI lineage: Bacteria > Bacillati > Actinomycetota > Actinomycetes > Kitasatosporales > Streptomycetaceae > Streptomyces > Streptomyces sp. NPDC005402. The sequence continues at coordinate 247,284 of NZ_JBEXFB010000006.1, forward strand.
CTGGGCCGACCTCGTCGAGCTCATGCGCGAGGGCGTGCGGAACAACCGCATCGACACCGTCCGCCCGGAGCACACCCCGGAGGCGATGGGCCGCCCGCCCCGCGTCGACGACCACGGCGGCGAGGTCTACGTGTACCGCAGGGCCAACCAGCCCTGTCACATCTGTGGCGGCGAGATCCGCACCGCCGATCTCGCCGCCCGCAACCTCTTCTGGTGCCCGGCCTGCCAGAAACCCTGACGGCCGGGCCCTAGAACCCGTGCGGCAGCCACGGCGCCACCGCCGACCCGAACCCCACCGCCGCCTCGGCCAGCGCCCCCTGCCGCAGCTCCCGCACCAGACCGGCCCCCGCCAGCGCGGCGAGACTCACCCCGCCGAGATAGGCCGCCCCCAACTCCCGTACGGACAGGGCGAGATCGGCCGGGTCCGTCGTACGGTCGCAGGACGCGCCCTTCGCGTCCCCGCTGAGCCGCCAACGCCCGCTGTTCCAGGGGCAGAAGGCGTCCTCGACCTCCAACACCACGTCCACCGGCGTCTGATAGGTCCGCGCCTCAAGTGCGGCCGCCACGTCGACCAGCCGCACGTGCAGCGAGTCCCGCACCAGCAGCGAGCAGCGCCGGACGTCGGAGACGAGGTACTGCCAGACCTCGTCGACCGGCCGCCGCCGGACGTCGATCCGCGAGGTGAGGTCGAGGTCGAACAGGAACCGCCACAGCGCGCCGTGGGTGGCCGGATCCAGCGCCTCCAGGTCGGAGAGCACCACCGTCCCCTTGGGCCCGGCCGGCTCCCAGTCCGCCTTGACCCGGTACCGCGCGAACCCCACGACCTCCCCGTCCCGCTCCGCGACCACGCACTGCAGCGGTGAGGCGCCACCCCGCTCGCTCTCCGGGTCGAGCAGCCCGAGCCGCTCCCAGCCCGGAATCCGGGCGATCATCCCGGGCCGCCGGGGCACGAGCCGGGCGTAGACCGCCTCGCACGCGTCGAGCACGTCGGCGGGCGCCGCGTACCGCAGCAGTACGTCGTCGGTGCCGGGCGGCAGGGACAGCCGTACCCGGGTCGTGTCGATGTCGGCGTTGACGTGGTAGGTGCCGACGCCGTACCCGAACCGGCCGTAGATCACCGGCTCGGAGGCGGTGAGCACGGCCAGCGGTTCGCCCCAGGAGCGCACGTCGTCCAGCTGGCGGCGCATCATCGAGGTCAGCACCCCGCGCCGGCGGTGCGTCCCGGCCACGCTGACCATGGTCACGCCCGCGGCGGGCACGGCGGCCCCGCCCGGCACGGTCATCCGGAAGCCGAACGCCCCCGCCGTACCCACACACCGCTCGCCGTCCCAGACGCCGATGGAGCGGTCGTGCTCGGTGAGCTGACGAAACAGCTCCAGTTCCTCGGCCGACTCCGGAACCCCGCCGAAGGCGCGGATCAGGTTGTCGTACCACTCGTCCCACTCGTCCTGTCGAAGCACCCGCAAGTCAGTCCCCATGAACCATGCCTACCAGGGCATTGCGGGACGAGCGAGGGAATTTCACCGGCACCCGTCGTGAGCAGGGGCGCGTACGGCCCTTCGGCGTCTGTGAAGTTGAACCTCGCACGGGGGACAAGTCGTACCTCCTGTGCCAAGCAGGGGGTTCGACGGATAAGGTCCCGAACTAATGGCAGCAGGACGAGAGCGGCGCGCGGAAGCCGAGACGTTCACGGCCCGGTTGAGGATGCAGTGGCACCGGGTCCGCGTCGGCCTGCGCCGAAGCGCCGTGGACTACTTCCGCGGCGACGGCTCGGACTGGGTCGCGCTGGCGGGCCTGCTCCTGACCGTCCCGGTGATCGCGGCCGTCACCCTGATGAACTCGGTGTGGTGCTCACCGGTCGCGCTGGTCCTCCCGATCGTCGCCGGCGGACTGCTGCTGCGCCCGGCGAGCCTGCTCGGCCTGTACGCGGCGGCGGCGACCGCGCTGATCGTGGAGTCGGTGCGGCTGGGGCCGTACACCGAGGGGCCCTCGCGGGTCACCCCGGGCGTGGTCCTGGTCGTGGCCGCCTGCGGGTTCTTCGGCCTGCTGATCGCCCAGTTCCGCAGCCGGGTCGGGGTGCCCTGGCGGCGAGGCGGCACCATGCTGTTCGACCTGCGCGAACGCATCCGGGTGCAGAGCAAGCTGCCGCACCTGCCGCAGGGCTGGCACCGGGAGATGGCGCTGCGTCCCGCGGGCGGACAGTCCTTCTCCGGCGACTTCGTGGTCGCGGCCCGTACGAACGGCGGCCGGACGCTGGAGGTCGTCCTGACCGACGTCTCCGGCAAGGGCATGGACGCGGGGTCGCGTGCGCTGCTGCTGTCGGGAGCGTTCGGCGGCCTGCTGGGTTCCCTGCCCCCGCACGCCTTCCTGCCCGCCGCGAACGGCTATCTGCTGCGCCAGGACTGGGACGAGGGCTTCGCGACCTCGATCCACCTGGTCCTGGACCTCGACTCCGGCGACTACGAGCTCTACTCGGCCGGCCATCCGCCGGGGCTCCAGCTCAGCGCCGGCAGCGGCCGCTGGGAGGAGAAGGCCGCGGAGGGCCCCCTCCTCGGTGTCTACGACGGGGCCCAGTTCGACCCGGTCAAGGGATCACTGCGTCCCGGCGATGTCCTGATGCTCTTCACCGACGGTCTGGTGGAGACCTCCGAACGGGACATCGTGGAGGGCATCGACCGCCTGACGGGCGAGGCCGACCGGTATGTGGCCGGCGGCTTCCACGGCGCCGCCTGGCACCTGATCGAGGCGGTCGCCAAGGACGTCAACGACGACCGGGCGCTGCTGCTGATCTGCCGGGAGGGACCGACGGCTCAGGCGATGCCGCGCTAGCCGTTCGTTCGCGGGCACGATCACCGTGCTCGGCCTCACCGCGACCCGCCTCCCGGCCCGCGCGGCGCCGCGCCGCTGGGGCGCGACACACTGGGGGAATGACCGACGAGTTGAGCCTGGCCGAGGTCGAGTCCCTCGCCCGCGCCGCGCACGAGGGCCAGACCGACAAGGCCGGACATCCCTACGCCGAACACCTGCGGGCCGTCGCCGAGGGCGTACGCGCGCGGGGCGGCGACGACGAGCAGATCGCGGCGGCCTGGCTGCACGACTCCGTCGAGGACGACGCGCTCTCCGCGCGGTGGCTCGACGAGGCCGCGCTGAGCCGCCGTACGAAAGACATCGTGCTCGCCGTCACCAAGCGGGCCGGAGAGCCGCCCGAGGCGTACGCCGGGCGCATCCTCGCGACCCCGGGCGCCCTGCTGGTGAAACAAGCAGACCTCGCGCACAACGCGGACCCGGCACGCCTGGCGGTCCTCGACGAGGCGACCCGGAGACGACTGACCGAGAAGTACGCCAGAATGCGCGCGCTTCTCCGTCTGCCGGCGTCCGGCTAGGCGTTGACCCGCTCCCGGGGAGCCGCCGCCTTCTGCTCGCGCCCGCGCGCCACCTCGGCCGCCTCCCGCCTGAACGCCCACTCCATGTCGGGCTCCATCACGCACCGGAAGACGCGGCGCACCGGCGCGGTGCACAGCAGGGTGACGGCGATCGCGGCCAGCGCGCTCACGAAGAGCTCACCGGCCGGACGGTGCAGCCGGGCGTGGTCGAACCAGCCCGCGAAGTCCGCGCCCTTGATCAGGAAGCCGTGCAGCAGATAGCCGTACAGCGTGCCCGCGCCGAGCGTGGTGAACCACATGCGCCGGCCCGGCACCCAGGCGAAGAAGCAGGCCGTGAGCAGCAGCGAACTCCCGAACATGGCCAGCACCATGACGGGACCCGTCCACCAGGGCGCGCCCAACTCCTGGACGGCGTCGCGGTGGTAGAACCACCCGGTGTCCATGCGCGGCACCGCCCACCAGCCGACGGCGAGGGCGGCCGCGAACACCGGCACCGCCGCGATCCGCAGTGAGCGCCGGCGCACCATCCGGAAGTGCTCGGGCTTCATGACCAGGCCCAGCACGAAGTACGGCAGGAACTGCAACACCCGCTGCAGGTCCAGGTCGTCGCCGATGTCCGGGGTCACGGACGCCAGCATCGCGATGCCGAGCGCGAGCGGCAGCGGCCACCGCACCAGCTTCCAGATCGGCGTGGTCAGCCGCCAGATGAACAGCGCCACCAGGAACCAGGTCAGGAACCACGGGTCCAGGAGGCTGATCTCCATGCCCGGGTTGTGGTCGGCGTAGCGCTTGAAGAGGGAGTACGCCGTCTCGAAGACGATGTACGGCACCGCGACGCCGGTGACGAGGCGCTTCAGCCGGTCCGGGCGCATGTCGAAACTGCGCGAGAAGAAGCCGGAGATGACGATGAACGCCGGCATGTGGAACGAGTACACCACCGTGTACACGCCCTCCAGGATCCGGCTGTCGCCCTTGAGCGGCTCCCAGGTGTGCGCGACCGCCACCAGGACGATGGCCAGGTACTTGGCGTTGTCGAAGAAGGAGTCACGCTGCTTGTGAGGAGGGTCCTGCGGCGGGCGCGGACGGGGGACTGCGTCGGCGGCGGCTGGAAACATCTGAGGCACCCTAGTCCGGGCTGTGTGCTTCCGTAAAACCGGCCGTCTCGTTGCTGGTTGTTCACTTCTGAGCCGTCTTCAACAGGCCTGTATTGTCTGGATTAATCCCCCTGAAATGCCGCATAACCACGGCTGTCGCACATGTGTGTCGGTGCTTCGAATTCCCTGCGGACGAAATGTGCGGACGCGGTGGCCGACGACCGAAAGGAACCGGCCAGGTGGTGCGGTGCGTGTATCGGCATGGCCAAACGTTGCCTCACCGGCCGCATATGCGGGCCGCGTTGGTGGCACGATGGTTCTGGCGGGGGTCGCGGGGTCGCGTCCCCGGGCCGGGAGAGCGGGACCGACCGAGGGTGTGATCAGTTGTGGCCATTTCGCTGTCAGTGGTGCTGCTGTTGGGGATCATCCTGGTGGTGTTGATGCGGGGAGGCTCCATCAAGGCCGGCCCCGCCATAGTCGCGGTGCTCTTCGGCTTCTTCCTCGCCTCGACCGGCATGGCCGACGACATCCAACGCTTCCTGGACTCGATAGCGGAGACCATCAACTCGATCCAGTTCTAGCCCCGGCACACGGGACGGACAGACCAAAGGCCTCCGGCCCGATCCCCTGAGGGACCGGGCCGGAGGCCTTCTCGGAGCGGGCGACGGGAATCGAACCCGCGTAGCTAGTTTGGAAGACTAGGGCTCTACCATTGAGCTACGCCCGCACAGCACGCGCCGCGGTCCGCTGACCGACGGCACGAAAGCATCGTACCGGGTCGTCACCCCTCGCCGCACACCCCTTCCGCCACGCGCCCCCGACGCCACGGCAGACGAACGGGGGCGGCCGCGGACGCCACCCTTTCAGGTACCACGTCCGTCACCTCCTGAGACGTACGGAGCCCTCGCACCGCTTTCGCCCTGCCCCGGCCCACGCGGAACGCTCCTGGCCGGGCGCGGGCTCTCACCACCGACACCCGCCCCTCTCAGCGACCGGCTGCCCTGTGGGAGCGGACTGGATGCCCCTCCCGTGTCTCCCACTGCCCGGCGTGTCCTTGCTCGTGGTCCGTCACCGCCCGGTGTGTCCTCGCTCGTGGTCCGTCGGCGGAGCGCGAGCGAGGTCACCCTGCGAGTCGCCCAGGCAGCAAGAGGGTCGGTGGCGACGCGCCGGTCGTGAGGTGAGTTGTCGCGCGCGGCCGCCACCGGGCGCCGGTGTGGTTCCGAGCCCGTTCCCCGCAGAGCGGGCGTCCCCGTCCGGGTGCTTCTTCGATGGTGTCCGTCCATGCGATGCAGCCGATCAAGCAAGCGGAACGCCACTTCGACGGCGGGGACCAGCCGGGCCGAAGGCGGCAGGTCATGATCGGCTGCACCATGAGCGCGCGAGCGGGCGAGAGGGCCGCGGGAAGGCCGAAAGAGGGGGCGCGGCCCCGTTTCCCCGGGCTCCGCACTGCCTGCGTCTCAGGTCGAGGCGGCTCGGGCGAGCGGTGACGGGCTGGCTTCGGTGGCGCCGGCGGGCCTGTAGTCGTAGGCGCCCATGTGCCTGGTTCTGCCTGCGGCTCGCGAAATGCGGCAACCCCGCTGCCTGCGGGCATGTACCCTACGTGTCGCACCAGACGGGGTGTGGCGCAGCTTGGTAGCGCGTCCGCTTTGGGAGCGGAAGGCCGTGGGTTCAAATCCCGCCACCCCGACCACCAGCGCGATCAGCTCGCGTGACCGAGTCCGTGATCGCCTTTGGGGCGTGTCGCCGCTGCCGTTACTATGCAAGCTGCACGCCCGTGTGCCTCTCCTTACAGAAGATCCTCCGGGCGGCGATCCGCCGGAGCCGTTCTGGCCCCGGCAGAATCCGAGAAGTCAGCCACAAGGAGACCGAACCGTGAAGAGCGCCGTGGAGACCCTGAACCCGACTCGGGTTCGGCTCAGCATCGAGGTGCCCTTCGAGGAGCTCAAGGACAGCCTCGACGCGGCGTACAAGAAGATCAACCAGCAGGTCACGGTGAAGGGCTTCCGGAAGGGCAAGATCCCGGCCCGCGTCATCGACCAGCGGTTCGGCCGCGGTGCGGTGCTGGAGGAGGCCGTCAACGACGCGCTTCCGAAGTTCTACACCGAAGCGGTCAACGAGGCCGAGATCGACGTCCTGGGCCAGCCCGAGGTCGACATCACCGAGCTGAAGGACGGCGAGACGCTGAACTTCACCGCCGAGGTCGACGTCCGCCCGGCCATCGAGATCCCGGACTACTCCGGCATCGAGGTCGAGGTCGACGCCGTCGAGGTCACCGACGAGGACATCGACCAGTCGGTCGAGCAGCTCCGTGAGCGCTTCGCCTCGACGTCCCCCGTCGAGCGTGCCGCCGAGGACGGCGACGTCGTGACCATCGACCTGGAGGCCAAGGTCGACGGCGAGGTGCTGGAGGACGGCGTCGCCAGCGGCGTCTCCTACACCATCGGCTCCGGCGAGCTGCTGGAAGGCATCGACGACGCCGTGAAGGGCCTGGAGGCCGGTGGCGAGGCCACCTTCACCTCCGAGCTCAAGGGCGGCTCCGCGGCCGGCAAGGAGGCCGAGGTCACCGTCAAGGTCACCCAGGTCGCCGCCCGCGAACTGCCCGAGCTGGACGACGAGTTCGCGCAGCTCGCCTCCGAGTTCGACACCCTCGACGAGCTGCGGGCCGACAGCCGCAAGCGCCTCGAGAACATGAAGCAGTACGACCAGGCCACCCAGGCCCAGGAGCGCGTCCTGGAGAAGCTCCTGGAGCTCGTCGAGGTGCCCGTCCCCGAGAAGCTCCTCGAGGACGAGATCAACACCCGCAAGCACAACCTGGAGCACCACCAGCTCGGCCAGATGGGCCTCGACCTCGAGAAGTACCTCGAGATCCAGGGCAAGACGGCCGAGGAGTTCGACGCCGAGACCAAGGAAGCCGCGGTCAAGGGCATCAAGACCCAGTTCGTGCTGGACGAGCTCGTCAAGCGCGAGAAGCTGAACGTCAATCAGGAGGAGCTCACCGAGCACCTCATGCGGCGCGCCGCCTCCTCCGGCATGTCCCCCGACCAGTTCGCCCAGGCGGTCGTCGAGGGCGGTCAGGTCCCGCTCCTCGTCGGCGAGGTCGCCCGCGGCAAGGCCCTGGCCGTCGTGGTCGAGGCCGCCACGGTCAAGGACACCAACGGCGAGGTCGTCGACCTGGACGACGACGAGGACGAGACGGCCGAGACCGTCGAGGCCTCTTCCGAGGAGACCCCGGCCGAGGGCGAGGAGACCCCCGCCGAGGCCGAGGAGAAGACCGAGGGCTGAGCCCACGGCCTCTCGAACGTCACAGGAAGGGCCCCGGAGACGCAGGTCTCCGGGGCCCTTCCTGCTTGCGGTCGCAGGTCCCGGCCGGGGGCGCCGGGAACCGCGCGGCGAGCCACGTGACGGCCGCGCCCGGCACTGAACCGGCGATACCACGGGCTACGCCCCCGGCGAACACCCCCCTTACCGGGATTCCCCAAGGACACCAGCGCGTTAGGGTCCATGAGTACCAGGGCAGGGAAGTCCCTCGAACTGCCCAGCCCCCGGACGGGAACACGTGAGACGGCCCGGCGCCGTCGTAAGACGAGCAGGTGGATACGTGACGAATCTGATGCCCTCCGCCGCCGGCGACCCCTCCATCGGTGGTGGCCTCGGTGACCAGGTCTACAACCGGCTGCTCGGCGAGCGGATCATCTTCCTCGGCCAAGCGGTCGACGACGACATCGCCAACAAGATCACCGCGCAGCTGCTGCTCCTTGCCGCTGACCCGGAAAAGGACATCTACCTCTACATCAACAGCCCCGGCGGATCGATCACCGCCGGCATGGCGATCTACGACACCATGCAGTACATCAAGAACGACGTGGTGACCATCGCCATGGGTCTCGCGGCCTCGATGGGCCAGTTCCTGCTCAGCGCGGGCACTCCCGGCAAGCGCTTCGCGCTGCCGAACGCCGAGATCCTGATCCACCAGCCGTCCGCCGGCCTCGCCGGTTCGGCCTCGGACATCAAGATCCACGCCGAGCGGCTGCTGCACACCAAGAAGCGCATGGCCGAGCTCACCTCGCAGCACACCGGCCAGACGATCGAGCAGATCACCCGCGACTCGGACCGCGACCGCTGGTTCGACGCCCACGAGGCCAAGGAGTACGGCCTCATCGACGACGTGATCGCCACGGCCGCCGGTATGCCGGGCGGCGGCGGCACCGGGGCCTGAGCCCCATGCGGGGCCACAACACCCCCGTACAGCCCCTCAGCCGACCGCCTAAGCCCCTAGGAGACAGACAGTGAACGACTTCCCCGGCAGCGGCCTCTACGCCCGCACCGAGGCCGAGTACACCGGCCCGCGTGCCGAGTCCCGCTATGTGATCCCGCGCTTCGTCGAGCGCACCTCGCAGGGCATCCGCGAGTACGACCCGTACGCGAAGCTCTTCGAGGAGCGCGTGATCTTCCTCGGCGTGCAGATCGACGACGCCTCCGCCAACGACGTCATGGCGCAGCTGCTGTGCCTGGAGTCGATGGACCCCGACCGGGACATCTCGGTCTACATCAACAGCCCCGGCGGCTCCTTCACGGCGCTTACTGCGATCTACGACACCATGCAGTTCGTGAAGCCGGACGTCCAGACGGTCTGCATGGGCCAGGCGGCCTCCGCCGCCGCGATCCTGCTGGCCGCCGGTACGCCCGGCAAGCGCATGGCGCTGCCCAACGCGCGCGTGCTGATCCACCAGCCCTACAGCGAGACCGGCCGCGGCCAGGTCTCCGACCTCGAGATCGCCGCCAACGAGATCCTCCGGATGCGCGCGCAGCTGGAAGACCTGCTGGCCAAGCACTCGACCACGCCGATCGAGAAGATCCGCGAGGACATCGAGCGCGACAAGATCCTCACGGCCGACGACGCCCTGGCGTACGGCCTGATCGATCAGATCATCTCCACCCGGAAGATGAACAACGCCGCCGTCCGCTGACGCGGACCCGTAGGATATGCCGCCCCTTGGCACAGTGCACGTCAAAGTGAACCCTGCCAAGGGGGGCCCGAACGGGGGGCCCGGCAAGGTACCGTCGGACATAAGGCAGCACCAGGAGCCGCTGTACCTAGGCGTCTCCCAGGCGAAGGGGAAGCACACCGTGGCACGCATCGGTGACGGCGGCGATCTGCTCAAGTGCTCGTTCTGCGGCAAGAGCCAGAAGCAGGTCAAGAAGCTCATCGCAGGGCCTGGTGTGTACATCTGCGATGAGTGCATCGACCTCTGCAACGAGATCATCGAGGAAGAACTCGCGGAGACGAGCGAGGTGCGCTGGGAGGAACTCCCCAAGCCCCGCGAGATCTTCGAGTTCCTCGAGGGCTATGTGGTGGGCCAGGACTCGGCCAAGAAGGCCCTCTCCGTGGCGGTGTACAACCACTACAAGCGAGTCCAGGCCGGCGAGAACGGCGGCGGCAGCAGCCGTGACGACGCGATCGAGTTGGCGAAGTCCAACATCCTTCTGCTGGGCCCCACGGGCTCCGGCAAGACGCTCCTCGCCCAGACCCTCGCGCGGATGCTGAACGTCCCGTTCGCGATCGCCGACGCGACGGCGCTCACCGAGGCGGGCTACGTCGGCGAGGACGTCGAGAACATCCTGCTGAAGCTGATCCAGGCGGCCGACTACGACGTCAAGAAGGCCGAGACCGGGATCATCTACATCGACGAGATCGACAAGGTCGCGCGGAAGAGCGAGAACCCGTCGATCACGCGGGACGTGAGCGGCGAGGGCGTGCAGCAGGCGCTTCTGAAGATCCTCGAGGGCACCACGGCCTCGGTCCCGCCGCAGGGCGGACGCAAGCACCCGCACCAGGAGTTCATCCAGATCGACACGACGAACGTCCTGTTCATCGTGGGCGGTGCCTTCGCGGGCCTGGAGAAGCTCATCGAGTCCCGGGCGGGCGCCAAGGGCATCGGCTTCGGCGCGACGATCCGCTCCAAGCGCGAGCTGGAGGCCAAGGACCAGTTCGAGGACGTCATGCCTGAGGACCTGGTGAAGTTCGGCATGATCCCCGAGTTCATCGGCCGCCTCCCCGTCATCACCTCGGTCCACAACCTGGACCGTGAGGCCCTCCTCCAGATCCTGGTCGAGCCGCGCAACGCGCTGGTGAAGCAGTACCAGCGCCTCTTCGAACTCGACGGCGTGGAGCTGGACTTCGAGCGCGAGGCCCTGGAGGCCATCGCCGACCAGGCCATCCTCCGCCAGACCGGCGCGCGCGGCCTGCGCGCCATCATGGAAGAGGTCCTGCAGGGCGTCATGTACGAGATCCCGTCCCGCAAGGACGTGGCCCGCGTCGTCATCACGGCGGACGTCGTCCACTCCAACGTCAACCCGACACTGATCCCGCGGGACGCGCGCGGACGGGGTTCGGGCGAGCAGAAGACGGCGTAGTCCTCACGGACTTGCGAAGGGGCCCCGGTCAACCGACCGGGGCCCCTTCGCCGTTGAGGTACCGACGTCTGTCAGGACTTGACGCGCACGTCGTTGCGGACCTTGGCGGTCAGCTCGGCCGCCTCCGTCATCGTGGTGCTCTTGCCCTCGGTCAGGGCGGCCATGTCGTACGCGAAGACGTAGGTCACCGTGCTGTGGTCACCCCAGATGCACACCGGCATCGACAGGGTCTGGCCGGACTCGGTGGTCTTGACCTCCTGGCACTTCATGACGCCGTTCTCGAAGCCCGCGGGGGTGAACTCCTGCGGGCTGCCCACGAAGGAGCCCGAGCCGGAGTCCTTCGAGGAGCCCCTCTTGGCCTCGGCGAACATGGAGTCGACGACCTTCTCCGGGTCGTCGATCGTGCCGTACACGCCGGCGAACATCAGGGACTTCACGCTGAGCCCTGTGCCCGAGGAGTAGGTCGCGCTGACGTCCTTGGCGTCCTTGACGCCCCACGACTCGGCGTCCTTGACGTCACTGTCGCTCAGCGCACCGAGCCCGCCGTCGCCGCCCTTCTTGTAGTCCCCGTCGAGGATCGTCGCCGGTGCGGCCAGCTTGTGCGCCCCGTCGTCGGTGATGTCGGAACCGCCGCTGCCGCTCCCGTTGCCGAGGACCAGATACGCCCCGACCGCGATCGCGGCCACGACCGCCACCCCGCCGACGATGATGCCGATCATCTTGCCCTTGCCACCGCCCGGCGCCGGGGGCTGCGGGACGCCGTAGGGGGCCTGGCCGTACGGCGGCTGCTGGCCGTACGGGGCCTGCTGGCCGTAGGGGGCCTGGGGCTGGCCATACGGCGGGGTCTGCGGCGGGACGCCACCCTGCTGCGGGTAGCCGTAACCGGGCTGGGGCTGCTGACCCTGCGGCGGCTGCTGGGGGTAGCCGGGCTGCCCCGGAGGCGACTGCGGTGCCTGCTGGGGGTAGCCGTAGCCGGGCTGGGGCTGGCCCTGCGGAGCCTGCGGCGGCTGGCCGTAGGGGCCCGGCTGGCCGTACGGCCCGGGCTGCGGCTGCTGCCCGGGCTGCTGGGGCTGCCCGTACGGGCCCGGCTGGTTGTGACTCATCTCTGGGTTCCCCTCCAGATGCTTATGTGTTCCTGACATCCTGGCTCAGGCGCGGACGGCGCACGGCATCGGGGCCCCACCGTTACAGAACAAACGCGTTTCGGGACACGCCCGGGACACCCCTAAACTGACCCCGTGACCGAGAACGCTCAGCAGCAGCCCACAGCGCCCAGCACCGAACTGCCGACCCAGTACGCGCCGGCCGAGGTAGAGGGGCCGCTGTACGAGCGCTGGGTGGAGCGCGGTTACTTCACCGCCGACGCGAAGAGCGACAAGCCCCCGTACACCATCGTCATCCCGCCGCCGAACGTCACCGGCTCACTCCACCTGGGCCACGCCTTCCAGCACACGCTCATGGACGCCCTGACCCGCCGCAAGCGCATGCAGGGCTACGAGGCGCTGTGGCTGCCGGGCATGGACCACGCCGGCATCGCCACCCAGAACAAGGTCGAGCAGCAGCTCGCCGAGGAGGGCAAGTCCCGACACGACCTGGGCCGCGAGGAGTTCGTCGAGCGCGTCTGGCAGTGGAAGGAGGAGTACGGCGGCCGGATCCTCGGCCAGATGCGGCGCCTCGGTGACGGCGTCGACTGGAGCCGTGAGCGGTTCACGATGGACGAGGGCCTGTCCAAGGCCGTCCTCACCATCTTCAAGCGGCTCTACGACGACGAGCTGATCTACCGCGCCGAGCGCATCATCAACTGGTGCCCGCGCTGTCTGACGGCCATCTCCGACATCGAGGTGGAATACCAGGAGGACGCGGGCGAGTTGGTCTCCATCCGCTACGGCGAGGGCGAGGACAGCCTCGTCGTCGCGACCACGCGCGCGGAGACGATGCTCGGTGACACGGCCGTCGCCGTCCACCCCGACGACGAGCGGTACCAGCACCTCATCGGCAAGCAGATCAAGCTCCCGCTCACCGACCGCACCATCCCGGTCGTCGCCGACACCCACGTCGACCCCGAGTTCGGCACCGGCGCGGTCAAGGTGACCCCGGCGCACGACCCGAACGACTTCGAGATCGGCCGCCGCCACGACCTGCCGTCCCTGACGATCATGGACGAGCACGGCGTGATCACCGTCCACGGCCCCTTCCTCGGCCAGGACCGCTTCGAGGCCCGCTCGGCCGTCGTCGGCGCCCTCAAGGAGCAGGGCCGCATCGTCGCCGAGAAGCGCCCGTACATGCACTCCGTCGGCCACTGCTCGCGCTGCAAGACCACGGTCGAGCCGCGCCTTTCGATGCAGTGGTGGGTCAAGGTCGGCCCGCTCGCCAAGGCCGCCGGTGACGCGGTCCGCGACGGCCGCGTCAAGATCCACCCCGAGGACATGTCGAAGCGCTACTTCGACTGGGTCGACAACATGCACGACTGGTGCATCTCGCGCCAGCTGTGGTGGGGCCACCGCATCCCGATCTGGTACGGCCCCGACGGCGAGGTCGTCTGCGTCGGCCCCGACGACGAGCCGCCCACCGGCGAGGGCTGGACCCAGGACTCCGACGTCCTGGACACCTGGTTCTCCTCCGGCCTGTGGCCGTTCTCCACGCTCGGCTGGCCCGAACAGACCGAGGACCTGCGGAAGTTCTATCCGACCGACGTCCTGCTCACCGGCCACGACATCATCTTCTTCTGGGTCGCCCGGATGATGATGTTCGGCCTCTACGCCATGGACGGCCAGGCCCCCTTCCACACCATCGCGCTGACCGGCCTGGTCCGCGACGAGTTCGGCAAGAAGATGTCGAAGTCCAACCCCAACGCGGTGGACCCGCTGGTCTGGATGGACGCCTACGGCTCCGACGCCGTCCGCTTCACCCTCGCCAACGGCGCCAACCCGGGCGCGGACGTGCCGATCGGCGAGGACTGGGTCAAGGCCTCCCGGAACTTCACCAACAAGATCTGGAACGCCACCCGCTTCGCCCTGATGAACGGCGCCACGGTCGAGGGCCCGCTGCCGGACGCCTCCGAGATGTCGGCGACGGACCGCTGGATCCTCTCCCGGCTCAACACGACGGTCGCCCAGGTCGACGCGTACTACGACGACTACCAGTTCGCCAAACTCGCCGACGCGCTCTACCACTTCGCGTGGGACGAGATCTTCGACTGGTACGTCGAGCTGTCGAAGACGACGTTCTTCGCGGGCGGCGAGCAGGCCCGGGTCTCCGGCCGGGTCCTCGGCGAGGTCCTCGACGTGACGCTGCGGCTGCTCCACCCGGTCATCCCGTTCGTCACGGACGCCCTGTGGACCACGCTCACGGGCGGCGAGTCCCTGGTCGTCGGTAAGTGGCCGGCGGACAGCGGCTTCCGCGACAAGGACGCCGAGGACGAGATCGCGCTGGTCCAGCGGGTCGTCACCGAGGTCCGCCGGTTCCGCAAGGACCAGGGACTGAAGGACGGCCAGAAGGTCCCGGCCCGCCTGGAACTCACCGGCACCGCCCTGGCCCCGCACGAGCCGGCCATCCGCCAGCTGCTGCGCCTCCAGCCGGAGGAGGAGGGCTTCGCGGCCACGGCGACCCTCCCGGTCGCCGGTGCCACGGTCGCCCTCGACCTCTCCGGCACGATCGACGTGGCGGCGGAGCGCAAGCGCCTCGCGAAGGACCTGGCGGCCGCCGAGAAGGAGAAGGCCCAGGCCAACGCCAAGCTCGGCAACGAAGCGTTCCTGGCGAAGGCCCCGGACAACGTCGTGGACAAGATCCGCGGCCGCCTGGCCAAGGCGGACGAGGACATCGCGAGGATCAAGACCCAGCTGGACAGGCTGCCCCAGCAGTAGGACCTACAGGGGCGCGGGGAACTGCGCGACCAGCCACAAACTTCCCCGCGCCCGCCAAACGGGACCAGTCACCCCTCTCCGTGGGCGCAGCCCTAAACTGACCGTGTGAGCGACAGCGACCCCTTCGACGAGATCATCGCCAACGAGACCGACCGAGACCCCGACCTCGCGGTCATCGAGGCCGGCAGCCGCACCCTGCGCACCCAGGGCGGCCCGCCGGAGGCCGACGTGCCCGCACGGCCCGAGGACCCCGAGGTCGACAAGGCCCTGCGTACGGTCGAAGCGGCGCTGGCCAGCCGCTGGGGCGAGACCAAGCTGGAGCCCTCGGTCAGCCGCATCGCCGCGCTGATGGACCTGTTGGGCGAGCCGCAGCGGTCGTACCCCTCGATCCACATCACGGGGACGAACGGCAAGACCTCCACGGCCCGCATGATCGAGGCCCTCCTCGGCGCCTTCGAACTGCGCACCGGCCGCTACACCAGCCCCCACGTCCAGTCGGTCACCGAGCGCATCAGCCTCGACGGGGCGCCCATCTCCGCCGAGCGCTTCATCGAGACGTACGACGACATCAAGCCGTACATCGAGATGGTCGACGCCTCGCAGCAGTACCGGCTGTCCTTCTTCGAGGTGCTGACCGGCATGGCGTACGCCGCCTTCGCGGACGCGCCGGTCGACGTGGCCGTCGTCGAGGTCGGCATGGGCGGCTCCTGGGACGCGACCAACGTCATCGACGGTGATGTCGCCGTGGTCACCCCCATCGACCTGGACCACACCGACCGGCTCGGCGGGACTCCGGGGGAGATCGCCGTCGAGAAGGCCGGGATCATCAAGCAGGACGCGACCGTCGTCCTGGCCCAGCAGCCGGTGGACGCGGCGCAGGTCCTGCTGAAGAAAGCCGTCGAGGTCGACGCCACCGTTGCGCGCGAGGGTCTGGAGTTCGGAGTCGTCTCCCGGCAGGTCGCCGTCGGCGGCCAGCTGATGACCCTGCGCGGCCTCGGCGGCGAGTACGAAGAGGTGTACCTGCCGCTGCACGGCCCCTACCAGGCGCACAACGCGGCCGTGGCGCTCGCCGCCGTGGAGGCGTTCTTCGGCGTGGGTGCCCAGCGCCCGGACCGCCTGGACATCGACACCGTCCGCAAGGCCTTCGCGGCCGTCTCCGCGCCGGGCCGCCTCGAAGTCGTACGGCGTTCCCCGACCGTCGTCCTGGACGCCGCCCACAACCCGGCCGGCGCCCGCGCCACCGCCGAGGCGGTCGGCGAGGCCTTCGACTTCAGCCGGCTGATCGGCGTGGTGGGCGCGAGCGGCGACAAGAACGTGCGGGGGCTCCTTGAGGCCTTCGAGCCGATCTTCGCGGAGGTCGTGATCACGCAGAACTCCAGTCACCGCGCGATGGACGCCGACGAGCTCGCCGCGATCGCCGTCGAGGTGTTCGGCGAGGAGCGCGTGCAGGTCGAGCCGCGGCTGCCGGACGCCCTGGAGGAGGCGATCACGCTGGCCGAGGAGGACGGCGAGTTCGCGGGCGGCGGTGTGCTCGTCACCGGGTCGGTCATCACGGTCGGCGAGGCCCGGCTGCTGCTGGGAAGGGGCTGAGCCAGGTCATGCGTACGCTCTGTGCCTCGACGCTGATCGGCGAGTTCTTCGTCATCGGCTTCGCCGGACTGGTCGCGATGAAGGACCCCGACCTGGCCACGTCCACGGTGTGGACGGTCAGCGGCATCGCCATGTTCTTCTGCCTCGCGCTGTGCGGGGTGGTGACGCGGCCCGGCGGCGTCGCCCTCGGCTGGGCGCTCCAGGTCGCTCTGATCGCCTCCGGCTTCGTGGTGCCGACGATGTTCTTCATGGGCGTGGTCTTCGCGGCTCTGTGGTGGGCCTCCGTGCACTACGGCCGGAAGATCGACGAGGCGAAGGCGAGATTCGCCGCCCAAGCCGCCCCGGCGGACTCCACTACACCTGACGCTGTGTGACGAGCGCACCGACACGCCCTGTAATGTCGTCCCACCGCACATGTCAGCAGGTTAGGAGCCCCTCGTGAGCCAGCGCACCCTCGTCCTCCTCAAGCCCGACGCCGTCCGTCGTGGCTTGACCGGCGAGATCATCAGCCGTATCGAGCGCAAGGCCGGCTGGCAGATCACCGCGCTGGAACTGCGCACCCTGGACCAGGACACGCTGGAGCAGCACTACGGCGAGCACAAGGGCAAGCCCTTCTACGAGCCCCTGGTGGAGTTCATGGCGTCCGGTCCGGTCGTGGCGCTGATCGTCGAGGGTGAGCGGGTCATCGAGGGCGTACGCCAACTGGCGGGCCCGACCGACCCGATCGCCGCCGCGCCCGGGTCCATCCGTGGGGACTTCGGTGTCATCGTCCGCGAGAACCTCATCCACGCGTCCGACTCGGAGGAGTCCGCCGAGCGCGAGGTGAAGATCTTCTTCCCGGGCCGCGCATAGGTCCCGTGCGTAGGTTTGGTGGCATTTTCTGAGGGAGCGTCAGTTCGCCCTGCCCTCTGACCTGGGGCGGCCGTACATTTTCGGCCGTCCCTCGGCATATGCGCGCCGATCGGGGGAACGAGAACCCCCTATGGGCCGTCTCCACAAGCGAGGCGGCGTTTGATCTGCTGACAATGGCGAAGACCCTCGCGCAGTGTTCGTGCAGGCGCGTCTACGATGGAAGCCTTCACGTCACAGCACCCACTTCGCCGACCTGAAAAGCCCTCAAAAGCTCCCAGGAAGGCCAGACGAATCCTGATGGGGAACTCAATGTCGTTCATCGGCCGTGACATGGCTGTCGACCTCGGGACCGCCAACACGCTGGTGTACGTCAGGGGTCGCGGGATCGTACTCAACGAGCCGTCCGTCGTCGCGATCAACACGAACACCGGTGGAATTCTGGCTGTCGGCGCCGAAGCGAAGAAGATGATCGGGCGGACCCCCGGCAACATCGTTGCCGTGCGACCGCTGAAGGACGGCGTGATCGCCGACTTCGAGATCACCGAGCGGATGCTCCGCTACTTCATCCTGAAGATCCACAAGCGGCGGTATCTCGCGAGGCCGCGCGTCGTCGTGTGTGTCCCCTCGGGCATCACCGGCGTCGAGCGCCGCGCCGTCATCGAGGCGTCGTCCCAGGCCGGCGCCCGCCAGGTGCACATCATCGAGGAGCCCATGGCGGCCGCCATCGGCTCCGGCCTGCCGGTCCACGAGGCCACGGGCAACATGGTGGTGGACATCGGCGGCGGCACCACGGAGGTCGCGGTCATCTCCCTCGGCGGCATCGTCACCGCCCAGTCCATCCGCGTCGCGGGCGACGAGCTGGACAACGCGATCATCCAGCACATCAAGAAGGAGTACTCCCTCCTGCTGGGTGAGCGGACGGCCGAACAGATCAAGATCACGATCGGTTCGGCGTACGACCTCGACGCTGACGAGCACACCGAAATCCGCGGCCGGGACCTCGTCTCCGGGCTGCCCAAGACCGTCGTCATCTCGGCCGCCGAGGTCCGCAAGGCGATCGAGGAACCCGTCAACGCCATCGTGGACGCCGTCAAGACGACCCTCGACAAGTGCCCGCCGGAGCTCTCCGGCGACATCATGGACCGCGGCATCGTCCTCACCGGCGGCGGCGCCCTGCTGCGCGGACTCGACGAGCGGCTGCGCCGGGAGACCGGCATGCCGATCCACATCGCCGAGGACCCGCTGGACAGCGTGGCGCTCGGTTCCGGGAAGTGCGTCGAGGAATTCGAGGCGCTCCAGCAGGTGCTGGACGCCCAGCCGCGCAGATGACGTAACTCTTCGATTCCGCCGTACGAGATGATCTCCTCTCGTGCGGCGGATCGTTGATATAGAGGCATAAGCTCCCACAAACGCAACTCCAATAGGAAGGGCACGGCCGCCGCACGTGAGGGACACACGAGAGAGCCGGCTGCTCCTGGTGCTGCTGATCGCCGTCGCGTTCGCGCTGATCACGGTCGACATCCGCGGCGGGGAGGACTCGCCGGTCGACGGTGCCCGCCAAGGCGCGGCCGCCGTGTTCGGACCCGTCGAGAACGGTGTGTCAGCCGCGGTCGACCCGGTCGGAAACGCCGTCTCCGCCATCCGCGACTCCGACGAGCGGCACGACCGGCTCGCCGCGCTGGAGAAGGAGAACACCGCCCTCAAGGCGAGACTCGGCAGCGACGACCGCAACTCCAGCCGCCTCAAGCAGCTCGACAAGATGCTGAAGATCGCCGGCGAGGGCCAGTACGGCATCAAGGGTGCCCAGGTCATCGCCATAGGAGCGGCCCAGGGCTTCTCCTGGACCATCACCATCGACGTCGGCGCGGGCGACGGCATCCAGCGCGACATGACCGTCCTCAACAGCGACGGACTGGTCGGCCGCGTCACTACCGTCGGCCCGAACACCGCCACCGTGCTCCTCGCCAACGACCCCGACTTCACCGTCGGCACCCGCATGGAGGCCACCGACGAACTCGGCTTCGCCTCCGGCCAGGGCGACCGCCCGCTGCGCGTCGAACTCCTCAACGGCAAGGCCGAGATCAAGAAGGGCGACCGCCTGGTCACCTTCGGCTCCCAGGCCGACAAGCCGTTCGTGCCCGGCGTCCCGGTCGGCGTCGTCTCCCGCGTCGACCCCTCCGGGGGTGACCTCACTCGCACCCTCTACGTCACGCCGTACGTCAGCTTCAGCAAGCTCGACATCGTCGGCGTCGTCGTCCAGGCCCCGAAGAAGGACCCGCGCGACACGGTGCTGCCCGCCAAACCGAAGCCGACGCCCACGCCGACCGTGACGGTCACCGTCACCCCGTCCGCCAATGCGCCGGTCGGCGGCCAGATCCAGCAAGAGCAGTAGGAGCTGTAGTCATGCGCGTCAACCGGATCCTGCTGTCCGCCGCCCTGATCGTGGTCGCCCTGGTCGTCCAGGTGAGCGTCCTCGCCCGCCTCCACCTCCCGGGCGCCGTCCCCGACCTGCTGCTCCTCACCGTCCTCGGCCTCGCCCTGGTCTACGGCCATGTCGGCGGCGCCCTCGTCGGCTTCGCCGCAGGTCTCCTCGCCGACCTCGCCCCGCCCGCCGACCACGCCGCGGGCCGCTACGCCCTGGTGCTGTGCGTCATCGGCTACCTCGCCGGCCTCGCCAAACCGGAGAACGGCAGACTCAAGTCGGCCACCGGCCCCATGGTCGTCGTGGTCGTCGCCGCCATCGGCACCACCCTGCTGTACGCCGGTGTCGGCGCCCTCGTCGGCGACACCGCCGCCCGCCATGTCGGCCTCGTCAGCCTGCTGTTCACGGCCTCCCTGTACGACCTGCTGCTCGCCCCGTTCGTCGTCCCCGGCATCATGGCGCTCGCCCGCCGCGCCGAGAACGACCCCCTCGCCGAGGCCGGTTCCGCGGCCAAGTCGGCGGACATCTCCTCGGGCTGGCTCTCCTCGGGCACGGGTCTGAAGATCGGCGGCCAGCGGGGCGGGCTCGGCAGCCTGAAGACGAAGGCACGGACCCGTACCGCGCGGGTGGGCCGTATCAAGGGGGTCAAGCGGCTGTGATCCCACGGGAGTCGGCGGACCGCGTTCACAGGTTCGCCGTATATGACACATACACACACTGAGAGGGGGCGGCAGCCGCAGTGACCAATGCCCACCCGTCTCCCACCACCACCCTCAAAGGGATGGGCTTCGCCCATGACTAACATTCCGGAGACCGGACGGACCCCACGGGTCCAGATCCGACTCGTCGTCATCCAGATCCTCGTGCTGTCCCTCCTCGGCACCCTCGGCGGCCGCCTCTGGTACCTCCAGATCCGCGAGGGCGACGCGTACGCCAGGGAAGCCTCCGGAAACCACGTCCAGCAGGTCGTCGAGCCCGCCGTGCGCGGCTCCATCCTGGACGCCCGCGGAGTGCCCCTGGCGGACAACGAGACCCGCCTCGTGGTCTCCGCCTCCCGCACCGACCTGCTGAAGATGAGGGACGACGGCAAGGCCGTCCTCGCCAAGCTGGCCAAGGTCCTCGGCATGTCCGCCAAGGACGTCATGTTCAAGGTCCGGCTCTGTGACGCCAAGACCCCCCAGCCCTGCTGGAACGGCTCGCCGTACCAGCCCATCCCCATCACCGACGAGGCCACCCCCAAGCAGGCCCTGCAGATCCGTGAGCGCGCCGAGGACTTCCCCGGCATCACCGCCGAGCCGGAGGCCGTGCGCCGCTACGCCGCCCCCGGCAAGTCCAACACCGCCCAGGTCCTCGGCTACCTCTCCCCGGTCACCGACGACGAGATCACCAAGGCCCAGGACACCGACTCGCCCTACCTGCGCTCCGACCAGGTGGGCCGCTCGGGTCTTGAGCGCCAGTACGACAAGGCGCTGCGCGGCAAGGCCGGCGTCACCCGTTACGAGGTCGACAACCTCGGCCGCGTCATCGGCGAGGCCGAGGCGGACGAGGCCCAGCCCGGCGCCAACCTCGTCACCAGCATCGACGCCCGCGTCCAGCGCGTCGCGGAGTACGAGCTGAACGACGCGATGAAGATCGCCCGCACGCAGTTCGACAAGATCACCGGCGAGAACTACAAGGCCGATTCCGGTGCCGTGGTCGTGATGGAGGCCAAGACCGGCCGGATCGTCGCCATGGCGTCCGCACCGACGTACGACCCGAACGTCTGGGTCGGCGGTATCTCCGCCAAGGACTACAAGAGGCTCACCGGCAAGGGCTCCGACTACCCGTTGCTCAACAGGGCCATACAGGGTCAGTCCGCACCCGGTTCGACGTTCAAGGTCGTCTCCACGGCCGCCGCGGTCGAGGCGGGCTACGAGTGGGACGGCGGCTATCCGTGCACCAGTTCGTACTCGGTGGGCGGCCAGGTCTTCAAGAACTTCGAAGGGGAGAGCTTCGGCCCCATCTCCCTCGGCCGCGCCCTGGAGGTCTCCTGCGACACCGTCTTCTACGGCCTCGCCGACCGGGAGTGGAAGAAGGACGGCGGCATCAACCCCAAGAAGGGTGAGCCCAAGGACTACTTCTACAAGGCCGCCCACCAGTTCGGCCTCGGCAAGGAGACCGGCATCGACCTCCCCAACGAGGTCACCGGCCGCGTCCCCGACCGCCAGTGGAAGGAGTCGTACTGGAAGGCCAACAAGGACTCCTGGTGCAGGACCGGCAAGAAGGACGGCTCCTACGTCGAGAAGATCGCGTACGAGAACTGCCTCGAAGGCAACAAGATGCGCGAGGGCGACTCGATCAACTACTCCATCGGCCAGGGCGACACCCTCGTCACCCCGATCCAGGAGGCCAAGATCTACGGGGCGCTCGCCAACGGCGGCACCCTGTACCAGCCGACCATCGGTAAGGCGATCGTCAGCGCCGACGGCAAGACGGTTCAGGAGATCAAGCCCAAGGCCGTCGGCAGGCTGCCGATCGACCAGGCCACCGTCAAGGGTATGGACACAGCCCTTGAAGGGGTCGTCACCCGTGGTACGGCCGCCTGGAAGTTCGGGGGCTGGCCGCAGGACAAGATCCCGCTGCACGCCAAGACCGGTACCGCCGAGGTCTACGGCAAGCAGACCACGTCATGGCTGGCCACGTACTCCAAGGACTACACGGTCATCATGACGATCGCCCAGGCCGGTACCGGCTCCGGCGCCTCCGGCGAGGCCGTGCGCAACATCTACAACGCCCTGTACGGCGTCTCCGACGACGGCACCATCGACAAGAAGAACGCCCTGCTGCCGACCCCCCAGAAGAGCCTGCCGAAGGTCCAGGCGGACGGGACCATCAAGTCCCCGAAGATCGCCAAGGACCCGGCCAAGGACCAGCGGGTGAGCCAGGAGGGCGCGCCCGAGCCGGACGAGACACAGCAGGCCGCGACCGTGAACACGTCGACCGGCGGGAACCGTGACACCCGAAGGCGGCGCCGCAAGAGGGGGAGCCGGAGGATGCTCACATGACCGGGGCGAACAGTTTCCAGGTCTCCGGGTACGGCCCCGCGCGCGCGGGCTGGACCCGGCTGCTGGCCCGCGACTCGCTGGCCCGCCGACTGGACTGGCCGATACTGTTCTCGGCCCTGGCCCTCTCCATGATCGGCTCGATCCTGGTCTTCTCGGCGACCCGCAACCGCACCGAGATCAACCAGGGCGACCCGTACTTCTTCCTGATCCGCCACCTCATGAACACCGGCATCGGGTTCGCCCTGATGATCGGCACGGTGTGGGTCGGCCACCGCACCCTGCGCACCGCCGTGCCCCTGCTGTACGGCGCCTCGCTCTTCCTGCTCCTGATGGTTCTCACCCCGCTGGGCTCCACGGTCAACGGCGCCCACTCCTGGATCGTGCTCGGCGGCGGCTTCTCGCTCCAGCCCTCGGAGTTCGTGAAGATCACGATCATCCTCGGTATGGCGATGCTGCTGGCGGCCCGGGTCGACGCGGGCGACAAGCCCTATCCCGACCACCGCACGGTGCTCCAGGCCCTGGGCCTCGCCGCCGTACCGATGCTGATCGTGATGCTCATGCCCGACCTCGGGTCGGTCATGGTCATGGTCATCATCGTGCTCGGTGTGCTGCTCGCCTCCGGCGCCTCCAACCGATGGGTCTTCGGGCTCCTCGGCGCGGGAACGCTCGGCGCGCTCGCCGTGTGGCAGCTCGGGATCCTCGACGAGTACCAGATCGCCCGCTTCGCCGCCTTCGCCAACCCCAGCCTCGACCCCGCGGGCGTCGGCTACAACACCAACCAGGCCCGCATCGCCATCGGTTCGGGCGGCCTCACGGGCGCGGGGCTCTTCCACGGCTCGCAGACCACGGGTCAGTTCGTGCCGGAGCAGCAGACCGACTTCGTCTTCACCGTCGCCGGCGAGGAACTGGGCTTCGTCGGCGCGGGCCTGATAATCCTCCTGCTCGGGGTCGTCCTGTGGCGGGCCTGCCGGATCGCCCGCGAGACGACCGAGCTGTACGGCACGATCGTGGCCGCCGGGATCGTCGCCTGGTTCGCCTTCCAGTCCTTCGAGAACATCGGCATGACCCTCGGGATCATGCCGGTCACCGGTCTGCCGCTGCCGTTCGTGTCGTACGGCGGATCGTCGATGTTCGCGGTGTGGGTGGCGGTGGGACTGCTGCAGTCGATCAGGGTGCAACGGCCGATGTCGGCGTAGGCCGGGTGGTCCGGGTGGCGGTCGGCCCTCTGCCGGAACCGGGGGCCGACCACTAGATTTGAATCATGGCGGACACAAAGCGGGAGATCGAACGCAAGTACGAGTCCGACGAGGGTGGCCTGCCCGATCTGACCGGAGTCGCCGGCGTCGAGGCCGTCGTCGACAAGGGCGTGATGCGACTGGACGCCACCTATTACGACACGCCCGACGAACGCCTCATGGCCTCCTCGATCACCCTGCGCCGCCGTACGGGTGGATCGGACGCCGGCTGGCACCTGAAGTTCCCCGTCTCCCAGGGCGTGCGCGACGAGATCCGGGCCCCGCTGTCCGACACCCTCCCCGACGAACTCGCCGCGCTGGTCCGCTCCCGCGTCCGGGACGTCGAACTGCTGCCCGTGGTCCGGCTGCGTTCCGACCGCGACGTGCGCCACCTCCTCGACGCGGAGGGCAAGCTGCTCGCCGAGGTCAGCGAGGACGCCGTGCACGCCGAGCGGCTCAGCGGCGGCGTGGGCGACGCCCAGTGGACCGAGATCGAGGTGGAACTCGCCGACGGCGGCGACCCGGCCTTCCTCGACAAGGTGGAGAAACGCCTGCGCAAGGCGGGCGTACGGCCGTCCGGGTCCTCCTCCAAGCTGGCCAGGGCCCTCGCCGAGACCGCACCCCCGCGGAAGAGCCCCGTCACCGCGGACTCGGTGACCGCCGGCGACCACGTCCTCGCCTACGTCCGCGCCCAGCGGGACGCGATCGTCGAGCTCGACCCGGCCGTCCGCCAGGACGTCGAGGACTCCGTGCACAGCATGCGCGTCGCCACCCGCCGACTGCGCAGCACCCTCAAGTCGTACGGCAAGGTCCTCGACCGGGACGTCACCGACCCGATCGGCGACGAGCTGAAGTGGCTGGCCGGCGAGCTGGGCGTGGACCGGGACCGCGAGGTGCTCACCGAACGACTGTCGGCGGCCCTCGACGAGGTGCCCGGGGCGCTGGTCTCGGGGCCCGTGGCCGAACGACTGAGCGCCTGGTCGGGGGTCAATCCGGGCGGGTCGAGTGCGCGGCTGATCGGAGTACTGGACTCCCGGCGCCATCTCGCCCTGCTCGACGCCCTGGACGCGCTGATCGCGGACCCGCCGCTGCTGAAGGCGGCCGGGAAGAAACCCCACAAGGTGATCGCCAAGGCCGTGCGGAAGGACTTCCGCAAGGTCTCCGGGCTCGTCGGACAGGCGCTGGAACTGGAACCCGGCACCGATCGGGACGTCGCGATCCACGAGGCCCGCAAGAAGACCAAGCGCACCCGCTACGCGGCCGAGGCGGCCTGCCCGGCCCTCGGCAAGCCGGCCAAGACCATGGTCAAGTCCATGAAGGCGCTCCAGAACCTGCTGGGCGAGCACCAGGACAGCGTGATGGCCCGGCAGACCCTGCGCGAACTGTCCGCGGTCGCCCACGCGGCGGGGGAGAGCGCCTTCACCTACGGGCTGCTGTACGGGCGTGAGGAGCAGCGGGCGGCGGCGGTGGAGGCCGAGCTGCCCGGGTTCTGGGACGGGATCAAGGGGGAGGCGGACGCCCTCTGACCTTCCGGGCGTACGGGGGGTGGTCGCGGCCGCGTTACGCTAGATGGTCACCCCTGTCCGTCCATGGAAGTGCGAGATGTCAGCCGAAACCGCCGCGTCGGTGTTCCCGCAGCTCGAAGCTCTGCTCCCGCATGTGCAGAAGCCGATCCAGTACGTCGGCGGTGAGCTCAACTCCACCGTCAAGCCGTGGGAGTCCTGCGACGTCCGCTGGGCACTGATGTACCCGGACGCCTACGAGGTGGGTCTGCCCAACCAGGGCGTCATGATCCTCTACGAGGTCCTGAACGAACAGGAGGGCGTCCTCGCCGAGCGCACCTACAGCGTGTGGCCGGACCTGGAGGCGCTGATGCGGGAGCACGACGTCCCGCAGTTCACGGTGGACAGCCACCGCCCGGTGGGCGCCTTCGACGTGTTCGGCCTGTCCTTCTCCACGGAGCTGGGCTACACCAACATGCTCACCGCGCTGGACCTGGCGGGCATCCCGCTGGAGTCCAAGGACAGGGGGTTGGACGACCCGATCGTCCTGGCCGGCGGCCACGCGGCCTTCAACCCCGAGCCGATCGCGGACTTCATCGACGCGGCGATCATCGGCGACGGCGAGCAGGCCGTGCTCGACATGACGAAGATCATCCGCGAGTGGAAGGCGGAGGGGCGACCGGGCGGCCGCGAGGAGGTCCTCTTCCGCCTCGCGAAGACCGGCTCGGTGTACATCCCGGCGTTCTACGACGTCGAGTACCTCCCGGACGGCCGTATCGCCCGCGTGGTCCCCAACAAGTCGGGTGTCCCGTGGCGCGTGTCCAAGCACACCGTCATGGACCTGGACGAGTGGCCGTACCCCAAGCAGCCCCTCGTCCCCCTCGCCGAGACGGTCCACGAGCGCATGTCGGTGGAGATCTTCCGCGGCTGCACCCGCGGCTGCCGCTTCTGCCAGGCGGGCATGATCACCCGCCCGGTCCGCGAGCGCTCCATCACGGGCATCGGCGACATGGTCGAGAAGGGCCTCAAGGCGACGGGCTTCGAGGAGGTAGGACTTCTCTCCCTCTCCTCGGCGGACCACTCGGAGATCGGCGACATCGCGAAGGGCCTGGCGGACCGGTACGAGGAGGACAAGATCGGCCTGTCCCTCCCCTCCACCCGCGTGGACGCCTTCAACGTCGACCTCGCGAACGAACTGACCCGCAACGGCCGCCGCTCGGGCCTGACCTTCGCCCCCGAGGGCGGCTCGGAGCGCATGCGCAAGGTCATCAACAAGATGGTCTCGGAAGAGGACCTCATCCGCACGGTCTCCACGGCGTACGGCAACGGCTGGCGCCAGGTGAAGCTGTACTTCATGTGCGGCCTGCCGACGGAGACGGACGAGGACGTCCTCCAGATCGCCGACATGGCCACGAAGGTGATCGCCGAGGGCCGCAAGGTCTCCGGCCAGAACGACATCCGCTGCACGGTGTCCATCGGCGGCTTCGTCCCCAAGCCCCACACCCCCTTCCAGTGGGCCCCGCAGCTCTCCGCCGAGGAGACGGACGCCCGCCTGCAGAAGCTCCGCGACAAGATCCGCGGCGACAAGAAGTACGGCCGCTCGATCGGCTTCCGCTACCACGACGGCAAGCCGGGCATCGTGGAGGGCCTCCTGTCCCGCGGCGACCGCCGCATCGGCGCCGTCATCCGCGCCGTCTACGAGGACGGCGGCCGCTTCGACGGCTGGCGCGAGCACTTCTCCTACGACCGCTGGATGGCCTGCGCCGACAAGACGCTCCCCGCGTTCGGCGTGGACGTCGACTGGTACACGACCCGCGAGAAGACCTACGAGGAGGTCCTCCCCTGGGACCACCTCGACTCCGGCCTCGACAAGGACTGGCTCTGGGAGGACTGGCAGGACGCCCTCGACGAGACGGAGGTCGAGGACTGCCGGTGGACGCCGTGCTTCGATTGCGGGGTGTGCCCGCAGCTCGACACGCACATCCAGATCGGACCTACGGGGAAGAAGCTGTTGCCGTTGACGGTGAAGAACGCGGGTGCTCCTGCGGCGAGTGGGCATTCGCACTGAGGTGAGTGACGACGAGGCCCCCTTCCTGCCCGCCTGGGTTCTGGGAGGGGGCCTCGGCTGTCCTGAGGCCGGGCGTCAGTGTGCGTTGCCGGCGTCCGGGCCGTAGAGGGCTGCGATGTCCTTCGATGTGGCCCAGCGGCTGTACGTGGGGGACTGGGGCCAGCCTTCCGGGGAGTCCTGCCATTCCTCCTGGCGGCCGTAGGGGAGGAGGTCGATCAGGGCGAAGGTGTGGCTGAGTTGCTCGGTGCCGCGGCCGTTGGTGTGCCAGGTGCGGTAGACGGTGTCGCCGTCGCGCAGGAAGACGTTGACGGCGAATCCTCCGTCGGGCGGAGCGCCGACGTCGGTCCCGAACGGGCTGTTCGCGGTCGAGTACCACGGCATCCTGTTGCCCACCCGCTCCTTGTAGGCGAGGGCCTCCTCGATCGGGCCCTGGGTGACGATCACGAACCGCGCGTCGTAGTTGTCCAGGAACTCCAGGCGGGTGTACTGCGAGGTGAAGCCGGTACACCCCGAGCACTGCCACTCCTGGCCGGCGGACCACATGTGGTTGTAGACGATCAGTTGCCGCTTGCTCTCGAAGACGTCCGCCAGTCGTACGGGGCCGTCCTCGCCCTCCAGTGTGTAGTCGGACATCTCCATCATCGGCAGGCGGCGACGCTCGGCCGCGATGGCGTCGAGTTCCCGCGTGGCGGCCTTCTCCCGGGCTCGTAGTTCTTCGAGCCGGTGCTCCCATGTCGCGGCGTCGACGACGGGAGGCAGTGCGTGGGTGGTCATGGATCCCCTCACAGAGTGCGTGCGCAGCTTTCTCTTGTGCAGAGGCAGACCCCGGCGGGCTTTGGAACTCATCGGTCGAGAGAGGGGAGAAGGAGGGGGAGGGGGCCAGGGGGCGGGGGCCAGGGGGAGGGCCGTTGTTCGTCGGGGCTCTCCGCCCGGCGTCCCGTTACCGGCAGCCGCTACTTGCTCGCGGCGAAGCGCATCAGGGCCAGTTCGTCGCCCTGCTTGATCTTGCCGGTGGTGTTGATGACTTCGAGCTTCCAGGTGTTGCCGACCCGGACCGCCTTGGCGACCGCGCAGCCGTTGTCCGTGGTGAGCATGCTCGGCCAGATGTCGGCGACCTGCTGGGAGCTGCCGCCGGTGGCGTCGTAGACCTTGAAGCTGACGTTGCGGGCCTTCTGGAAGGAGCTGCCCTTCTTGTAGGCCGCGGCGACGAAGACGATCGACGTGATGTGCGGCGGGATCTTCGCGAACTCGACGGTGACCGTCTCGTCGTCGCCGTCCCCGTGGCCGGTCTGGTTGTCGCCGCTGTGGAGCAGGGAGCCGTTGCCGATGGGGTCGAGCGAGTCGAGGCCCGCCAGACGTACCGGGTCGCCGTCGTGCATGGCTATGGCGATCAGGTCGAGATCCGTGCCGCTCTTGCGGCGGAGCTTGCCGATCACCCCACCGCTGGCCCCCGCGGTGGGGTCCCAGGAGACCCCTATGGACAGATGGGTCACGCCGTCCAGGTCCGCCGGGCCGTCTTCCTTCGTAAGCGTAATCATGGGGACATAGTGCACGGGCTCGCACCGAGGTCCCAGGGCGGACCCTCCATGAGGGCCGGGACGTGAGGCCTGTGTCGACCCTTGGCCGACCTCCGAGGCGGGCCTGGATCCGGCCGTGCTGGTGAACGGGCGGATCGGACCGTCCGAGGAGGCGTCGCGCGAGCCGGCGGGGTTCGCGGCCTTCGTGGACCTGGAACGGCCGCGTAGGTCAGGCTGAGTGACGGTGACGAACCTCTGGTACGTCAAGGACGACACCTTCCTCGGCAGGCTCTCGATCCGGCACCGGCTCACCCCGCACCTGCTGGAACTCGGCGGCGGCCGCCCTGCCCCTCTGCCGTCGACTGGGCATCGACCGGGCCCTGGTCACCTGTGACGCCACCAACACCGCGTCTCGTAAAGTGATCGAGGCCAATGGGGGAGAATTCGAGGACCGGCGCGGCGTAAAGCTTCGGTACTGGATCCGGACGGGGAACTGAGGCGTCTACGTCGTTATGGACCTGGAGAAGCAGCCCGTGCCGCAGACGTCCCCGCCCGAGGGATGTCTGACGGTCGCGATTCGCATTCCCGTACGTATCGTCGTGCTCGTGCTGGTCGTGCCCGTGCGGATCGTGTGGGACGCGGTCGTCGTCGTGGGGCGTTTCCTGCGCGACAGCGTGCTGCGGCCGCTGTGGCGGGCACTGGTCGTCTGGCCCTGTGTGGCCCTGTGGCGATACGTGGTCGTGCCCCTCGCCAAGGCGGTCGGCTGGCTCGGCAAGGTGCTCGTGGTCATCCCCCTGGTGGCGCTGTACCGGTATGTGCTGACGCCGGTCGGGCACGGCATCGGGTGGGTCGTGCGGGGGATCGTGGCCGGGCTGGTGTGGGTGTACGCGCGCGTGCTCACTCCGGTCGGGCACGGGATCGTGTGGCTTCTCCAGGGCCTGGGCGCCGGGCTCGTCTGGATCTGCACAGTGATCGGGCATGGCATCGCGTGGGTCGTGCGGGGCATCGTGGCCGGGCTGGTGTGGGTGTACGCGCGCATGTTCACTCCGGTCGGGCACGGGATCGTGTGGCTTCTCCAGGGCCTCGGCGCCGCGCTCGTCTGGATCTTCACGCCGATCGGGCGCGCGATCGTCTGGTGCGCCAGGGGGCTCGCATGGCTGGCGAGCGCCGTCGCCACCGGCATCGGTGTCGCCCTGTACTGGATCGCCCGGATCCTGCTCGTCCTGCCCGCCGTCGCCCTGTGGCGCTGGATCCTCGCGCCCGCGGGAAGGATGTCGGCCGTCGTCGGCCGGGAGGTGTGGGGTGCGCTCGGGCATGCCTGGCGGATCGCCGGGCACATCTCGCTCGCTGTCGGGCGGTTCCTCGGAACCCTTTTCAGGTGGATCTTCGTCGAGCCGGTGCGCTGGGTGTACCGCGAGGTCCTGACCCCCGTCGGGCAGGTGATCCGGGACATGGTGGTGCGTCCTGTCGCCGAGGCCGCGCGCAGTGTGGGACGGATCACCCGGGCCGCGCTCGCGTCCGCCCGGGAGTCCGTACGGCAGGCCCGGGCCGACGTCCGGCGGATGCTCTTCGGGGATGCCGCAGCGACCCGTGAGCGTGAGACGGTGGCCCGGCGGGAACCGACGGGCGCCGACACACGTACTCTTGGTAGCAGTACGACCGCACTCACGAAGGACTGAGCGACACTGGGCAAGCGACAGCCCGAAGGCCCGCCGCCCGCACCGGCGGTGCAGCGCATCCGACTGCGCTACACCAAGCGCGGCCGCCTCCGGTTCACCAGCCACCGTGACTTCCAGCGCGCCTTCGAGCGGGCGCTGCGCCGTGCCGAGGTGCCCATGGCGTACTCGGCGGGGTTCACGCCCCATCCGAAGGTGTCGTACGCCAATGCCGCACCCACCGGCACGGGCAGTGAGGCGGAGTACCTGGAGATCGCGCTCACTCAGGCGCGCGACCCGGAGAAGCTCCGGCTCCTCCTCGACGAGTCGCTGCCCGCCGGGCTCGACGTCGTCGACGCGGTCGAGGCCCGGACCTCGGGACTCGCCGACCGGCTCACCGCTTCCGTGTGGGAGCTCAGGCTGGACGGCGTGGAACCGGCCGAGGCCGAGCGCGCGGTCGCCGCGTTCAACTCCGCCGAGGCGGTCGAGGTCCAGCGCACCACCAAGAACGGCCTGAGGACCTTTGACGCCCGCCCCGCGGTCGTCCAACTTGAAACGCACAGTGAACCCGCTGATAGGCCGACCGACCAGCCCTGTGCGATACTGCGGCTGGTTGTTCGGCACGTGACGCCTGCCGTTCGACCCGACGACGTCCTGTCCGGTCTCCGCGCCGTGGCCGACCTGGCGCCGCCGGTCCCCGCAGCGGTGACCAGGCTGGCGCAGGGGCTGCTCGATGAAGAGACCGGCACGGTGACCGACCCGCTCGCGCCCGACCGCGAGGCAGTCGAGGCCCACTCAACGGCCGAACCGACTGCCGCCGCGAAGGCGCCGGCGTAAGGAAGGTCCCGCGAAGGACGGGCGTCGTAGCGCAGCCCTCGGACTCGGGAGCCACCTGGGTCGGGCAGCGCACTGACCACAAGACTTTCGCCAGGCCGTACCCAACAAGGGCGTACGGAACCGGCGAGACAGGACACAGAGAGCTCCCGTGCGGCGCCCGCGCCCCGGACGGCGGCACCGCGCATCGCGCGAGCCGCGGACGTCACCGGCATCCTCGCCGGACCAGGCGCGGCGCCCGGGAGCCTGACGGGAGACAAGCCCGCATGCTCGAACCGACCGAACCCATCGAGGGTTCCGAACAGAACACTCCCAGCGACACGCTGCCGCCGCGCCGTCGGCGCCGTGCCGCGTCCAGGCCGGCGGGACCGCCGGTCGCCGCCGCCCCGGGCGGCGAGGAGGTCGTCGCTCCGGCCGTCGCGGCCGCGCAGGCGGAGGACCTCGTCACGGACGAGGAGGAGAAGCTCGACGAGACCGTCGAGAACACCGAGATCGCTCAGGCGGAGGAGCCGGCCGAGGCCGCTGCGCCCGCCGGGCGTCCGCGTCGGCGTGCGACGCGTAGGGCGTCCGCCCCTGCCGGAGCGCCCGCCGCGGCCGAGGCCGCCGAAACCGTGGTGCCGGCGGTCGCCGCCGAGACCGCCGCCGCGGACAGCGCGCCGGCCGTCGAGACCGAGGACGCGGCTCCGCCCGCCGGGCGTACCCGTCGGCGCGCGACCCGTCGGGTGTCCGCACCCGCCGGTGCCTCCGCGGCCGACGAGGTCGCCGAGACCGTGGTGCCGGCGCCGGCCGAGACGCCCGCCGCGGCCGGGACCGCCGATGAGGCGCCCGCCGCCGAGACCGCCGCGCCCGCCGGGCGTACGCGTCGCCGGGCTTCCCGGCGTGCCGCCGCGCCCGCCGGTGCTCCGGAGGCCGTGGAGGCCGTGGAAGCGGCGCCTGCCGCCGAGACCGTAGAGCCGGTGGCCGCGGAAGCGCCCGCCGAGACCGCCGATGCCGAGGACACGGGCGCGCGTCGTACCCGTCGCCGTGCCACGCGCCGCGTCTCCACGCCTGCCGGTGCCCCCGAGGGCGAGGCCGTCGAGGCCGCGCCGTCCGAGCCGGTTGCCGAGGCCCCCGCCGTGCCGGAACCGGCCGCTGAGGCCCCCGCCCCCGCCGAGGAGGCCGCCCCGCGTCGTGGCCGGCGTCGGTCCGTCCGTCAGGCCGCCACCGGGTTCTCCGAGCCCGAGCGGCGCGCCGGCGATGCCGAGGACGAGGACGGGTCGCCGCGTCGGCCCGCGCGTCCCGCGGTCGCCGTGTTCCAGGCGCCCGTCTTCACCGAGCCGCAGTTCCAGACCGCGCAGCGGGCCGCAGCCGAGGCAGCCGCGGAGGCGGAGGCCGAGCAGAGCGAGCCGGCCGAGTCCGTCGAGCCGGTCGAGGAGATCGCCGAGGAGCAGACCGGGTCGCGGCGCCGCCGCCGGCGCCGGGGTGCCGCCGACGAGCCCGAGGCGCAGGAGACCGTCGCCGAGGCCGTCGTGGAGGACGAGGAGGCGGACGACGCCGTCGAGGACTCCGTCGACGAGGACGAGGCCGAGGAGACGGGGTCGCGCAGGCGCCGTCGTCGCGGTGGCCGCCGTAGGCGCCGGGGCGATTCCCCCGAGGCCGCCGGTGACGAGGACTCCGACGACGCCGACGAGTTCGCCGCCGAGCAGTCCGGGCAGGCCGGGCAGTCCGCCCAGGACGAGGACGGCGCCGAGGACGACGAGGACGACGAGGACGCCCGTTCGGACGAGTCCGGCGGGTCCAGCTCCAGCCGTCGCCGCCGTCGCCGCAGGCGTCGGGCCGGTGACTCCTCCGTCGACACCGGGCCCGATGACGGCGACCCCGAGCGGACCGTCGTCAAGGTGCGCGAGCCCCGCCCCGCGCGGGAAAGGAGTGCCGAGCCGTCCGACGAGGTGCAGTCCATCAAGGGCTCGACCCGTCTGGAGGCCAAGAAGCAGCGCCGTCGCGAGGGCCGCGAGCAGGGGCGTCGCCGCGTCCCGATCATCACCGAGGCCGAGTTCCTGGCCCGCCGCGAGGCCGTCGAGCGCGTGATGGTCGTCCGGCAGAGCGGTGAGCGCACCCAGATCGGCGTCCTCGAAGACGGTGTGCTCGTCGAGCACTACGTCAACAAGGAGCAGGCCACCTCGTACGTCGGCAACGTCTACCTGGGCAAGGTCCAGAACGTGCTGCCGTCGATGGAGGCCGCCTTCATCGACATCGGCAAGGGCCGCAACGCGGTCCTGTACGCCGGTGAGGTCAACTTCGAGGCGCTCGGCATGGCCAACGGGCCGCGCCGCATCGAGTCCGCGCTCAAGTCCGGCCAGCCCGTGCTCGTCCAGGTGACGAAGGACCCGATCGGACACAAGGGCGCGCGTCTGACCAGCCAGGTCTCCCTCCCGGGCCGCTACCTCGTGTACGTCCCCGAGGGCTCCATGACCGGGATCAGCCGCAAGCTGCCCGACATCGAGCGCGCGCGTCTGAAGACCATCCTCAAGAAGATCGTCCCCGAGGACGCGGGCGTCATCGTGCGCACCGCCGCCGAGGGCGCGAGCGAGGACGAGCTGCGCCGCGATGTCGAGCGGCTCCAGGGGCAGTGGGAGGACATCCAGAAGAAGGCGAAGAGCGGCAACGCCCCGACGCTGCTCTACGGCGAGCCGGACATGACCGTCCGGGTCGTCCGCGACATCTTCAACGAGGACTTCACCAAGGTCGTCGTCAGCGGTGAAGAGGGATGGGAGACCATCCACGGATACGTCTCCCACGTCGCGCCCGACTTGGTCGACCGGCTGTCGAAGTGGACGTCCGAGGTCGACGTCTTCGCCACGTACCGGATCGACGAGCAGCTCGCCAAGGCGCTGGACCGCAAGGTCTGGCTGCCGAGTGGCGGTTCGCTGGTGATCGACCGGACCGAGGCGATGGTCGTCGTCGACGTCAACACCGGCAAGTTCACCGGCCAGGGCGGCAACCTGGAGGAGACGGTCACCAGGAACAACCTGGAGGCGGCCGAGGAGATCGTGCGTCAGCTCAGGCTGCGCGACCTCGGCGGCATCATCGTCATCGACTTCATCGACATGGTCCTGGAGTCCAACCGGGACCTGGTGCTGCGGCGCCTCCTGGAGTGCCTGGGCCGGGACCGGACCAAGCACCAGGTCGCCGAGGTCACCTCGCTGGGCCTGGTGCAGATGACCCGTAAGCGGGTCGGGCAGGGCCTGCTGGAGTCCTTCTCGGAGACCTGCGTCCACTGCAACGGCCGCGGTGTCATCGTGCACATGGAGCAGCCGACCTCCGCCGGGGGCGGCGGCAAGCGCAAGAAGCGCGGACGCGGTGGTGACGGGCACGAGCACACGCACGAGGCCGTGGCCGTCGAGACGATCGAGGAGCCCGAGGAGGTCGAGACCGAGGCGGAGCTCGCCGCCGAGGTTGCCGAGCCGATCGCGCTCACTCCGGCCGAGTTCGCGCCCGACGAGGAGCTGTACAGCAGCGTCGCCGAGGCGGAGGCCGCGGCCACGCGCGGGCGTGGCCGCCGCAGGTCGAGCCGCCGGGCGTCCGCTCCGGCCGGTGCCCCGCGGGGTGCCGGTGCCAGGCGGTCGGGCGGTGCCGAGGCGCCGGCCGACCAGGAGAGCCCGGTGTCCGAGGACGTCGAGGTGCCGACCGCTCAGGCCGTACCGGCCGAGGCCGAGGTGGCGCGTCCGGTGCAGCCGGAGTCGGCCGCCGAGGCGCAGGCCGAGCCGGTCGCCGCGGAGGACCCGGTCGTCGAGGCCGCGCCCGTCGCCGACGAGGCGGCACCGAAGGGTCGTACCCGTCGTCGCGCCACCCGCAAGGTGTCCGCGCCCGCCGGGTCGCCTGCCGGGGCGGAGGCCGCCGTGGTGACGGTCGCCGAGACCGCGCCGGTGGCCGAGCCGCAGGCCGAACCGGCTCCGGCCGCGGCGGCCGAGCCCGCCGCGGCGGCCGCCGAGAGCGCCGCCCCGGCCCGTCCGCGCCGCCGTGCCGTCCGCAAGGCCACCGCGCCCACCGCGTCCGAGGAGGCGGCCGTCGTGGTCGTGCCTTCGGCCGAGGCGCCGGCTGAGGCTTCGGTCGCGGCGGAGGAGCCCGCCGAGGAGGCGGCTCCGGCCAAGAAGACGGCCCGCAAGACGGCCAAGAAGGTCACGGCGAAGAAGGCCGCGACCAAGAAGGCCGCCGTCGCCAAGAAGACGGTCGCGAAGAAGACCGTCGCCAAGAAGACGACCGCGAAGAAGGCGACGTCGAAGAAGACGGTGGCGGCCGAGCAGCAGCCGCCGCAGTCCGTCTCGACCCAGGCGGACGAGGCCTGACGGACGGTCACCGAATAGATTCGGCCGTACGAAGATCGAAATCCGCTCCCGGTTCGCCGGGGGCGGATTTCGTGCTTCTGTGGGTATTGCGTCCGACGGAAAGTTGTCAACCGGTGATCGATCATATGAATGGCCGGTGAATCCCCGGCCTGCCCCCAGGGTTATGATGTGAGCCGTGATTGACGCTTAATTTAGACAAATAGGGACTTTCGTGAAGGCTCTCGTGCTCTCCGGGGGGGCGGGCACCCGCCTCCGCCCGATCACTCACACCTCCGCCAAGCAGCTGGTACCGGTCGCCAACAAGCCCGTGCTCTTCTACGGCCTGGAGGCGATCGCCGAGGCCGGGATCAGCGAGGTCGGCATCGTGGTCGGCGACACCGCGGAGGAGATCCGCGAGGCGGTGGGCGACGGCTCCCAGTTCGGGATCCAGGTCACCTACATCCCGCAGGAAGCGCCGCTGGGCCTCGCCCACGCCGTCCTCATCGCCCAGGACTTCCTCGGTGACGAGGACTTCGTCATGTACCTCGGCGACAACTTCATCGTCGGTGGCATCACCGGCCTGGTGGAGGAGTTCCGCGGCGAGCGTCCCGACGCGCAGATCCTGCTGACCAAGGTCCCCAACCCCACCTCCTTCGGTGTCGCCGAACTCGGCGCCGACGGCCGGGTGGTGGGCCTGGAGGAGAAGCCGAAGCAGCCCAAGAGCGACCTGGCACTCGTCGGCGTCTATCTCTTCACCCCGGCTATCCATGAGGCCGTCCGGTCCATCGAGCCCTCCTGGCGCGGCGAGCTGGAGATCACTCACGCCATCCAGTGGCTGATCGACCAGAAGCGCGACGTCCGCTCCACCACCATCTCCGGATACTGGAAGGACACCGGCAACGTCACCGACATGCTGGAGGTCAACCGGTCGGTCCTGGAGACCGTCGAGCCGGTGATCGAGGGCACGGTCGACGAGAGCAGCGAGATCATCGGCAGGGTCCGTGTCGAGGCGGGTGCCAGCGTCAGTGGCAGCCGGATCGTCGGGCCTGCCATCATCGGTGCCGGCACGGTGGTCAACGACGCCTACATCGGTCCGTTCACGTCCGTCTCTGAGGACTGCCGGATCCAGGACAGCGAAATCGAGTACTCCATCGTGCTGCGCGGCTCGTCCGTGACCGGCGTGCGCCGCGTGGAGGCCTCGCTCATCGGACGTGACGTCGAGGTCACGCCCGCGCCCCGCAACCCCAAGGCCCACCGGCTCGTGCTCGGTGATCACAGCAAGGTGCAGATCTCTTCATGACCACTCGGATTCTGGTGACCGGCGGTGCCGGCTTCATCGGCTCGCACTACGTCCGTACCGTGCTCGGCGCCGAGGGCCCCGGTGATGTCTCGATCACCGTCCTCGACAAGCTGACCTATGCGGGCAACCCGGCCAACCTCGACGAGGTGCGTGAGCACCCGGGCTTCGCCTTCGTGCAGGGCGACATCTGCGACCCCGAGCTGGTCGGCAAGCTGATGGCCGAGCATGACCAGGTGGTGCACTTCGCCGCCGAGTCGCACGTCGACCGTTCCATCGACGGTGGTGCGGAGTTCGTCCGCACCAACGTGGTCGGCACCCACACCCTCATCGACGCGGCCCACCGCGCCGGCATCAAGACCTTCGTGCACATCTCCACCGACGAGGTGTACGGCTCGATCGACGAGGGCTCCTGGCCCGAGACGCACCCGCTGGAGCCCAACTCGCCGTATTCCTCGGCGAAGGCGTCCAGCGACCTGATCGCGCTGTCGTACCACCGCACCCACGGCCTGGACGTCCGCGTCACCCGCTGCTCCAACAACTACGGGCACCACCACTTCCCCGAGAAGGTCATCCCGCTCTTCGTGACCAACCTCCTCGACGGCAAGAAGGTCCCGCTGTACGGCGACGGCGGCAACGTCCGCGACTGGCTGCACATCGACGACCACGTCCAGGGCATCGAGCTGGTGCGCACCAAGGGCCGCGCCGGTGAGGTCTACAACATCGGCGGCGGCACCGAGCTCTCCAACAAGGAGCTCACCGGCCTGCTGCTGAAGGCGTGCGGCGCCGACTGGGAGACCAGCGTCGAGTACGTCGAGGACCGCAAGGGCCACGACCGCCGCTACTCCGTCGACTGCACGAAGATCCGCGAGGAGCTCGGTTACGAGCCCCGCAAGAGCTTCGAGCAGGGCCTCGCCGAGACCGTGCAGTGGTACCGCGACAACCGCGCCTGGTGGGAGCCGCTGAAGGAGCGGGCCGCGCTGTGAACCAGGCCTGGCTTGTCACCGGCGCGGGCGGCATGCTCGCCCAGGATGTCCTGGCGCGCCTCGCCGAGGCGGGGATCCCGGCCGTCGCGGCGACCCGCGCCGAGCTGGACATCACCGAACCGGCCTCCGTGAGCGAGGCGTTCGCCCGGCACCGGCCCGCTGTCGTCGTCAACTGCGCCGCCTGGACCGCCGTGGACGACGCCGAGTCCCGCGAGGACGAGGCGCTGCGGATCAACGGCGACGGACCGCGCCACCTCGCCGAGGCGTGCGCGGAGACCGGGGCCGTACTCCTGCAGGTGTCCACGGACTACGTGTTCACCGGGGACGCCGAGAAGCCGTACCCCGAGGACGCGCCCACCGGGCCGCGCAGCGCGTACGGACGCACCAAGCTGGCGGGCGAGCAGGCGGTCCTCGCCGCGCTCCCGGAGACCGGCTACGTGGTGCGCACGGCCTGGCTGTACGGCGCGGGCGGCGGCAACTTCGTCCGTACGATGATCAAGCTCGAGGGCGTCAAGGACACTCTCGACGTGGTCGACGACCAGCGCGGCCAGCCCACTTGGACGGCCGATCTCGCCGACCGGCTGGTCCGCCTCGGCCAGGGCGCCCTCGCGGGCTCCGCCCCGGCCGGCGTCTACCACGGCACCAGCGGTGGCGAGACGACGTGGTTCGGCTTCACGCGGGCCATCTTCGAGCAGCTGGGCGCCGACCCGGAGCGGGTCCGCCCCACCACCAGTACGGCCTTCGTACGACCGGCGCCCCGGCCCGCGTACAGCGTGCTGGGCCACGATCGGTGGGCGGCGGCGGGCATCGAGCCGATCCGGGACTGGCGCGAGGCACTGACCGAGGCGTTCACCGCGCTGCTCGCGGCGGAGCGGGGCTGACCGGAGCCTACCGGCCACCGGCTTTTCCTGACGGCCGGTGGTCCCACTTGCATGAGACCGGAGGGGACCGGCACGTCATCCGGGGGTCCGGTCCGACTTGGACGGGGACGGGTACGGCGATCTCGTGGTCGGTGACCCGACCGCGACCGTGCTCGGGAAGTACGCCGCCGGCTACGCGGCCGTCCCGCGCCGGTCGGCACACGGCTCCCGGACCCGGAAGGCGCAGGTCGTCACCCAGGACGACCTGGGCTTCGGCGAGGCGGGCGCCGACGGCGTCTTCGGCGGCGTGAACACCATGGTGACCAACGACCTCAACGGCGGCGGGCGGGCCGACCTCGTCACCCAGGCGGGCCGGCGCACCCTCTTCGTCGTCCGGGGCAGCGACAAGGGGCTGACCGGTGCGGCGGCCCGCCTGACAGGCTCGGCGCCCCTCGCGGGCGATGTCGACGGCGACGGACACACCGATCTGGTCGTCGGCCCGGGCACGGGCCAGAGCGAGGACAACTCGGTACGGGTCCTGCTGGGCCCCTGTCCAGGGCCGGAGGGGCGGCGAGGTGCGGGTGCTGCGCGGCGGACCGGACGGGGTCGAGCCCGCTCCGGCGCCGGTGGTCCCGAACGCCGATCTCGGACCGGGGATCTCGAGGCCCGGAAGCGACTTCGGGGTGGTCAACCGACCCCGGCTTGCCTACCGGCGAGTACGTAAACCTTCCGTGAACTTCCGAGAAAGCTTACGCCAGAGCCTTTGAATGAGTAACTTCGCCGGAAACAAGAAACAGCCGGAACCCCTCGAAAGGCCGCTTCAGTGGACCGTCATGAACTCCTGCGTGGACTGCACCGAGTCTACCGGCCGCGAAACTACCTGGAGATCGGCGTCAACGACGGCCGCAGCCTGGCACTTTCGCGCGTCGCGTCCGTCGCGATCGACCCCGCCTTCAAGGTGGTGACGTCGCTCAGCTGCGACGTCCACCTGGTCCAGTCGACCAGTGACGACTTCTTCGCCCGCAAGGACCCGCTGGTGCACCTGCGCCGGGGTCGCAACCCCTTCCGCGCCCTCGCCCGCCGCGACCCGCTGGGGGTCCTCGGCGGCGATCCCACGCTGGAGCTGTCCTTCATCGACGGCATGCACCTCTTCGAGTACGCGCTACGCGACTTCATGAACGTGGAGCGCCACTCGCGCTGGTCCAGCGTGATCGTGCTCGACGACATGCTGCCTCGTGACGTCGACGAGGCGGCGCGCGACCGGCACACCAAGTTCTGGACGGGCGACGTCTACAAGGTGGTGACCGTCCTGCGCAAGTACCGCCCCGATCTGACGGTGCTCGAGATCGACACCGCGCCGACCGGCGTCGCCGTGGTCTTCGGAGCCGATCCGCAGAACACGGTGCTCAAGGAGGCGTACGACGACATCATCAAGGAGTACGTCACCCCGGACCCGCAGCCGGTCCCGGAAGAGGTGCTCGTGCGCAAGAACGCCGTGCAGCCCGAGGCGCTGCTGGGGGCGGACTTCTGGCCGGCCCTGGTCCGGGCCCGGAACCTGCGCCGCCCGCGCGCGGGCTTCGAGAAGGTGCGCGGCCAGATCGCCGCGCTGGGCGGCTGAGCGGCGCTGAGCGCAACGAGAGGGGCCTCGCGGACACTTCACCGCGAGGCCCCTCCTCGTGTGCTCTCAGGCGCGTACGCGGGCTCTCAGCCGCGCAGCCGCGCCTGGTAGGCCTGGCACGCCTCGTACGACGGCAGCAGACCCTTCGCCTCGGCCTCGGCCAGGGTCGGCGCCGCGGAGTCCTTGTCGGACAGGACCGGCGTCAGGCCCGACGGCCACTCGATGCCCAGCTCGGGGTCGAGCGGGTGGATGCCGTGTTCGCGCTGCGGGGCATACCCCTCGGAGCACAGGTAGACCACGGTCGCGTCGTCGGTCAGCGCCATGAAGGCGTGCCCGAGCCCCTCGGAGAGATAGACGGAGTGGTGGTCCACGTCGTCCAGGCGCACGGCCTCCCACTGCTTGTACGTGGGGGAGCCGGTGCGGATGTCGACGATGACGTCCAGCACCGCGCCGCGTACGCACTTCACGTACTTGGCCTGGCTGGGCGGCACGTCGGCGAAGTGGATGCCGCGCAGGGTGCCGCGGCTGGAGACCGAGCAGTTGGCCTGGGCCAGATTCAGGCCGTGGCCCGTGGACTCCGCGAAGTCCGCTCCCTTGAACCACTCGTGGAAGCTCCCGCGAGCGTCTGGAAAGACCTTCGGTTCGTGCACCCAGGCGCCGGCGATTCCGAGCTCCCGCATGATGATCACTCCTCAACTGTGCTGCGTGTCCGTGGTGGTGCCGGCCGTGCCCGTCCGGGGCGTGCCGGTCAGGCGACCAGTTTCGCCGCGAGCCTACGGATCTTCTTGCGGGCCGGGCCGGGAAGCCTGCGGACGACCGGGCCGCCGACGGCACGCAGCTTGCGCCGAAGGGCCGTCTTGCGCCGCTTGGTCGCCTCCGCGCGCACGATCTCGGCGTCGACGAGCGGAAGACCGTCATCGAGCCGCAGCCGCCCGCTGCCGTCGACCTCCACCGCGCACAGCGCGAGGGCCGGGCTCTTCTCGCCGTCCAGCCGCACGGCGAGGTCCCAGCTGCCGGCGGGTACGCCCTTCGGGCGGAGGGGGAGGGCGAGGTGGGCGCGGTCGGCGGCGGGGCGGACCTCGGCGGGCAGCGTGTACGTACGGCCGTCCGCGGAGCTCAGGACCAGCTCGGTCTTCATCGGCGCGGTCTTCTGGCCGGCGAACATGTCGAGCCGGAGCTCCGGCCGGCTGCCGGGCATCCGCAGTACGGGGCGGCCTTCGAGGTACGGCGCCAGTTTCTTGCTGCGGCGGGCGACATCGAGGGTGAGGTTCCCGTGCGGGTCGGTGAAGTACGGGATGACCGGGCGGGAGGGGGAACCGAGCAGCGCGGGCCGGCAGTCCTGGTCGACGTGTGCGGCGCGGTCGGCACCCAGGCGGGCCTTGCGGACCACACCGAGACCGCGGACCGGGACCCAGATGTCCCAGAACCCGCGGGAGACGGGGCCGCGGCCCTTGCCGCCCTGCGGATTGACGTAGCCGGTGCCGCGCATGACGACCTCGCAGGCGCCGTCGCCCAGGTCCTCGACGGTGGCGGTGTACTCCGCGGGGCAGGCCCACTCGACGGCCGTCTCGCGGTTGCGCAGCGACATCTCCGCCTTGAAGCCGTTCATCTCGTCCGTGACGTCGACCAGCTCGCCGTCCTTCAGCACTCCTTCGGTGAACTCGGGGTGCAGGAAGAGCCGGCCGTCGCGGCGCAGCAGCTTGAGCGGTTCGGTGTTCTCACCGTGGACGAGCCGGGCGCTGACCTCGACGGCCAACCTGCCGTCGGCCTGCCAGGCGACGTTCTCCAGCCGGGCCGTACCCTTGACGGAGGCGGCGAAGCGGGCGATCCGCACCAGGCCCTCGCGGTCGTCGCGGCGCAGCAGCGTGGACCGGATACGGCTGAGAGCACCGAGCCCGTCGTGCACGCCGTCTCCCATGAAGTCCGCGGCCAGCGGCTTTACGGCTTCGACCATCTCGTCGAGATAGGCCGGGTCGTACTTGAGGACGGAGGGCTCGCTGAGTCGGCCGAGCATCTCCACCCGGTAGAACCGGCGCAGCAGCAGGTCCCGGAATTCGCCGGGTTCGGTGTTGGCGACGACTACGTCGAGGACCTCGCGGAGGTTTCCGTAGTAGCCGGACGGGACGATCTTGGCGGAGCCGGCGTTGTTCCCGTCGTCGCGCTTCGAGTAGTAGTAGCAGGTGTAACTGCCGAGGATGGAGACGACCTTCGCGGGGAAGTACGCCTCCATCATGTACAGCTGGTCCTCCAGGCGCCGCTTGCCCTCGGGATAGGCGATGTTGTTCTCCCGGAGGAACTTCGCGCGGAACATCTTGTGCGGAGTGAGGCTGTCGTACAGCGGTGCGTCCTTGAGGCTGCACTTCTCCCGGTCCACGCGGAAGACACCGTGCGGGACGCCGCGGAAGTTGCTGGCCACCTTGCCGATGACGATGTCGGAGCCGTTGCGGTGCCCCATGTCGTACATCCGGCGCAAAGCGTCGGAGGCGAGGTAGTCGTCCTGGTCGAGGAACTGTACGTACTCCCCGGCCGCCTCGCCCACACCGATGTTCCTCGGTTTCCCGGGCCAGCCGGAGTTCGGAATGTGAATCACCCGGAAGTGCGGATGTTCCTTGGCCAGGGCGTCCAGCTCGGCGGGAGTGTCGTCGGTCGACCCGTCATCGACGAAGAGCACCTCGAATTCGTCCGAAGGCAGGGTCTGCCGCAACAGCGAGTCAATACAAGGCTTGATGTACTTTCCTGGGTTGTACACCGGGATGATGACGCTCACCTTGGTCGGCATCTGCTGTTTTCTCCTGTCGGAAGCCCTGAGAGGGTTACCCTTGCGTGTACGTGGGGCGACCAGTGCGTGTATGGCCGGGGCCACAGAGTATCCGCAGGTGTTTCGGGTATGCGAACAGACTTCTGAAGCCGCCGGGAGCCCTGGTTTGACCGGGCCTGGGGACGGCCCGTAACCTGGACCGTCGGCGTGTCCATAGTGGCCGCCACGTCCCCGTAAACCTTTTCCTTCCGGGTGCTCCGGTGTCCGGGAGAGGTCGCCCGTGCTCTTTGGTCGGTCGGCTGGCCTGCGGGGATGCCGTTCTTCGAGTGAGAGTGAGATCCGCGTGTACGCCATCGTGCGCAGCGGTGGTCGCCAGCACAAGGTTGCTGTCGGCGACATCGTTGAGGTTGACAAGATTTCCACTGCCAAGGTTGGCGACACGGTCGAGCTCTCGACCCTGCTCGTTGTCGACGGCGACGCTGTGACCAGCGACCCGTGGGTCCTGGCCGGCATCAAGGTCCAGGCCGAGGTCGTGGACCACCACAAGGGCGTCAAGATCGACATCCTTCGCTACAAGAACAAGACCGGCTACCGCCGTCGTCAGGGCCACCGCCAGCAGTACACGGCGAT
Source organism: Streptomyces sp. NPDC005402 (assembly GCF_040606575.1). Taxonomy (NCBI): domain Bacteria; kingdom Bacillati; phylum Actinomycetota; class Actinomycetes; order Kitasatosporales; family Streptomycetaceae; genus Streptomyces; species Streptomyces sp. NPDC005402. Next base: position 291,210 of record NZ_JBEXFB010000006.1, read on the forward strand.
CAAGGTCACTGAGATCCCCGCGGCTGCGAAGTAAGGGACTGAGAAGAGATGGCACACAAGAAGGGCGCATCGTCCACCCGTAACGGTCGCGACTCCAACGCTCAGCGCCTCGGCGTGAAGCGCTTCGGCGGTCAGGTCGTCAACGCGGGCGAGATCCTGGTCCGCCAGCGCGGCACCCACTTCCACCCGGGTGCGGGCGTCGGCCGTGGCGGCGACGACACGCTGTTCGCGCTGAACGCCGGTGCGGTGCAGTTCGGCACCCACCGTGGCCGCAAGGTCGTGAACATCGTTCCGGTCGCCTGAGCTCAGGCTCAGACCGAACTTTTCGCGAGGCGGACCTCACTTCCCTGGTGGGAAGGCGGGTCCGCCTTTCGCGTGTTAAGTCCGTAATAGGTTTTCCGCTCGTTTTCTGGAGGCACTGACCATGACCACCTTCGTGGACCGCGTCGAACTGCATGTCGCCGCGGGTAACGGAGGTCACGGCTGTGCCTCCGTCCACCGGGAGAAGTTCAAGCCGCTCGGCGGTCCCGACGGCGGCAACGGCGGGCGGGGCGGCGACGTCATCCTGACCGTCGACCAGTCCGTGACCACGCTGCTCGACTACCACCACTCCCCGCACCGCAAGGCCACCAACGGCAAGCCCGGTGAGGGCGGCAACCGCTCCGGCAAGGACGGCCAGGACCTGGTCCTGCCGGTGCCCGACGGCACCGTCGTCCTCGACCGGCAGGGCAACGTCCTCGCCGACCTGGTCGGGCACGGCACCTCGTACGTGGCCGCCCAGGGCGGCCGCGGCGGCCTCGGCAACGCGGCGCTGGCCTCCGCCCGCCGCAAGGCCCCCGGCTTCGCGCTGCTCGGTGTGCCGGGAGACCTCCAGGACATCGTCCTGGAGCTCAAGACCGTCGCCGACGTGGCGCTGGTCGGCTACCCGAGCGCCGGCAAGTCCTCGCTGATCTCCGTCCTCTCAGCGGCCAAGCCGAAGATCGCCGACTACCCCTTCACCACGCTGGTCCCCAACCTGGGCGTGGTCACCGCCGGCGAGACCGTCTACACCATCGCCGACGTGCCGGGTCTGATCCCGGGCGCCAGCCAGGGCAAGGGCCTGGGCCTCGAGTTCCTGCGGCACGTGGAGCGTTGCAGCGTCCTCGTGCACGTCCTGGACACCGCCACGCTGGAGTCCGACCGCGATCCGGTCTCCGACCTCGACATCATCGAGGCGGAGCTCAGGGAGTACGGCGGCCTCGGCAACCGTCCCCGCCTCGTCGTCCTGAACAAGATCGACGTACCGGACGGCAAGGACCTCGCGGAGATGGTGCGGCCGGATCTGGAGGCGCGCGGCTACCGCGTCTTCGAGGTGTCCGCGGTCGCGCACATGGGTCTGAAGGAGCTCTCCTTCGCCCTCGCCGACCTGGTCGGCAAGGCGCGGGCCGCCAAGCCCAAGGAAGAGGCGACCCGGATCGTCATCCGCCCCAAGGCCGTGGACGACACCGGCTTCACCGTGGTCCGCGAGGAGGACGGGCTGTTCCGGGTGCGCGGCGAGAAGCCGGAGCGCTGGGTGCGGCAGACCGACTTCAGCAACGACGAGGCCGTCGGCTACCTCGCCGACCGTCTCAACCGCCTCGGTGTGGAAGACCAGTTGATGAAGGCGGGCGCCCGCTCGGGCGACGGCGTCGCCATCGGCCCCGAGGACAACGCGGTCGTCTTCGACTGGGAGCCGACCGTCATGGCCGGCGCCGAGATGCTCGGCCGGCGCGGCGAGGACCACCGCTTCGAGGAGCCGCGGCCCGCCGCCCAGCGCCGCCGCGACAAGCAGGCCGAACGGGACGAGGCCGCCCAGGAGTTCGACGACTTCGAGCCGTTCTGAGTCAACGCCGGGTGACGCCCCGGCCCACCGGGGGATGACCAACCGCACCTCCTGTGACCCGTACGGGGTAATCCGTACGACCGTCACAGGAGGATGCGGCGTCCGCGTACGACGAAGAGGGCAACGTCGTCCTGGCGGTCGCCGGTGTCGCCGCCCTGCGCCCCCTCGCGGAGGCCGCCCCACGGTGCCGCCCGCTCACCACACCTCGCGGTGACAGCGGCCGACCGGGACGGCGCGAGCGACCTGTCGGCCATGGTGAACCAGCACGGTCGGGCGGGCGACCGGCGGCCCCTTCGCCCTTAGCGGCTCCGCCACCCGGGCCGCCGGGTGGTGAGCACGACACCCGCGTCCGGATACCCGGCACCCCGGGGCGCCCCCGACCAAGCGGCGAGCGCCGGTTCCCGCCACCCTCCTCAGGCCGGACGGCACGTTCGTCTTCGGCCACACCCTCCTCGGCGTCACCGCCGCGAGAGTCCGTCCGGGCTCGGACTTCGCCAACCAGAACCCAAAAGATCGTCAGTCGGCAGTGTCTTGAGAGCCGTTGCGCCGGGATCACGTTCATCATGTGATCCCCGAGTCGCAACGGCTCTTCTGTTGTCTACCTATTTGTCATGCACGCGAACACCTTGGTTCAACGCACGGATCGCCCCGAAGCGTGAGCTTCCAGGGTGCCCAAGAGGTAAGCGACCCAAGGGAGTTCGCCCATGTACGGAGCAGCATCACCCGGCCGACGCCGCTTTCTGGCCACAGGCGCCGCCGTGCTCGGTGCCGCCGCCTCCGCCCAGCTCTGGCTGCCGGGCACCGCGCGGGCGGCGGAGACGCCCCTGCCCGACGGAGTGTTCAGCCTCGGCGTGTCTTCCGGCGACCCGCTGCCGGACGGCATCGTGCTGTGGACGCGGCTCGCCCCCGACCCCCTGAACGGCGGAGGCATGCCCGACAGAGTGGTGCCGGTCGACTGGGAACTCGCCGAGGACCAGCGCTTCGGCAAGGTGGTCCGCCGCGGCACCGCCCAGGCCCTGCCCGCGTACGGACACAGCGTCCACGTCGATGTACGGGGCCTGCGCGCGGGCCGAACGTACTGGTACCGGTTCCGCGCCGACGGTCAGCTCTCGCGCACCGGCCGCACCCGCACCGCCCCCGCCCGGGACAGCTCCGGCGGCAGCTTCCGGATCGCGCTCGCCTCCTGCCAGAACTGGCAGAACGGCTACTTCACGCCCTACGCCGACATGCTGGACCAGGACCCCGACGTCGTGCTGTTCGTCGGCGACTACATCTACGAGTCGGCGCCGTCGTCGGCGGGTCCGCGCCGGCACGAGGGCACGGGGGAGCCGTACACCCTCGTCCAGTACCGCAACCGGTACGCCCAGTACCGCAGCGACCCGGACCTCGCCGAGATGCACGCGAACGCGCCCTGGGTGGTCACCTTCGACGACCACGAGGTCGACAACGACTGGGCGGGCGAGATCCCGCAGGACCCCGCGAAGCAGCCGCACGACGCCTTCGTGGCCCGGATGACGGCGGCCTTCCAGGCGTACTACGAGCACATGCCGGTGCGCGCCACCGCCGTCCCGAACGGCCCGCACATCCAGATGTACCGGCGGCTGGAGTTCGGCCGTCTGGCCTGGCTGAACGTGCTCGACACCCGGCAGTTCCGCAGCGACCAGGTCACCGGCCAGGCGGCTGCCCAGGACCCCTCGCTCACCATGCTCGGTGCCGAGCAGAAGCAGTGGCTGCTGGACGGGCTGCACGGCTCACCGGCCCGCTGGAACCTCATCGCCTCGCAGATCATGATGGCCGAGACCGACATCCTGCCCGGCGAGGGCAAGCTCTGGTACTACGACGCCTGGGACGGCTACCAGGTCGAACGCAACGCCCTCCTGGAGGAGTTCACCAGCGTGCACAACCCGGTCGTGCTCTCCGGTGACCGCCACTTCACGATGATCAGCGACCTCAAGGAGGACTACGCCGACCCGTCCTCCCGGGTGGTCGGCGCCGAGTTCGTCGGCACGTCCATCTCCAGCAACGGCGACCAGGACCAGGCCGACTTCCACGCCCAGTGGGGCCCGCTGATGGCCGACAACCCGCACTGGAAGTTCATCGACGCGCACCGCGGCTACCACCTCTTCGACGTCGACCGGCACGGCATCGACGCGCAGGTCCGGGCCGTGGACACGGTGGTCAGGCCGCAGGCGATGGCGAGCACGCTGGCACGGCTGCGGGTGGACGCGGGCAAACCGGGGGTCCGGCACGCGTGAGCGCGGGTTGCCGGAGAGGGGCGTGCTCCTCATCGCGGTCCCACGCTCCTCTCAGGCAACGCTCAGGCACTTCTCTTACCGTCCTCTGACTATGGAGACGGACCGTACGAGAGACGACCTTCCGGTGAACGGCGTGACCGCTCCGCTGCCCTTCGGCACGCGCCTGCTGCACATCGGCCCCCACAAGACCGGCACGACCGCCATCCAGGGCGCGCTGTTCGCGGCGAAAGACCTGCTGCCCGAGCACGGCGTCGTGTTCCCGGCGCACAGCAGACATCCCATGGAAGCCGCCCTGGCCGCGTGCGCGAGGCCCGCGATGATCGGGGACACCGCGCCCACCGAGAAGCACTGGACACGCCTGCTGGAACAGGTCGAGGCGTCCGGCGAGAAGACCTCGGTGATCAGCAGCGAGTTCTTCGCCGACGCCGAGGACGACACCACGATCGCGCGCATCGTCGACCAGCTCGGCGGGATGGGGGTCCCCCCGCTCGAGCGAAGCCGAGAGTGGGGGAGGGTGCACGTGCTGGTCACGCTGCGGCCGCTGGCGAGGATCATGCCCTCGCAGTGGCAGCAGTACGTGCAGAACGGCCTGCGCATGGGCTACGAGGACTGGCTCACGCACATGCTGAGGAAGGCGCCGTACAAGCAGCCCAACCCGAGCTTCTGGCACCGGCACCGGCACGACCGGCTCGTCGGGCGCTGGGTCCGGGCGGTCGGTTGCGAGCGGATGACCGTCGTCGTGGTCGACGACCGCGACCGCGGTGGTCTGATGCGCACTTTCGAACAGCTCCTCGGGCTGCCCGAGAATCTGCTCCAGCCCGTTCCGGAGGCCGCGAATCGCTCTCTTACCCTTGCCGAGACCGAAATGCTGCGGAATCTTAACAAGGAATTCCGCGGCAATGGACTGCCGGACGAGTTGTATTCCAAGCTCGTCCGCAACGGTGCCGTCATGCATATGAAGAACGCGTGCAGTCCGTCACCCGAGGACGTGAAGATACTCACTCCGGAGTGGGCCGTCGAAGCCGCCGCCGGGATCGGTGCCGAGATGGCCCGGAGCATCGGTGACATGGGCGTGCGGATCATCGGTGACCCCGGCCTCCTGTCCGCCGCACCGAAGACGCCGGCCCTGGACGGGATCCCGGCCCCGCGGATCTCGCCCGAGGTGGCGGCCCAGGCGCTGTACGGGGCGCTGGCCGCGGCGGCCGGGGCACCGGGGCGGCCCACCTCGCCGGCCAAGCCGCGCACGGTGCACCAGACGCCGTCGAAGGAACTGATACGGGTACTCGGGCACCGGTGTCTGAAGAAGCTGCGCCGGCGCTGAACTCCCCGACGGTCGCCGTTACCGGCAGTGCAAGATGAATGACAGGTGGCGCGTACATATGCAGCGAACGGCGGTCACCTTGCACAGCGGTAACCGCAAGTGGGACCATTTCCCCGTTCCCTGTCGCCCCGAGGTAGGTCTTCTGTGTCCCAGCACATCGCCAAGCCCCGTACCACCGCAGTGATCCTGGCCGGTGGTACCGGTCAGCGCGTGGGTCTCTCGATCCCCAAGCAGCTGCTGAAGATCGCCGGCAAGGCAGTCATCGAGCACACCCTGACCACCTTCGAGAAGGCCGACTCCATCGACGACATCATCGTCCTGATGGCGCCGGGCTACGTTCCGGACATAGAGAAGATCGTCGCCAAGGCCGGGTTCACGAAGGTCAAGAAGATCATCGAGGGCGGCTCCACCCGGAACGAGACCACCGAGCGCGCCATCGAGGCCCTCGGTGAGGGCCTGGCCGAGGGCGAGGACCTCAACGTCCTGTTCCACGACGCCGTACGCCCGCTGCTCTCGCGGCGTGTGATCGACGACTGTGTGGTCGCGCTGGAGCGCTACCAGGCCGTCGACGTCGCCATCCCGTCCGCGGACACCATCATCGTCACGCGCAAGCACGGCGACGACGGCGAGTTCATCACCGAGATCCCGGACCGCTCCCGGCTGCGCCGCGGCCAGACCCCGCAGGCCTTCAAGCTGTCCACCATCAAGCGCGCCTACGAGGTCGCCGCTGGTGACCCCAACTTCCAGGCCACGGACGACTGTTCGGTCGTGCTCAGGTACCTGCCGGACGTGCCGATCCACGTCGTCGCGGGCGACGAGTACAACATGAAGGTCACCCAGCCCGTCGACGTCTTCATCGCCGACAAGCTCTTCCAGCTCGCCTCCACCGCCGCGCCCGAGCAGGTCAGCGACGACGCCTACCGCGAGCTGCTCACCGGCAAGACCATCGTCGTCTTCGGCGGCTCCTACGGCATCGGCAAGGACATCGGCGAACTCGCCGAGTCCTACGGCGCCAAGGTGTACGCGCTGGGCCGCTCCACCACCGGCACCCACGTCGAGAACCCGGAGGAGGTCGACGACGCGCTGTCCAAGGCGTACGCCGAGACCGGGCGCATCGACTACGTCGTCAACACCGCGGGTGTGCTGCGCATCGGCAAGCTGGCGGAGACCGACAACGCCACCATCGAGGAGGCGCTGAAGGTCAACTACCTGGCCCCGGTGCAGATCGCGCGCTCCTCGTACAAGTACCTGGCGGAGACCAAGGGCCAGCTGCTCCTGTACACCTCCAGCAGCTACACCCGCGGCCGCGCCGAGTACAGCCTGTACTCCTCGACCAAGGCGGCGATGGTCAACCTGACGCAGGCCCTGTCCGACGAATGGGCGGGTGACGGCGTCCGGGTGAACTGCATCAACCCCGAGCGCACCGCCACGCCCATGCGTACCAAGGCCTTCGGCCAGGAGCCCGCGGGCAGCCTGCTGTCCTCCGAGGCGGTGGCCCGTACCTCGCTCGACGTGCTGCTCTCCGAGCTGACCGGGCATGTCATCGACGTCCGCCAGCAGGACCCGACGGCCTCCGCGGGCCAGGCGTCCGGCTTCGAGGCCGCGCTGGCCACTGTCCTGAACCGCCAGGACGGCGTGGCATAATCAGGGACAAATAGTCTTCGGTAAATTCAGGCCTCTGTGGCTGCCCGTTCCTGGCGCATTCACAGGGGCCTGAAGGCTTAAGCAAGGCCTGAAGTCGCAAGTACCGATAATTCGTAAACAACCGGCATCCCTCCCAGAGCAGGTTCTCAGTGATAAGCACCGCTATTCGCGTCGCCCGGGTGGGCAGCGCGGCCGAGCTGGCCGCTGCGGTCCTCATGCTGGCGGGTTTCCCCGCCATAATGGTGGCCGCGCTCATTCCGAGCGTCCCAGCCTTCGCGGCCGCGAGCGCCGTCACGTACCTTGCGGACCACTATCTGCACCGCCAGGGCAGTTACCTGATCAACCGCCTCAGCAAGGTGCGCGCAGGTCTGTCGATCCGCTTCCTGATCAGGCAGCTCCTGCTGATCCTGCTGCTGGCCCGGCTCGACCTCTCCAACAACCTGATCTTCTACGGGGCCACCGCCTGCTTCATCGCGTTCTACGGTCTCCAGGCCCCGCACGGTGCGCTGGTCACCCTGATCCGCAACCGCCGCCGGCTGCCGGTCGCCACCCGCAACGTCGACCTGGCCTCCCGCATCCGCATCCCGGACGCGCCGCCGATGGGTCTGCTGAACCGGTCGGCGGAGAAGATGCTCCACCTCGACCTCGCCGCCGTCGTCGGCATAGTCGTCGCCGCCGCGGCGGACTCCGCGCTGCCCGGCTTCATCGGTATCGGCGTGACGATCGCGCTCGGTTGCCTGTACGTCCTCGCGCTGATGCCGTACGTGAGCAAGAGGAAGATCCCGCCGGCCGCCGACGAGGTCCTCGCCAAGGTCGACGACTGGCTGGGCGACTACAAGCCGGAGACGGTGCTCTACTTCTCCGGCTCCAAGGACTCCGTCTACCAGGTCAACATGTGGCTGGAGACCATGGAGCAGCTGGACTCCAGGCCCCTGATCATCCTGCGTGAGCGGGTCATCCTGCAGAACCTCGCGCCCACCACGGTCCCCGTCATCTGCGTGCCTGGAGGGGTGCACCTGATGAACATGGACCTGTCCACGGTGCGGGTCGCGCTGTACGCGGCGAACGTCGGCAAGAACATCCACCTGCTGCGCGTGCCCACCATGAAGCACGTCTTCATCGGCCACGGCGACAGCGACAAGCTGGCGAGCGTCAACCCGTTCAGCAAGGCGTACGACGAGGTGTGGGTGGCCGGCCGGGCCGGCCGCGACCGCTACGCCATCGCCGACGTCGGCGTCCGTGACGAGGACATCGTCGAGGTCGGCCGCCCGCAGCTCGCGCCGATCCAGACGGGGAACACCGTGCAGGAGGACGGTGTCCCGACCGTCCTGTACGCGCCCACCTGGGAGGGCTGGGACGGCAACCCGGGCAACACCTCGCTCATGCTGGCCGGCGAGAACATCGTGAAGAAGCTGCTCCAGGCCGACCCGCCGGTTCGCGTCCTCTACAAGCCGCACCCCTTCACCGGCACGGTCCTCGCCAAGGCGGGAGCCGCGCACGACAAGGTCACCGCGCTGATCGAGAAGGCCGCCGCCGAGCGTGCCACGGACCCCCGCTTCCAGGCCGAAGCGGCCGCCCAGACCGCGGCCAAGGCCGAACTGGCCCGCATCGAGGCACGGCTCGCCGTCCTGGCCGGCGGCGGCGGCGACAAGGGCGACGAGGCCGAGGCCAGCCGTGACGGTGTGGTCGACGTGGCCAAGTACGAGGAGATCGGCCGTCTGCGCGGCGAGTGGAACGACGCGTACTGGCGCTCCTTCCCGGTGTGGGAGCACCGGGTGATCACGGGCACCGAACCGCGGCTGTACGACTGCTTCAACGTCTCCGACGCGATGGTCTCCGACATCTCCAGCGTGGTGTCCGACTTCATCGCGAGCGGCAAGCCGTACGCGGTCACGGACTCCGCCGAGCTGGGCGTGGAGGAGTTCAAGCGGCAGAACACCGCGGTGCGGGCCGCCACGATCCTGTCCAACCAGGCCACCGAGCTGGGCGAGCTGCTCGACGCGGTCCGTGCCCCGGCGGCCGACCCGCTGGCCGAGGACCGGGTGGAGCTCAAGCAGTACCTGCTCGGACCGGACGAGCCGACCTCCATCGAGCAGTTCAACACCGCGGTGGCCAACCTCGCGATCAAGGCCGAGGCGCGTAACGTCGGCCAGGAGTCACGGGCGGCCGCCTCGGCGGCGGAGGCCACGACCAAGGCCTGACCTCCTCTGCGTAAAGAAAGGGCCCGGTTTCGGGGGTGATCCCGAAAACCGGGCCCTTCCCGCGTATCTCCCAGTGCCGGCGTGCAACCCTTTTCCCCGGTCGGCCGTCTAGGGGATTGCCCCTGAGCAGATCTGGGGGAAACAGACCGTGACTGGGGGAGAAGTGACCGTTGCGCAGCCTGATGTGACTGTTGTCATCGGGGCGTACGAGGCGATGCCGTATCTCGTCGACTGTCTCGCCTCCGTCGAGGCACAGACGATCGGCCACGCCCGCATCGAGGTCATCGCGGTCGACGACGGCTCGGCGGACGGCACCGGGGAGTACCTCGAGGAGTTCGCCGCGCGCACTCCCCTCGACGTCACGGTGATCCGGCAGGACAACTCCGGCGGCCCCAGCGGTCCGCGCAACGTCGGTCTGGGCAAGGCGACCGGGCGGTACGTCTTCTTCCTCGACGCCGACGACCGGCTCGGCCCCGAGGCCCTGGAGCGGATGGTCGCGATGGCCGACCGCAACGGCACGGACGTCGTCCTCGGCCGGGTGGAGGGCGTCAACCGCAAGCCGCCGACGTCGATGTGGGGGCAGACCCTGGAGCGCACCGACGTCTTCTCCTCCAACATCAAGTTCACGCTGAGCGCGCAGAAGCTGTTCCGCCGGGCGTTCCTCGAACGGCACGGCATGCGCTTCGACGAGTCCCTGTGGACCGGCGAGGACGCCCTGTTCACCATGGGGGCCTATCTGCGGGCCGACGGCGTCTCCGTGATCGCCGACCACACCTGCTACTACCTGGTGGGCCGGGAGGACGGCAAGCACGTCACGAAAACCGGCAGCCACACCCTGCGCTTCGACTCCGCGCGCGCCCTGATGACCCTGATCGCCGACCTGGTCCCGGCGGGCGCCAGACGCGACGTGCTGATGGTCCGCCCCTTCCTCGTCACCCTGCTCCCGCAGTTCGGCCCGAATTTCCTGAAGGACGACGAGGCGATACGCCAGGAGAAGCTGGAGCTCGCGAAGCCGCTGGTGGACGCCTACTGGACCGGCGAGGTGGCCCACCGCCTCCGCGTCCACGAACGTCTGCGGCTCCAGCTGGTGGCGATGGGCCGCCAGGATCTCCTGGTGGAGGTCCTGGAGTTCATGAAGGCGAAGAAGACCCCGGAGGCGGTGCTGGAGAAGGGCGGCCGCCGGGTGTATTTCGCCTACCCGTTCTTCCGCGACCGCTCGGCGGGTCTGCCCGACTCCCTCTACCTGGCCGAGCCCCGCGAGGCCCGGGAGGTCCCGGGCTACCGGGAGGTCGGGTTCGACCAGTTGCTGCGTCGGGCGGTCCGCAAAGCGCGCAGGGTGCTCACCCCGGCAGCGTGAGCGTCCCGGAGGCGCACGCGGTCTCCTCCTCCCGCCGCTGCCCCGGAAGCCTCCGCCCCCGAGCCACCGCGCTCAACGCCTGAACGGCCCTGTCGAACCGTTCCTGCGAAGAAGGCTCGTCCGGCCCCAGCAACCGCCGCTTCAACTCGGCGCGCGCGGCCACGAGTTCGTCCCGCTCCGGATGACGTACCGCGTCCAGCAGCGCGGGCACCCCCACCGCGTCCGGCGTCAGCACGGTCGCCGCCCCCGCCGTGGGGAAGGCCGCACGAAACGCGTCCTCGCTCAGGCCGCTCGTGTTCGCGACCGCGTACGGCTTCCCGCTCGCCAGGAAGTCACTGACCACGCTGGACACATCGCTGATCAGCAGGTCGGCCCGGTTGAAGCAGGCGTACAGCGCGGGCCGGGCGTCGGTCACGACCTGGTGCTCCCACTCCGGCAGCGAGGCCCAGTACGCCCGCTCCCAGGCCGCCGTCGCCCGGGCCACCGCCTCCGCGCGGCCCGGCTCCGGCGTGGACTGCAGCAGCATCCGCTCGACCGAGTCCGCGGCGGACCGGAAGGACGCGGTGGTGAGCCGCTCCAACTCCCGTGTCCTTCGCGAGAGTTCACCGTCGTTGGCGGGCCGCTCGCCGGCCCGCTCCCGGTTCGCCGCCCGCACCAGCTCACGAATCCTCAGGTCCGCCGCGCCCGCCCGCGCGTCCACCGACCCGGTCAGCGGATGCGGCTTGTACAGCAGCCGTACCCCGGGGTCCGCGAGCAGCGCCCGCACGATGTTCTCGCCCGCCTCGATCACCGACGTGTTGCCGGGGTTGCCGTCCCAGCCCTCCCAGGTCGGCGCGTACAGCACCGTCGTGTACGGCCCGGTCGGCGGTCCCTCGTACGGCCGTACGGCCTCCAGCTGCGGGCGGCCGATCTCCACCACGTCCTTGTCCTCGACGCCCACCTGCGCCGCCGCGTACCGCTCGCGGGCAGCGGGACCGGCCACCCACACCTCGTCGTAGGCCTTCGCGTACGGGTTGCAGGAGGACAGCTTGTCGCTCTCGCCGTGGTTGACGAAGGTGTGCTTGATCGTGGGGATGCGCAGGACCTGGGAGGTCTTGCCGGAGTTCGACGGGTGGATGAGGACCTGGAGCGTGGACTGCTCCAGGCGCAGCAGTGTGGACACCTTCGGCAGGCAGACGATCGGGATGTCGGTCGCGGCGATCTTCTGCATCATGAACCGCTCGCGCAGGATGATGACCGGCTTCCCGCCGAGCTTCGCGAGCGGCTCCAGCCACATGTCGGCCTGGTAGGCGGAGGAGACCCCGCCGGAGAAGTACAGGCCGACGGTCGGCCGGTACGCGGCGAGCCATGCGTCGAACCAGTCGAGCACCTCCTGCTCGCCCGCCGGACGCCGGCTCGGCAGCAGTCGTACGAGGAGGTCGTAGAGGCCCATGAGCGCGAGACCGAGGGACATCGCGATGCCGAAGGCCGCGCACCGGGGCTCGCCGGTGGCCGCGGTGACCAGCAGGCCCGCCGTGGCGGGCAGGCCGTGGACCAGCAGGCGGGGCCCGGGGCGGCGCAGGAGGGCGGGCGGGGCCGGGGTCAGGCGCAGCGCGGAGGCGTCGATGTTGCGGGTGACCACCGGGAGGGTGCGGGTGCGGCGGACCAGGACGGAGGCCGCCTGGATCGCGCAGTGCAGCGCGTAGAAGGCGAGCAGGCCCCCCACCAGGGCGGTGTACGCCGTCTCCTCGGCCTCCGGGGTCAGCCGCAGCAGGCCGAGGACCAGCAGCAGGTCGCGCAGGACGTGCCGCACGGTGATGTCCGCGTGGGACTTGGCGAACAGGGACACCATGCCGCGCTGCCACCGGTGCAGGACGCCCTCGACGGCCAGGGAGGCGGCCGTCGCGACGAGCAGCAGAGGGACGTGCGGACGCAGGGCGGCGACGGCCTGGGCGACGACGGCGGCTGCCAGGACGGCGGCGACGAGCACTCTCGTCGCGGTCTGCCGGCCCGGCAGTCGCAGCGCGGACCGAAGGTGGGGGAGGCGTTTTCGCACGGGGGACACTCCAAGGTCGTCGCGAGACGGACGCCCTGGTTAACGGGTGTCGACCTCCGGACGACACGCGCGTGTCCTCTGTCCGCCGTGGCGGTCAGGTGCTATGCGCGGGGTGCTGACAGGCGAGCGGGGCCAGGAGGTCCTCGACGCGTTCCGCCGGCGACCGGTCGGCCGGCGTTTTATGGAGGTCGGGCGGTCCGGGCCCAGCACGCACTCCTTGAAGGTGCGTCGCTGTGCGGCCATGGGATCGTGCCGTCCGGGACCAGGGTCCGGGGACCGGACGGATGCGCGCCGGAGCATCCCCTTCGCGTACATTGCGGACGAGGTACCCACAGTGGCGCGAGGGGACAGGACACAAGGTGGCAGGGGCAAGGCAGGCCGTGGGCGAGGCCCGCAGGATCGTTGTCAAGGTCGGCTCCTCGTCGCTGACCACCGCTGCCGGCGGCCTCGACGCCGACCGGGTCGACGCGCTGGTCGACGTCCTCGCCAAGAGCCGCAGCGGAGGAGAGAAGGAGATCGTCCTCGTCTCCTCCGGAGCCATCGCGGCGGGCCTCGCCCCGCTGGGCCTGCGCCGCCGGCCCCGGGACCTCGCCCGCCAGCAGGCCGCCGCCAGCGTCGGCCAGGGCCTGCTCGTCGCCCGCTACACCGCCTCCTTCGCGCGGTACGGCGTCCGCGTCGGCCAGGTACTGCTGACCAGCGACGACATGAGCCGCCGCGCCCACCACCGCAACGCCTCCCGGACCCTCGACAAGCTCCTCGCGATGGGCGCCCTCCCGATCGTCAACGAGAACGACACCGTCGCCACCGACGAGATCCGCTTCGGCGACAACGACCGGCTCGCGGCCCTGGTGGCCCATCTGGTCCACGCCGATCTCCTGGTCCTCCTCTCCGACATCGACGGCGTCTACGACGGCGACCCCAGCAAGCCGGGCACCGCGCGGATAGCTCAGGTGCGGGGGCCCGAGGACCTGGCGGGCGTCGAGATCGGCAGCGCCGGCAAGGCGGGCGTCGGCACCGGCGGCATGGTCACCAAGGTCGAGGCCGCCCGGATCGCGGCCGCCGCCGGCATCCCGGTGGTGCTGACCAGCACGATCCACGCGGCCGAGGCGCTGTCCGGCGGCGACACCGGCACCTACTTCCACCCCGCCGACAAGCGCTCGGCGGACCGGCTGCTGTGGCTTCAGCACGCGTCCACCCCGCAGGGCGCGCTGACCCTGGACGACGGCGCGGTGAAGGCGGTCGTCGACCGCCGCAAGTCCCTGCTGCCGGCCGGGATCGCCTCCGTCGAGGGCGAGTTCGTCGCGGGCGACCCCGTCGAGCTGCGGGACGGCACCGGGCACGCGGTGGCCCGCGGGCTCGTCAACTTCGACGCCAAGGAGATCCCGCGGCTGATCGGCCGCTCCACCCGGGAGCTGGCGCGCGAGCTGGGTCCGGCCTACGAGCGGGAGGTCGTCCACCGGGACGATCTGGTGATCCTGCATCCCTGAGGGGCGGTCTTCGTCGATCCGAAGTGCCGCCCGGCGTCCTCCGGCTCTGCCGGCGGCCCGGGTGCCCGAAAACGGGGTGAACGCCCCGCCAAGAGCGTCGCCCTCAGGTGGACGTTCCGCAAAACCGCCCCACGAGCCCTTGCGGGCTGCTCAACTTTGTCCCAGGGACACATTCCGCCCGACCCTTGGGGTCGACCTGTGCATGAAGGAGGCCGTCGTGAGACGAGTGCGCCCTGGGGCAGCGGTGTCCCACGAGGGTGCGGCGGCTTCCCGAGGCGGATCCGGTCCGCCCAAAGGGACCGTCGCGCGGGCGGCCGGCTCTTCGGCACCGGCGGCGGGCGGGGCCGGTGGCTCGGCCACGCGGGCGGCCGGTGAGGAGCGGGCCCTGACGAGCGTCGCGGCAGGCGACCGGTACAAGGGTGAGCAGCCCCGGGATCTGCCACGCCTGTGGCATGTCACCCTCAGCGTCTCCGGCGAGGAGGCCCCGCTGAAAGAGGTCCGGCGCGCACTCGAACAGCTCGCCCACGACCACCCCTTCCTGCTGACCAGCCGCTACGCCAACGACCACGCGGAGATCCGGTACTGGGAGGAGGCCCGCGACCTGCACGACGCGGCCGCCGTCGCCCTGCGCCTGTGGGGCGAGCACCGCCAGACGGCCGGACTGCCGCCCTGGGAGATCGTCGGCCTGGAGGTCATCGACCGCCAGACCTACCACCAGCGCATCGCCGAGGGGTACGGCCCGCCGCCGGCCACACCGGTGGGCGCCCACCCGTTCTGACGATCGCTCCTCACGCAATGTCCCTTTGATCCCGTCTCGCGCTGTGGAACAACCGGTGGACGGCCCCGCCCGGCGCACTACCCTTCCGGTATGACCTCGCTCTCGCCGTACGACTCCATGACCCCGGTCACCCAGGCCGCCTACCGGGCCAAGGCCGCCGCCGCCGACCTCGCCCCGCTGCCCAGGGCCGAAAAGGACGACGCGCTGCTCGCCATCGCGGACGCCCTTGAGGTCCGTACGAGCGAAATCGTCGAGGCCAACGCCAAGGACATCGCCAAGGCCCGCGAGGCCGGCACCAGCGAGGCGATCATCGACCGGCTGACGCTCACCCCGGAGCGGGTGCGCGCCATCGCCTCCGACGTCCGGGACGTCGTCGCGCTGCCCGACCCGGTCGGCGAGGTCGTGCGCGGCTCGACCCTCCCCAACGGCATCGACCTGCGCCAGGTCCGCGTCCCGCTCGGCGTCGTCGGCATCATCTACGAGGCCCGCCCGAATGTGACGGTGGACGCGGCGGCCCTGTGCCTCAAGTCCGGCAACGCCGTCCTGCTGCGCGGCTCGGCCTCCGCGTACGAGTCGAACACCGCCCTCGTACGGGTCCTGCGCGACGCCGTGGGCGGCGCCGGACTGCCCGCCGACGCGATCCAGCTCGTGCCCGGCCAGTCCCGCGAGAGCGTGCAGGAGCTGATGCGCGCCCGCGGCCTGGTCGACGTGCTCATCCCGCGCGGCGGCGCCTCACTGATCCAGACCGTCGTGACCGAGTCGATCGTCCCCGTCATCGAGACCGGTACCGGCAACTGTCACGTCTACGTCGACGCCCAGGCCGACCTCGACATGGCGATCGACATCCTGATCAACTCCAAGGCCCAGCGGGTCAGCGTCTGCAACGCCGCCGAGACCCTCCTGGTCCACCAGGACATCGCCCCCGAGTTCCTGCCGCGTGCCCTGGACGCCCTCGCCGAGGCCGGCGTGACCGTCCACGCCGACCAGCGGGTCCTGGCGTACGCGAAGGACACCAAGGCGACCCTCGTGGAGGCCACGCTGGAGGACTGGGACACCGAGTACCTCTCCTACGACATCGCCGCCGCCGTCGTCGACTCGCTCGACAAGGCCGTCGAGCACATCCGGCTGTGGACCTCCGGCCACACCGAGGCCATCGTCACCACCTCCCAGCAGGCCGCCCGCCGCTTCACCCAGCTGGTCGACTCCACGACGGTCGCGGTCAACGCCTCCACCCGCTTCACCGACGGCGGCCAGTTCGGCTTCGGCGCGGAGATCGGCATCTCCACCCAGAAGCTGCACGCGCGGGGCCCGATGGGCCTGCCGGAGCTCACGAGCACGAAGTACATCGTCACCGGCGACGGTCACATCCGCCGCTGAGCCCCGGCGCCAGGGGGCGCGCGGCCAGGGCATATGCATCCGGCAGGCGCCCCCGGTCTGCTTCCGTGGCGCACGAGAGGTGTCTCACAGGGCGGATGAATTTCCATACCGTCTGCCCAAATTGACCCCCCAGGTCTACTCTGGATGCGTGCCGGAGGACGTGGGG
This sequence comes from Streptomyces sp. NPDC005402, assembly GCF_040606575.1. Lineage (NCBI taxonomy): Bacteria > Bacillati > Actinomycetota > Actinomycetes > Kitasatosporales > Streptomycetaceae > Streptomyces > Streptomyces sp. NPDC005402. Next base: position 307,692 of record NZ_JBEXFB010000006.1, read on the forward strand.
GGCACGCCGTTCCCTGACGGCTGGGAGCCCGACGACGACCACGACCGCGGGGTGTCGGACGAAGAGTTCGCCTCCGTGGTCTTCGACGAGGCCTTCGTACGGGCGGCCGTGGTGCACGAGCCGACCGCCGTCGAGCGCCTCCTGGCCGCAGCCCAGGCGAGAGCGGAGGCCTCCGAGGCCGAGGCCCGCCGCGCCCGCGCCAGAGCCGAGCGGTACGACGACGGCTTCGGACCCGGCGGTTTCGGCCATGATCCCGACCTCGACGACCTGGACGACACCGAGGTCCTCGAAGGCCGCTACGGCGCCCCGGGGACGTACGGCAAGCAGGTCCGCTGGCACCGCCCCGTCGCCTGGATGCTCGCCCTCGTCATGGGCATCGGCATGGTCGCGCTGGCCTTCACGGCGGTCTACCGGGGCGCCTCCTCCGGCAGCCGCGACCGGGTTCCGCCGCCCGCTTCGACCGGCCTGGAACAAGGGAGCACGGTGACGCCCTCGGCGTCCGCCGACTACTCCCAGCCAGCCGCCTCCGCGGTGCCGCGAACACCCTGACGATCCTGGTGAGAACCTGTCAGAACTTGTCGCACAGCAGGGCGTTTACCTGAGCTTCCCGAGACCTACTCTGAAGATATGGGAGGTCCAGGAGACCCGCCTGAGGAGACACCCGAGGGCGCCCCCGTGGGTGGTGAGGACGAGTACCGATCCGTCGTCTTCGACGAGTCGTTCGTCCGCGCTGCCCGCCTCCAGGAGTACTCCGCGCAGGAGCGCATGTCCGACCACGCGCCCGCCGTACGCCGCCGTCCGCCGCTGCGCCGGGGACTGTCCCGGCAGGCGCTGATCCTGGTCCTGCTGATCGCCGTCGCCTTCGGCACCGCGATCTACATGGGCGTACGGCACCCCTACCAGACCTCCGCCATCCGGCAGCCCGTCGAGCCCCTGCGGATGACCGTCATCCCGCTGGCCCCCGAGGGCAGGGTCCCGGGTCACCCCGACGCCGAGTACCTGTACGCGCACAGCCCCGCCGCGCAGTACCGCGTCGGCGCCGAGGGCATCCCGCTGCCGGCCTCCCGCCGCACCGCGCACTTCTCCGACGGCCAGGTCGTGTCCGCGCTGAGCACAGCCAAGGACTACATCGTGCGGTCCTCGCTCGACCCGGACGTCCTCGTCGGCGGCCAGGTCCGTGCCGTGCGGGTGCTTCTCGACACGGACCAACTCGACCAGTTCGACCAGAGTTTCACCCACCCCGCGGCCGACGGGCGGCATGCGCCGACCGGCTGGCTGGTGCGCTTCGACCCCGCCCAGGCGCGGCTGGCCGACGGCAGGATCCGGGTGCAGGGCAGTCTCCAGGCCGCCGAGACCGACTCGTCGACGCTGGAGGTCACCGCGGACCACACGTTCGTGTACGCGCTGCGGTCGGCCGGCGCGGCCGCTTCCGAGGTGTCGCTGTTCACCGTCCGCCGTGAGCTGCACTTCCGGTTCGACCGGGACGACCTGCGGATGCACACGGCCCAGCTGATCGTGTCCTACGTCCAGGCCGGCCCGCTGTCCTGCGCGGAGGACTCCACGAACCGGCTGCACCCTCTGCTCGCCGGGCAGAACGCGAAGGCCGGCGGACCGGCGGGAACGGACCCCTACGCCACCGGTAGCGCTACGGCCCTGTGCGGGTCGTTGGCCACCAGCGCGCAGCCGAAGGTGTGACGGCGGAACCGCATCGCTACGGCCCCGCGCCCCTCGAGGATGCGTTCAGCCGCCCTCGCCGTCACGAGGCGTGTCCGTAGGCGGCTCGTCCTCCCGCGGTGCCGAGTTCGAAAAGCCGCCGAAGCCCCTGCGCACCCTGCCGCCCAGGTCGCCCGCCCCGCCCGCGATGTCGCTGACCAGCTTCATCAGGGGGTCCTTGGAGCTCTTGACGTTGGTCGCGTAGCTCGCCGCCGACTCACGGAAGGAGTCCGAGACCGAGGTGTCCTTGTCCTCCGTGCGGCGCGGGTAGTGGCCGTCCATGATCCGCTGGTGGTCGCGGGACTCGGCCCACTTCTTCAGCTCGGCCGCCCGCACGGTGGTGAAGGGGTGGGAACGCGGCAGGACGTTCAGGATCTTCAGCACGGAGTCGCGCAGGTCGCCGCCGGCCTCGTACTCCTCGGCCTGCTTGAGGAACGCGTCCACGTTCATCTCGTGCAGGTGGTGACCGCCGGCCAGCTTCATCAGGCCCCGCATCGAGGCCTTCAGGTCCTGGCCCACCAGGAGGCCCGCCCGGTCCGCCGACAGCTCCGACTTGCGGAACCACTCGCGCAGCGCCGTCACGATCGCCATGATCGCGAGGTTGCCCAGCGGGATCCACGCCACCCTGAGGGCGAGGCTGGTCAGGAACAGCAGGATGGTCCGGTAGACCGAGTGGCCGGAGAGGGCGTGGCCCACCTCGTGGCCGACGACCGCCCGCATCTCCTCCTCGTCGAGCAGGTCGACCAGACCCGTGGTGACGACGATGATCGGCTCGTCCAGGCCGATGCACATCGCGTTCGGCTGCGGGTCCTGGTTGACGTACATCGGCGGGACCTTCTCCAGGTCCAGGATGTAACACGCGTCCCGCAGCATGTCGTTGAGGTACGCGAACTGCTGGTCGGAGACGCGCACCGAGTCCGACAGGAACAGCAGCCTCAGGCTCCGCTCCGGGAGCAGGCCGCTGAGCGCCTTGAACACCGTGTCGAAACCGCTCAGCTTGCGCAGCGCCACCAGGGCGGAGCGGTCGGCGGGGTGTTCGTACGCACGTGAGGAGATTCCCGGGAAACGCCTGCGCTGCCTGCTCGGCACGTTCTCGTGTCCGTTGTTCTGATGGCCGTCGTCGGACATGTCTTCCCCCATGTGCGTCTTTGGCTGTGCCTCTTCGGCCCCGTCGGCCTCCGAGATCCTTTGCGGACCCTTGTGCGGCCCTTTGCGCCCCCCGAAGCAGACCCCAGCGTAGGCGGAGATAGCGTGGACGGGCAGTACAGCGAAGGAGTCCACGTCATGGAGCACACCCGGGCCGCCTGGCTCACCCAGGCCGCGAGCGCCGCCGAGCAGCAAGGGTCCGGGAACCTGCTCCGGGTCGTGCTGATCGTGATGTTGGTGGGCTGTGCGTTCACCGCGTGGTTCCTGCTGCGGGGGTACAAGCGGAAGGACGACTGAGGGAGAGCGAAGGTTCCCCGCGGTCCCCGAACGCCCCGCCGGCCCCCAACGGTGGAGTCGGCGTGATCCCCGCCCCGGTGCCCGCTTACCATGGGCCGACATCTTTATCCCGCCCACCGGATAGGTCCTGCCGAAGATGAGCTTCCACAGCACCGCTGCCCAGTTGGTCACCCTCGCCGCAGAGGGCGAGGAGCACGGCGGCAACCACGAGAGCCTCAACCCCCTGGTGACCGGTGGCGGCGCCTTCATCGTCCTGCTGCTCCTGCTGTGGATCACCACCCGTTTCAACCGCGACCGCTGAGGCACCGGGTGCCCAAAGTGGGGCACTCCGGGCCACCGCCGGCCGGGGTCCTCAGGCCTGGCCGGTAGGGTCTGCACGCATGGGAGAGCAGGACATGCCTACCGGCCCGGGCAACAGCCCGTCGAGCCCCGGCAAACGCCGCCTGGGCGTCATGGGTGGAACGTTCGACCCGATCCACCACGGGCACCTCGTGGCGGCCAGCGAGGTCGCCGCGCAGTTCCACCTGGACGAGGTGGTGTTCGTGCCGACGGGCCAGCCGTGGCAGAAGACCCACCGCACGGTTTCCCCGGCCGAGGACCGCTATCTGATGACGGTCATCGCGACCGCCGAGAACCCGCAGTTCTCGGTCAGCCGCATCGACATCGACCGCGGTGGCGCGACCTACACCACGGACACCCTGCGCGACCTCAAGGCCCTCAACCCCGACACCGACCTCTTCTTCATCACGGGCGCCGACGCCCTCGGCCAGATCCTCACCTGGCGGGACGCGGAAGAGCTGTTCGCCCTGGCACACTTCATCGGAGTCACCCGGCCCGGCCACACCCTGGCCGACCCGGGGCTCCCAGAGGGCGGCGTCTCGCTCGTCGAGGTCCCCGCCCTCGCCATCTCCTCCACCGACTGCCGGGCGAGAGTCGCCAAGGGCGACCCCGTCTGGTACCTGGTGCCCGACGGAGTCGTGCGTTATATCGACAAGCGCGAGCTGTACCGCGGCGAGTGAGCCGAGAGGGGCACCGGTGAACGACCGATACGACGCGGGCTACGGCGAGGACCAGGAGAACCAGTACGCGCTCGTCGGCTACGACGAGTACGGCCGGCCGGTGTACCAGCAGGTCCCGCCGCAACAGGCCCCGCAGCAGCAGTACGACCCGTTCGCCCAGCAGGGCTACGGCTACGACCCGTACGCCACGGGTGGCGGGCAGGCAGCGCCGTACGACACGGGCACCCAGAATCCCGTCCCGCCCTACGACCCCTACGGCGCCGGCGACACCGGTCAGCAGGCGCCCGTGCCGCCCTACGACCCCTACGCCGACGGGGCCCAGCAGGGCGGCGGTGCGGCGACCGCGTACGACCCCTACGGCCAAGCCGCCGCGAGCGGCCGGCAGCCCCGCGTCGCCGAGCAGACCGCCTACATCCCGCAGCAGGGCGGACCGGTCGGGGGGACGCAGACCGGTCCGGGGCACGCCGCGGGTTCTCAGGCCGGCCAGGGCTACCCTCCGGCGGTCGAGGACGATCGTGCCGGTGCCGGTCGTCCCGGTGCGGGCCATGCCGGTGCGGAGCCCGCCGACGGGGACGAACGGCAGTACCACACCGCGCAGTTCGCGTTCGTCGAGGACCCCGACGGTGACTCCGAGGACGTCATCGACTGGCTCAACTTCACCGAGAACCGCACCGAGCGCCGCGAGGAGGCCAAGCGCCGCGCCCGCAGCCGGCTCGTCGCCCTGGTCGTCGTCCTCGCCCTGGTCGCGGTGGGCGGCGTCGGCTACCTCTGGTACGCCGGGAAGCTCCCCGGTCTGTCGGACTCGGTGAGCAAGAAGGACACCACGATCGCGGCGAGCGCCCAGAACCGCGACGTGATCGTCGTCCATCTGCACAACACCACCAAGGGCGGCACCTCCACGGCGCTGCTCGTCGACAACACCACCACCAAGCAGGGCACCACCGTCCTGATCCCCAACTCCCTCAACCTGACGGCCGACGACGGCTCCACGACGACCCTCGCCAAGTCCGTCGACGACGACGGCTCCTCCGGGACCGTCGACTCCCTCGACACCGTCCTCGGCACCGACATCGAGGGCACCTGGCGCCTGGACACCCCGTATCTGCAGAACCTGGTCGACCTCGTCGGGAACATCGACGTCGACACCAACGCCGCCGTGCCCGACCCGGATGCCAGGAAGAAGGGCCAGGCACCCCTGGTGAGCAAGGGGAAGGGCCAGACCCTCAGCGGCAAGATGGCCGTCGCCTACGCCACCTACCGTGCCTCCGGCGAGGCCCAGAACGCCCAGCTGGAGCGGTTCGGCCAGGTCCTGCAGGGCGTACTGCGCAAGCTGTCCTCCGACCCGACGGCCGCGACCACCACCGTGCAGACGCTGGCCCAGATCCTCGACCCCTCACTGACCGACAAGGACCTCGGCACCTTCCTCGCCAAGCTCGCCGACCTCGCCAAGAGCGGCGACTACAAGACCGCCCTGCTGCCCGTCCAGCAGGACGGCACCCTGAGCGCGGCGGCCGGCGCGAGCGTGGTCAAGGACGTCCTGGGCGGCAAGGCGAAGAGCCCCGACAAGGACGCGGCCGTGAGTGTCTCGGTCCAGAACGCCACCGGTACCAAGGACAACACCGAGAAGGCCCGTGTCGTCCTCCTCAACGGCGGCTTCACCTTCATCGACGGCGGCACGCCCTCCTCGTCCCAGGCCACCTCCAAGGTCGTCTACGCCGACGCCGCCGACAAGGCGAACGCCACCGAGGTCGCCAAGACCCTGGGCCTGCCCACCAGTGCCGTGGGCAAGGGCACGATCTCCTCGAGCGCGAACGTCTCCGTGATCCTCGGCCAGGACTACAAGCCGGACTCCTCGTCCTAGGCCCGGCCCCGGTCTCGGGTCAGAAGCGGCACCCCGCGTGATCTCCACCATCACGTGGGGTGCCGTCGGCGGTCCGTGAGACCCTTGGTGTCAAGTGCCCGCCGACCGAAAGCCTTGTAGTGACCGCCACTGACCGTTCCCTCGAGCTCGTCCACACCGCCGCGCAGGCGGCCGCCGACAAGCTCGCCCACGATGTGATCGCCTACGACGTCAGCGACGTCCTCTCGATCACCGACGCCTTCCTGCTGGCGTCCGCGCCCAACGACCGCCAGGTCAAGTCCATCGTCGACGAGATCGAGGAGCGGCTCTCGAAGGAGCTCGGCGCCAAGCCGGTGCGCCGCGAGGGCGACCGCGAGGCCCGCTGGGTCCTGCTCGACTACGTGGACATCGTCGTCCACGTCCAGCACAGCGAGGAGCGGGTCTTCTACGCCCTGGAGCGGCTGTGGAAGGACTGCCCCGAGCTGGAGCTCCCGGCCGACGCCAAGGCGACCCGCGGCAAGGGGGAGGAGCACGCCAAGTTCCGGGCCCAGGAGGACGACGCCGAGTTCGGGGAGCCGCGGTGACCGCTCCCGCCGACCGCAAGGGCCGGGGCCGCCGCGTCATCCTGTGGCGGCACGGCCAGACCTCCTGGAACGTGGAGCGCCGCTTCCAAGGCACCACCGACGTCGAGCTCACCGAGACCGGGGTCGGCCAGGCCCGCCGCGCCGCCCGGCTGCTGGCCTCCCTCCAGCCCGACGCGATCATCGCCTCCGACCTCCAGCGGGCCGCGAACACAGCCGCCGAGCTCGCCGAGCTCACCGGCCTGGACGTGACCCACGACGAGGGCCTGCGCGAGACCTACGCGGGCGTCTGGCAGGGGCTGACGCACGAGGAGATCATCGCCCGGCACGGCGAGGAGTACGCCGCGTGGAAGCGCGGTGAGCCGGTCCGCCGCGGCGGCGGTGAACTGGAGAGCGAGGTGGCCGACCGCGCCGCCCCCGTCGTGCTCCGGCACGCCGACAAGCTCCCCGACGACGGCACGCTCGTCGTGGTCAGCCACGGCGGCACGATCCGCACCACCATCGGCCGGTTGCTCGGCCTGGAGGCCCGGCACTGGGAGAGCCTCGGCGGCCTCTCCAACTGCTGCTGGTCCGTCCTCGGGCAGGGCGCGCGCGGCTGGCGGCTCCTGGAACACAACGCCGGAACCCTCCCCGAGCCGGTGCTCGGCGACGACGACTGAGGGCGCGGGACCGGATTTCACTTTCCGGCAGGTCGCAGGCTAAAGTTCTTCTTGTTCGCCCGCCGAGCGGGAAGAACACAAGGGGCTATAGCTCAGTTGGTAGAGCGCCTGCATGGCATGCAGGAGGTCAGGAGTTCAATTCTCCTTAGCTCCACTCAATGAGGATCCCGTCTCCGTCAGGAGGCGGGATTTTTCGTGTGTCCCCGCGTCCGCGGGTGTGTAGACCACGATCCGGCACTCGGGCATCCCGTCGATCGACAGCGACTGCGAGGTCATCCGCAGCTCGCCGACGGCCCGGTGCCGGAACGTCTTCACCCGCGGGCCCGGTCGGACCACCTCGCCGCTCGCCCACAGCTCGGCGAAGTACGGGCTGGCCGCCGTCAGCGCGCGTATGAAGCGCTCCCAGGCCGGCTCGCCGACATGCCGGCCGTAGGAGGACCGCATCGTGGCCACCATCACCGGCAGCTCGCGCTCCCGGTAGAGCAACGGGCAGGCGTCCTCGGACACCGTGAACAGCGTCCACAGGGCGTTCGGCACCCCTATGTCGAGGATCTCCGGGGTCGTGATCAGGGCGCGGTAGCCGGAGTTGACGGCCAGGATGTCGTACCGCGAGTTGTAGACCACCGCCGGGAGCGGGGCGAGGGTGTCGATGATGCCCTGCACCTCCGGCCCCACCGACTCGGTCGGCTCCTGCGGGACCGGGTCGAAGGGCACCTCGGCCAGGCGGTACAGATGCTCCCGCTCCGGCTGGTCGAGCCGCAGGGTGCGGGCCACGGCGTCCAGGACCTGCGCGGACGCGTTGATCGGCCGGCCCTGCTCCAGCCACGTGTACCAGGTCACCCCGACGCCGGAGAGCTGGGCGACCTCCTCACGGCGCAGTCCCGGAGTGCGGCGCCTGAGGCCCGGCGGCATCCCCACGTCGGCCGGGGTCACCCGGGCCCGCCTGCTGCGCAGGAACGAGGCCAGCTCGGGCCGTCGTCGCTGTGTCGTCCTCATCGTCACGTCCCCCCTCGTCACGACCATCCTCGGTGCCGCACCCGGTGCTTGCCAGGTGCTGGCAGTACCAGCATCGGCAGGCTCTCGGCACCCGTACCGGAATGTCCTCAGGCTCGACGGCATGACGACAACGCCCCGGACGGGACCGGATCCCGCGTCCGTTTCCCCACCTGCCAGAAGTGAAGCACCCGCCACTGACAACGGGTCCCGGCCGCTGCTCGCGCTCGTGCTCGCCGCCCAGTTCATGGCGCTGCTCGACGTGTTCATCGTGAACGTCGCGGCCCCCACGATCGGCACCGAACTGCACGCCTCCGGCGCCCAACTCCAGCTGGTCGTCGCCGGATACGCCATCGCGTACTCGGTGCTGCTGATCACCGGCGCCCGGATCGGCGAACGGTTCGGGCACGGGCGGGTCCACCTCGCCGGGCTCGCCCTGTTCACGGCGGCCTCGCTCGCCTGCGGTCTCGCGCAGGGCGCCACCGAGCTGATCGTCTTCCGGCTGGTGCAGGGCGCCGGTTCGGCGGTGATGATCCCGCAGGTGCTCAGCCTGATCCAGCGCAACTTCACCGGCGAGGCCCGCACGAAGGCGCTCGGCGTGTACTCGGCGGTCCTCGCGGTGGGTGCCGCCGCCGGGCAGGTCGTCGGCGGAGTCCTGGTCAGCGCCGACCTGTTCGGCACGAGCTGGCGGCCGGTGTTCCTCGTGAACGTACCCGTGGGCCTCGTCCTCCTGGCCGTCGGCACTCGAGTCCTGGCGCCCGGGGACCGTCCGGCGCCCCGGGACCGGGCACGCGGCCTCGACCTGCCCGGCCTGGTGCTGCTCGGCGCGGCCGTCTCGCTGTGCACGGTGCCGCTCGTGCTCGGACAGGAGGAGGGCTGGCCCCTGTGGTCCTGGCTGTCCATGGCCACCGCCGCGATCCTGTTCGCCGTCTTCTGCGGCTACGAGTCCCGGCTGGCCGGGCGTGGCGGCGCCCCGCTGATCACACCGAGCGTGCTGCGCCATCCCGGCATGGGCCTCGCCGTCTTCCGGATCATGGCGGTCATGGCCGTCAACGGCGGCTTCCTCTTCGCGCTCACCCTGCACGTCCAGGGCGGCCTCGGCTACAGCGCGCTGCGGGCCGGGCTCTCCTTCGCGCCGACCGCGGTGATCTTCGGCATCGTCGGACTGACCTGGCGCCACTGGCCCGCGTCCTGGCAGCGGCTGCTCACGCCCGCCGGGTTCCTGATCACCGCCCTGGCCGCGCTGGGCGTGGGTCTGGCGCTGAAGGGCGGCGGCGAGGGCGGCGTCGCGCTGTACGCCGCGTACGCCGGGGTGGGCGTCGGGCTCGCCCTCGCGTTCAGTCCGACGCTCACCGCTGCCCTCGCCACGGTGCCGCCCCGGCACGCGGCGGACGCCAGCGGTCTGCTCGCCACCGTCACCCAGCTCGGTCAGCTGATCGGCGTCGCGGGCTTCGGCACACTGTTCTTGAACCGACTTGAGTCACTCGGCCCCTCTGAGGCGTATACCTCTGCGGAGGCGCTCTGGACATGCATGTTCGCGCTGGCCGGGACCGCCGCGGTGGGCGCCGTGTCCGGACTGGTACTCAGGCGTCGCTGACCGTATTGGTCCGGCCGTGGCAGAATCAAACGGCCGGAAGGGGGCGCGGCCCGACGGGAGGGAGTAGTGATGCCTGCGAGCATCCTCGTGGAGGTCGGCCACCTCCGCGAAGCGGCATCGTCAAGGGACACGACCGTGCGCCTCATCTGCCCTTCCTGCGGTTCCGTCCACGTCGCCCAAGTACTCGGCGACAACGGCGGAATCTCCTACGTGTGCACGGCCTGCGGCCACAGCTGGAGCTGATCGATGGGTGCACACAGGCGAAAATGCGACTGGTGCGGCAGCGGGACGCCGATCGTGCGGGACATGGAGCCGGTCAATCCCGACTACCAGTACTGGTGTGAGGAGTGCGCGCGGGCGCTGATCATAAAAGGCGACCCCATCGAGACGTACCGCGAACTGGAGGGCGAGCCGATCTACGGCCGTCTTCTCGAAGAACACTGCACGCTGAAGCGGTTCTACTCGTTCGTGACCGCTTGACGTCGTCCCTGCTGCCCGCAGGGAAACGATTTGGTGTTCCACCCGGTGGACCGTGTAATGTTGGCGTCGCCGCCAGGGAAACCGGGTGGACCGCAGCACGGGGCTATAGCTCAGTTGGTAGAGCACCTGCATGGCATGCAGGGGGTCAGGAGTTCAAATCTCCTTAGCTCCACAGAAAGATCCCGCCGGATCGTTGATCCGGCGGGATTGTTGCGTTTCCAGGGGGAGTTGTTCGCAAACGGGGAATTGTTCGCGTACGACGAAGGGGGCCGCCCGATCCCGGGCGGCCCCCTTCGTGACGTCGGCTCAGCGGCCCAGCGCACGCCTCCCGCGGCCCTGGGAGAGGACCGGCAGGTTGCGGGCGGGACCCTTGTCGCGCGCGGTCTCCTCCTCCAGGCGCAGGGCGAGCGCGGGGCAACGACGCACCGCGCGTAGAGCCTTCGCCTCGGCGTAGCGCGGTACCTGGGCCTGGGCGACGGTCGGGAAGCCGTCGGCGCCGAGTTCGAAGACCTCGGGGAGGATGTCGGCGCACAGGCCGTGGCCCCTGCAGAGCGTCCAGTCGACGTAGATCTTCTGACGGCTGGGGCCGGTCTCGTCGGCCTCGGCGCCGCCCGGGATGCCCGTGGGCGTCCTCCCGCCCTCGAAGAGCGGCAGAACGCCCTCCACGGGCCGTCCGCAGCCGTTGCCGAGGACATGGGCGGCCAGGTCGTCCGTGAACGCCTTGATGGTCGACTCCAGGAACATCGCGGAGCCGTCCGGGTGCGAGCACGCGCCGCGCCGCTTCACGTTCTTGGCGACCTGCTTGAGCGCCTCCAGGGCGGCCGGGCCACCGCCGTTGAGGATGTCCTCCAGGCCGCGCGCGGCGGCCGGCAGACCGAGGTAGCAGGGGCCGCACTGGCCCGCGCTCTCCTCGGCCAGCCACTGCGCCACGCGCAGCGACTCGCCCAGCGGGCAGGTCTCCTGAGTGATCGGCAGGATCGCGCCGGCGCCGAGCGCCCCGCCCACGGCGTCCAGAGAGTTACGGGAGACGATCGCCTCGTTGACCGTCGCCGCGTCGATCCACTTGCCGTGGTAACCGCCGGTCAGCACGCCCTGCGGGACCGGCGGGGCGCCGGCCAACTGCAGGACGTAGCGCAGCGGTACGCCGGTGGGCACCTCGATCACCATGGGGCGCGCGACGGCGCCGGAGACCGTGAGCAGGACGGTGCCCGGCTCGTCGTACAGACCGGTGTTGCCGTAGCGCTCCGGACCGATGCGCGCGGCGATCGCCAGCTGCGCGAAGGTCTCGGCGTTGGACAGGAGGGTGGGCGCGCCGCCGACGCCGGTCTGCGAGGCGCTGACCTTGCGGCCGGGCGGGATGGCGGGGCCGCCGTCGATGGAACGGATCAGGGAGGCCGCCGCTCCGGTGACCATACGGACGGGATTGCGCTGCACGCGTGCGCGTAGAGCCGATCTGCGGCCGTTGCTGAGGCCGCGCTCGGCGAGGGCGGCCTCCATGGAGCGCTGGGTGGACTCCCGGGTGACCCCTATCACGAGCGTGCGGGCACCCAGGGCTTCGGCGGCCAGGAGGGCGCCGTCCAGGATGAGGTGCGGGGCACGGTTGATGAGCACCGTGTCCTTGCGGCAGGCGGGTTCGTCCTCGCTGCCGTTGACGACGACGACCGGCCGGACACCGCGCTTGATCGCCGCTTCGGCGACCGAGCGCAGCTTCTTGTGGAAGGGGAAGCCGGCTCCGCCGCGCCCCTTCAGGTTGATGGCTTCGGACAGCTTCGCGAGCTGTTCGCCGCCCATGGGTTCGAGCGGCCCGTGCACCTTCAGGTGCATGGGCAGGTCAAGTCGTTCGACAAGGTCGAAGCCCGACGTGAGCTGGGGAAGACCGACGACGCGGACTTCTGGTACGTCGGGCAGGGCCTCGTTCACCTATAGCCTCCGGAAGGCGTGTTCCAAGGTTCGCCCGATCCCGGTGAGTCGAAGTCGTACGACTGACCGGGCGTTGGATCAGTGGCGGGACCGCTGTTGTACGTGTCGTTCGGGTTGTACGTGCCGTACATGGTGTTCGACTCACCGGTGTCGCGTACATCACCCGTGAGATAGCTGGCGGTGCCCGAATTACTGTCATAGGTCGGGATGTTGTACCCCGTGTCCTGGAGCGGGTCGTAGGCGGAGGGGGGCGCCTCGCCGACCGGCGGCGGGGACGGGATCGGCCAGCTGCCCGAGGTGCTGCCGCTGTCCATGCTCGCGATGGGGTCGGTGGCGGCCTGCATGTCCATCGGCATGTCCATGCGCGCGGTCTGGCCGGTGTCGAAGGACTGCTGTGCGCCCGGTGACATGGCGCGGTAGGCGGCGGCGAACCCGCTGCCCGCGGGTTCCGCGGCCGGGGGTGCCTGGTAGGCGGGTATGGAGCCGGTCTGGGTCAGGCCCTCGTAGCCGGGCAGGGCGGACTCCGAGCGTCGGCCGGCGGACTCGGGTGCCCGGCGGCCCTGGCGGCCCGGGGCGGCACTCTCCGCGGCCCTCCTGGCCCGGCTGGCCGCCAACTCCTCGCGACCCGGACGCTCCTCGGCACCGAGCAGCATGGCGACCCGGTCGGTGACCTTGCGCTTGAAGGGGCGCGGTGCCGCGCGCAGGGCCAGGGCCGCTATGACGCCGAGCACGCAGAGCGCGTACATGTACGTGAAGATCGGCGCCTTCACCGCGCGCCCCGCGTACAGGCCGTGGATCAGTCCGGCGCACCAGGCCGGGTAGGCCAGCATGTGCATCGCCCTCCAGCGGGCCGCGACCGGGGCCGGGGAGGCGAACCGGTTGCGCAGAGCGCCGGTGATGCCGACGAAGATCATGAGCTGGCCGGCCAGAGTGCCGAGACCTATGAGGCCTCCGCTGCTGCTGAAGCCGAGCCCGAACGGGATGAACGCGGCGATCCACGTCGTGTGGTCGAGGGTGAGTTTGATTCCGATGTGCAGCAGAAGGAACGCGATCGAGCCCACCGCGGTGATCCGGTGCACACCCTGGGCGACGATCCGTTGCCGGGTGTTGAGAATCAACCGGTCCTGCGCGACCAACCCCCAGATCACGGAACAGGTGAGGAGGACAAGCGTCACCACGCCCGCCCCGAAGTTGAGGAAGTCCTGAAGCCAGACACCTCCGTACACCACGACCAGAGGGATGGCCAGCAAGAAGACGGCCGTCGCCACCCCATAGGCCGACCGGCCGGTCCTGGGGAGCGTGTTGTTGCTACTGCGAGCGTTCATGGGGGCAACTCCGAGCGGTTCGGGAAGGCGGTCCCGCTGCCGCACTCTAAGTGGCGCCATACCGATGGGTACGGCGTTTGAGTTATTGCGTTGTTATCAAACGGCCGTGGGGCTGTTGTGATGCCCCTTAGTAGCTGTTACGCGAAGTAATCATTGACCTGGGTTCAGTTCCTGTCGGATCGGACGGTGCGCTCGACTGCGGCGGCGAGTGCGGCACCCGGTGCCAAAGAGGCATACGTAAGCTCGTCGCGGCTTGCTCAACGGCTGCGGTACTCTGACGCCATGCGTGCCGTACGCCTTCTGCTTAGCGAGCCGCGCTGATCAGTCCCGACCACCGGTGAAGACGTGGTCGGAATCGGCGCGGCGTCCCCTCCTGTGCGAGGGGATTTTTCGTTTCCGGACGACACAGCCGCTGGCAGAGACGATCGATGGAGCTTTGAGGACCATGAGCGAGACGAACCCCGCTGCCCCCGCCGAGGTGGCCGCGCCGCACCGCTACACGGCCGCCGTCGCGGCCGAGATCGAGGCACGCTGGCAGGACTTCTGGGACGCCGAGGGCACCTACGCCGCGCCGAACCCCAAGGGTGACCTGGCGGGCGACCCTGCGCTGGTCGCCAAGCCCAAGAAGTTCATCATGGACATGTTCCCCTACCCCTCCGGTGCGGGCCTGCACGTCGGCCACCCGCTGGGCTACATCGCCACCGACGTCTTCGCCCGCTTCCAGCGGATGACCGGCCACAACGTCCTGCACACCCTGGGCTTCGACGCCTTCGGCCTGCCCGCCGAGCAGCACGCCGTGCAGACCGGCGAGCACCCGCGGATCACCACCGAGGCCGCGATCAACAACATGAAGTCCCAGCTGCGCCGGCTGGGCCTGGGCCACGACAAGCGCCGGTCGTTCGCCACGATCGACCCGGACTACTACAAGTGGACCCAGTGGATCTTCCTGCAGATCTTCAACTCCTGGTACGACGACAAGGCGAAGAAGGCCCGCCCGATCTCCGAGCTGGTCGCCGCGTTCGAGTCCGGTGAGCGCGCGGTTCCCGGCGGCCGCTCCTGGGCCGCCCTGTCCGCCGCCGAGCGGGCCGACGTCCTGGGCGAGTACCGCCTGGCGTACGCCTCCGACGCGCCGGTCAACTGGTGCCCGGGCCTGGGCACCGTGCTGGCCAACGAGGAGGTCACCGCCGACGGCCGCTCCGAGCGCGGCAACTTCCCGGTCTTCAAGGCCAAGCTGCGCCAGTGGAACATGCGCATCACCGCCTACGCGGACCGCCTGCTGGACGACCTGAACGAGCTGGACTGGCCCGAGGCCATCAAGCTGCAGCAGCGCAACTGGATCGGCCGCTCCGAGGGCGCCCGCGTCGACTTCCCCGTCGACGGCGAGGCGATCACGGTCTTCACCACCCGACAGGACACGCTGTTCGGCGCGACCTACATGGTGCTGGCCCCCGAACACCCGCTGGTCGACAAGTTCACCCCGGCCGCCTGGCCCGAGGGCACGCACGACGTGTGGACCGGCGGCCACGCCACTCCGGCCGAGGCCGTCGCCGCCTACCGCGCGCAGGCCGCCTCCAAGTCGGACGTCGAGCGCCAGGCCGAGGCCAAGGACAAGACCGGCGTCTTCACCGGCGCGTTCGCCACCAACCCGGTCAACGGCGAGCAGATCCCCGTCTTCATCGCCGACTACGTCCTGATGGGCTACGGCACCGGCGCGATCATGGCCGTACCGGCCCACGACACGCGTGACTTCGCCTTCGCGCGCGCTTTCGAGCTGCCGATCCGCTGCGTGGTCGAGCCGAGCGACGACCGGGGCACGGACGCCTCGACGTGGGACGACGCCTTCGTCTCGTACGACGCGAAGATCGTGAACTCGCACGGCGAGGACGTCTCCCTGGACGGCCTGGGCGTCGCCGAGGCCAAGGCGCGCATCACCGAGTGGCTGGCGCGCAAGGGCATTGGGGAGGGCACCGTCAACTTCCGGCTGCGCGACTGGCTGTTCAGCCGCCAGCGCTACTGGGGCGAGCCCTTCCCGATCGTCTACGACGAGGACGGCATCGCCCACTCGCTGCCCGAGTCGATGCTGCCGCTGGAGCTGCCCGAGGTAGAGGACTACTCGCCGCGCACCTTCGACCCGGACGACGCGGACACCTCCCCGGAGACCCCGCTGTCCCGCAACGAGGACTGGGTCAACGTCACCCTGGACCTGGGCGACGGCCGCGGCCCCCGCCCGTACCGCCGCGAGACCAACACCATGCCCAACTGGGCCGGTTCCTGCTGGTACGAACTGCGCTACCTGGACCCGCACAACAGCGAGCAGCTGGTCGACCCCGAGATCGAGCAGTACTGGATGGGCCCGCGCGCGGGACAGCCGCACGGCGGTGTCGACCTGTACGTCGGCGGCGCCGAGCACGCCGTGCTGCACCTGCTGTACGCCCGCTTCTGGTCCAAGGTCCTGTTCGACCTGGGGCACATCTCGTCGCCCGAGCCGTTCCACAAGCTGTTCAACCAGGGCATGATCCAGGCCTTCGTCTACCGCGACAGCCGAGGCTTCCCGGTGCCGGCCACCGAGATCGAGGAGCGCGACGGCCAGTTCTTCCACGCGGGCGAGCCCGTCAAGCGTGAGCTGGGCAAGATGGGCAAGTCCCTGAAGAACGCCGTCACCCCCGAGGCGATCTGCGAGGAGTACGGCGCCGACACCCTGCGCCTGTACGAGATGGCGATGGGCCCGCTGGACGTCTCCCGGCCGTGGGACACGCGCGCGGTGGTCGGCCAGTACCGGCTGCTGCAGCGGCTGTGGCGCAACATCGTCGACGAGGCCACCGGAGAGGTGACCGTCGTCGACGCCGAGCCCGACGAGGCCACGCTGCGTGCCCTGCACAAGGCGATCGACGGGGTCCGCCAGGACCTGGAGGGCCTGCGCTTCAACACGGCCATCGCCAAGGTCACGGAGCTGAACAACCACCTGACCAAGGCGGGCGGCGCGGTCGCGCGCCCGGTCGCCGAGGCGCTGGTGCTGCTGATCACTCCGCTGGCCCCGCACATCGCCGAGGAGCTGTGGCGCAAGCTGGGCCACACCGACTCGGTCGTCCACCAGGACTTCCCGGTCGCCGACCCGCAGTACGTCGTGGACGAGACCGTGACCTGCGTGGTCCAGATCAAGGGCAAGGTCAAGGCTCGCCTGGAGGTGTCGCCGGCCATCTCCGACGACGAGCTGGAGAAGGTCGCGCTGGCCGACGAGAAGGTCGTGGCGGCGCTGGACGGGGCGGGCATCCGCAAGGTGATCGTGCGGGCGCCGAAGCTGGTGAACATCGTTCCGGCGTAGCTGCCCGTCCGGCGTGATGCGCCGGTTCGGTGTGATCCGCCGGGTCCGGTGTGATGCGCCGGTTCGGTGTGACCCGCCGGTCCGGTGTGATCCGCCGGGCAGTCCCCTAAGGGTTGCGTGCGGGCAGGTTCGGGGTTCTTCCGGAACTCCGTGCCTGCCCGCTGCGTTTACCTTTGAAGAGCGGCGCGGGCAGTGCCGTGCCGGGCGGAGGAGGAGACGTGGAAGCAGTGATCGCGATCGTGGCCCTGCTTTTCGTGCTCTTCGTGGCGCTCGGCGCCTACGCCACGGTGAAGGTGGTCGGCGCCGCCAAGCGCGGAGTGGACCGCACCATCACCCAGGCCCGCCGCACGGTCGAGGACCACACTCTGCGCGCCAAGTCCTTCGCCCAGCTCGGCCCGGCGGGCGAACTGGCCCAGCTGCGGCTCAAGCTGCGCACCTCGATGCGGGCCACCCAGGACGCGCTGCACGCGGGCGTGACCGAGGACGCATCCCTCAAGGAGTCCCTCGGCCTCTTCCAGCGTCTCAGCGCACACGGCCACGAGCTGGACGGCGAGCTGAGGCGCCTGGAGTCCGAGCCCGACCGGGCGACGCTCGCCGAGCGCCTGCCGGGCCTGCGGGAGCGCACCGAGCGCATCACACAGTCGGCGGACTCCCTGCGCTGGGCGGCACGCGACCGTGCCCGCCGCTTCGCCGACGACGACCTGGACACACTGAGCGCCCAGATCGACGTCGAGTCAGGCGCCCTGCGGCACTGGACGAAGACCGAGCCCGCCGCGACACCGCCCCCGTGGCCCGAGGCTCCCGCCGCCGGCGCCAGTCCCGAGCAGCAGACCTGGCCGGAGACGCCCCGCTCCCGCACCGCCGAGGAACCGACGCGGCCCGCGATCAACTCGCCGGGCCCTCGCCCCACCTATCCCTGGCAGAAGAAACCCCGTCCCGAGAGCACGACTTGATCCGGACACGGCAGCCTCGGGTGACAGGGGCCGGGCTGCCAGCCGGGCGCTACGGCAGGTAACCTCCAGCTCATGTCCCGCCATGTCGCGATCGTCACGGATTCAACGGCCTACCTGCCGCAGAGGACGATGGAGCGGCACGGCATCACAGCGGTACCCCTGACCGTGGTCCTCGGTGACCGCGCGCTGGAAGAGGGCACCGAGATCACGGCCCGGTCGCTGGCCCAGGCGCTCCAGAAGCGACGCCCCGTCACCACCTCGCGACCCAGCCCCGGGACCTTCGCGGAGCACTACCGCAAGGTCGCCGAGTCCGGCGCCACCGGCATCGTGTCGCTGCATCTGTCCGCCGAGCTCTCCGGCACCTACGACGCGGCGGTCATGGCGGCGCGTGAGTCGCCGGTGCCGGTGCGAGTGGTCGACACCGGCATGATCGCGATGGCCCTCGGGTTCTGCGCGCTCGCCGCCGCCGAGGCCGCGGAGACGGGCGGCACGGTGGACGAGGCGGTCACGGCCGCGGAGAAGCGGGCCGCGGGCACGTCCGCCTACTTCTACGTCGACACCCTCGACTATCTGCGCCGCGGCGGCCGGATCGGGGCGGCGCAGGCCCTCCTCGGTTCCGCGCTCGCCGTCAAGCCGCTGCTGAAGCTCGTGGACGGGCGGATCGAGCCCCTGGAGAAGGTGCGGACGGCGTCCAAGGCCATCGCCCGACTGGAGGAGATCGCCGCGGAGCGGGCCGGCAGCGCACCGGTCGACATCGCGGTCCATCATCTGTCCGCCTCCGACCGGGCGTCGGCCCTGGCGGACCGTCTGCGGGCGCGGGTGACGGGACTTGCCGACCTGCATGTGAGCGAGGTCGGGGCGGTGATCGGGGCGCACACGGGACCTGGGCTGCTGGGGGTCGTGGTCTCGCCTCGGTGACGGGGTTGTGAGGTGGGCGATGGATGCGTGAGGCCATCGACGGGGATTTGAGGTCGTCGACGGGGCGTGTCGTCGTGGGGAAGGGTTCGTCACTCGTCCGGGTGGCGGGGTTTTCCACAACCGGTGGGTAATCCCCGGGAATTGACCAAGATCATCGCGAGAGTGCGGATGTGTCCGATCCTCGGCGCATGGCACTTCGATCAAGCTCACGCACAGCGACGGCGACCAGCGGGCCGGGCCGCGGCCCCCAATCCGACGGACGCTCACGGCGCCGCCGACCACCCGTCACCCGGAGCCGGGTCGGGCATCGGCATGCCGCCTCGGCGGACGAACTCCAGCGGCGGGCGGAGGTCCTCTTCGCCGAACGGATGGGAGAGCGCAGGGACTCGGGGAAGGGGCCGCCGTCGGGCGGGCCGGGTGGCGTGGACGACGAGGTGGCGGAGGTCGGTCCGGAGCGCCTGGAGACCGGCGGTGCGGTTGATGCCGTCGAGGGCGGTTCCGCCGCCGATGCGGTCGGATTCGTGGAGAGGGCAGAACCACCGTCCCGCAGGCGGATCCCGGCAGAACCACCGTCCCACTGGGCCCCCTCCGCAGAGCCACCGTCCCGCCGGCCTTCTTGGGCAGCACCCGCCCCCCAACGCGCCGCGAGTGCCCTGCGGGATCCCGCTTCTTCGGACGGGGAGGGACAGGACGCTGGTCCTCGGGATGGGGGTTGGCGAGAAGCCGACAGCGGGCGTGACGCCTGGCAAGACGCCGATTCCGTTTCAGAGGGCGGGGGAGGGAGCCGGCGAGAACGGGCCGGGTTGGCTCTGCGGGAGCGGATGCCGGTGTGGTTGCAGACGCGGTGCGGGCTGGAGCGGCGGAACGTGGTCGCGCTCTCCGTCCTGCTCGTCGTCGCCGCGCTGTTCGCCCTGCAGCACTTCTGGACGGGCCGGACTCAGTCCGTCCAGGCGCCCGAAGTGGTGCGCGCGGCGGCTCCGTTCGAGGAGAGCGACGCGGAGAGCGGGCAGACCGGCGCGGGTGGACGACGAGGGGCGGGCAAGCCGGCCGTCCCGGGCGGGGCGCCGAACACGGCGGGGCCGGTCGGGGCCGAGATCGTCGTGGACGTCAGTGGAAAGGTCCGTGAGCCCGGGATCCAGCGGCTGCCAGCCGGTTCGAGGGTCGCCGACGCGTTGAAGGCGGCCGGTGGCGTGCGACCGGGCACGAACACCGACACGCTCAACCGCGCGCGGTTCCTCGTGGACGGCGAGCAGGTGGTCGTCGGCGGCCCGGCCGCACCCGTGCCGGGCATGGGCGGCCCCGTCGCGGGCGGTCCGGCCGGTACGGCAGTGGCTCCCGTCTCCCTGAACACGGCCACCGTGGACCAGCTCGACACCCTGCCCGGCGTCGGCCCCGTGCTCGCCCAGCACATCGTCGACTACCGCACCCAGCACGGCGGCTTCCGCTCGGTGAACGAACTGCGCGAGGTCAACGGCATCGGAGACCGCCGCTTCGCCGATCTGCGGAATCTCGTACGGCCATGAGGTACGGCTCGGAGGCGCGGCGAAGGCATGAGGACGAGGCGCGTGCACGGGCCACTGTGCACGCCGCCTCAGGGAAGCGGCTCGGTGATGCCCACCCGCGCCAGGAAGGGCCTACGGATCTGCGGCTGGTACCGGCGGCGCTCGCGGCCTGGGGCACGGCCGTTGTGACCCTGGACGCGTCGGCGGCGTGGGTGACGGGGCTGGCGGCCGGCTGTCTGGTCCTCGCCTGCGTGCTGTTGTCAGGACGGTGGCGCGGAGTGCGGGGCCTCGGCGGAGGCGCCCGGGTGCCGGTCGCCGCTGTGCTGCTCTGTGTCGCGGCGGCCGCCGTGTCCGCCGGGCTGCACGGAGCCGATCTGCGGCGGGGACCGGTGCCCGCGCTGGCCCGGCAGTACGCCACAGTGACCGCCGAGGTCCAGGTGACCTCCGACCCCCGGCTGACCCGGCCCAGGATCACGGGGGACCATGCGGCCCCACCCGCCGTCGTCATCGGCGCCGACGTCCGGCGGGTGGAGACAGAGGACGGGAGAGTGGTGGCGACGCGGGCGCCGGTGCTGCTGATCGTCGACGCACGGGCGGGGGCCGACGCGCGTGCAGGGGCCGGGGACGCGCGTGCGGGGGCCGGCCCGGGGGCACAGGCGGGGGTCGCCGGTCTCCCTGGGAGCGGTGGGGCGACGTCCGGCTCGACGCCCGCTGTGGAAGGTCCCGCTCGCTCGCCCTGGCTCGGGTTGTTGCCGTCCACGCGAGTGCGGGTCACCGCGCGCGCCGCGCCACCGTCGATCGAGGGCGACCGAGTCGCGGCCGTGCTGCGGGTCCGGGACCGGAGAGAACCCGAGATCGTGGGGGAGGCCTCGGGGACACAGCGGTTCGCGGGGCGGTTGCGGGCAGGGTTGCGGGAAGCCACCGACGGGTTGCCGACGGATGCCCGGGCGCTGTTGCCGGGGCTGGTCGTGGGGGACACCGCGCGGATCACACCCGACCTGGACGAGGCGTTCAAGGAGACCGACCTCGCGCACACGCTCGCCGTCTCCGGCAGCAACCTCACGATCCTGCTCGCCCTGCTCATCGGGCCGCCGGGCCTCGCTCAGCTGGTCGAGCGACGGGGACTGGCACCCCGCCTCGGGGTGTCGCTGCGGGCGACCGCGCTGCTCGGCGGCGGGCTCACGCTCGGATTCGTCGTGGTGTGCCGCCCCGACCCGAGCGTGCTGCGGGCCGCGGCCTGCGGGGCCGTCGCACTGCTCGCCCTCGCGACCGGGCGCCGCAGATCACTGATCCCGGCACTGGCGACGGCCGTACTGCTGCTGGTGCTGTACGACCCCTGGCTGGCCCGCAGTTACGGGTTCCTGCTCTCCGTGCTGGCCACCGGGGCCCTGCTCACGCTCGCGCCGCGCTGGAGCCTGGCGTTGCGCCGACGCCGGGTGCCGCCGCGGTTGGCGGAGGCGTTGGCCGCCGCGGGCGCCGCGCAGGCCCTGTGCGCGCCGGTGGTCGCCGTGCTGTCGGCGCGGGTGAGCCTGGTGGCGGTGCCGTGCAATCTGCTCGTGGAGTTCGCGGTCGCCCCGGCCACGGTGCTGGGCTTCGCGGCACTGGCGACGGCACCCGTGGCGATGCCGGTGGCCAAGGCGCTGGCCTGGTGCGCGAGTTGGCCCGCCGGGTGGATCGCCGACGTCGCCCGCACCGGGGCGTCGCTGCCGGGCGGGGGAGTGGACTGGCCGGGCAGCTGGACGGGGGCGGGGTTGCTCGCTCTCGTCACGGGGCTCCTGCTGCTCGTCGGGCGGCGGCTGCTGAGACATCCCTGGTGGTGTGCCGTCTGCGCGATGGTCTTCGTGCTGGCGGTCGTGCAGCCGCCACCGCTGACCCGGGTGATCACGGGCTGGCCGCCGCCGGGCTGGCGGCTGGCGATGTGCGACGTGGGCCAGGGCGACGCGATGGTGCTGGCGGCGGGTGAGGCGACGGGCGTGGTCGTGGACGCCGGACCCGATCCGGCACTCGTCGACGGGTGTCTGCGCACACTCGGCATCACCAAGGTGCCGCTCGTGGTGCTGACCCACTTCCACGCCGACCATGTGGCGGGGCTGGCCGGGGTGCTGCGGGGGCGGTCGGTGGGGGCGATCGAGACGACGGCGCTGGAGGAGCCGGTGGACCAGGCCGAGTCCGTACGGCGGGAGGCGGCGGCACGGCGCATTCCGGTGACGCGTGCCGTGGCCGGGGAGGAACGGCGCACGGGGGCATTGACCTGGGAGGTGCTGTGGCCGCCGGCGGATCCGGCGGCGGTCGCGGCGGACGGGCCCAACGACGCCAGCGTCACGATGCTCGTACGGTCGGCCGGACTGCGCTTCCTCCTGCTCGGGGACCTCGAACCCCCGGCCCAGCAGGCGCTGTTGAGATCACCTGCGGGTGCGCGGCTGGCCGGGGTGGACGTCCTCAAGGTGGCTCACCATGGTTCGGCCTATCAGGACCCGGAGCTGATACGCCGGGTCACGCCGCGGCTCGCGCTCATCTCCGTCGGCGCCGACAACTCGTACGGCCACCCGGCTCCCGGTACGGTCGCCGCGCTGCGGGCCGGGGGCGCGGTGGTGCTGCGGACGGACCGGGACGGGGCGCTGGCGGTCGCCGGGACGGGGGGCGGAAGCGATGGTGGTGCCGCGGGCGGTCGTAGCGGTGGTGGTGGCGCGGGCGGTGGGGAGCTGTGGGTGGCGCGAGACTGGAGGCATGAATCCCACACAGGTTGACGCATATCTCCGCCGCCTGGGAGTCCAGCACCCGGCGTGGCCCACCGTGGAGGTCCTGCGCGAGCTGCATCTGCGCCATCTGCAGACCGTGCCCTTCGAGAACCTGTCGGTCCACCTCGGCGAGGAGATCGTGCTGGAGGAGGAGCGGCTGGTCGAGAAGGTGGTGGGTGCCCGGAGGGGAGGGTTCTGTTACGAACTGAACGGGGCGTTCGGGGCGTTGCTGACCGCACTCGGCTTCGAGGTCACGCTGCTCGCGGGCCGTGTGTACGGGGACGAGGGGCGGCTCGGAATCCCCTACGACCATCTCGCGCTGCGGGTGCGGACGGTGGACGGGGGCGAGTGGCTGGCCGACGTCGGGTTCGGGGCGCACAGCCACTACCCGCTGGCGTTCGGGGCGCGCGGTGAGCAGGAGGATCCCGGGGGCACCTTCCGGATCATCGAGGCGGGGCCCGACGCGGCGGGGGTGCGGGGCGGGGACGGCGCGGTGAAGCAGGGAGGGGGTGACGCCGCGGATCTGGATGTCGTCCTGGGCGGCAGGAGTCAGTACCGGCTGGAGGTGCGGCCCCGGGTGCTCGGTGACTTCGCGGCCGGGGCCTGGTGGCACAGCACCTCGCCGGCCTCGCACTTCACCCGGTCCCTGGTGTGTTCGAGGGTGACGGAGGACGGCGGGCGGATCACGCTCAGCGGGCGGGTCTTCAAGGCGACGGCTGCCGACGGGGCGCGGGAGGAACGGGAGTTGGAGACGGATGAGGAGGTGCTGGGGGTGTACCGGAAGAGGTTCGGTATCGAGCTCGAACAGGTGCCGACTGTGTGCCCTCCCTACCGTCACGGCTGATTCGTACCGGTTTCCGACTCTGCGGGTCGGGTCGCGAGTGTGCGGCCGGGGGAGTGGGGTCGGGGCCGATCTGGAAAATGGTGCCGTGAGCGATGTGAGACATGTGCTGGTGCTGCCTGATCGAGATGCCGCGGAGGAGGTCGTCGAGGCGCTCTCGGAGCGGTTCGGGGTGAATGAGGAGCCGCAGGTCGTTCGGGACGCGCTGGCGGGGGAGGACGATGCGGAGGACGCGCAGTGGCTGGTGGTGCTGCGGGATGCGGCGGGGCGGTTGGACCCCGGGGAGCTGGAGGAGTTCGTGGGGGAGTGGGACGGGTGGCGGGAGGAGCCGTGATGCTGTGGCTCGGGGGGCTTGAGGTGGAGTGACGGGCTTCGCTTGCAGGGTGAGGGTGAGGGCGCGGGCGAGAGTGAGGGTGAGGACGATGGCGTGGGCGTCGGGCGAGGACGTGGGGCCGGGATGGGGCGGCCTTTCGATCACCCGGCCCAGCTGACGCTTGGGCAGCTGGACGGCCGCCGGTGCCGCTGTGTGGGCAGCGCTGCCGGGGTGGCGTGATCGCACCCTCCCCGGCGTGCGGGGACACCCTCCCCGGCGTGCGGGGACTGGTCGAGAAGCCTCGCCGGCGCCCGCAGCCACGACGCTGTCAGTCCCCCGTGCCATGCTGTACGCGATGGCCAAGAAGACTGCTCATGACGACCTCCTCGCCCCCGTGACCCTTGCTGTCGGGCAGGAGGAGCTGCTGCTCGACCGGGCTGTGCAGGAGGTGGTCGCTGCTGCTCGGGCCGCTGACGCGGATACGGATGTGCGGGATCTGGCCCCGGAGCAGTTGCAGCCGGGGACCCTCGCCGAGTTGACCAGTCCGTCGTTGTTCGCGGAGCGCAAGGTCGTGGTCGTGCGCAATGCGCAGGATCTGTCCGCCGACACCGTCAAGGACGTGAAGGCGTATCTCGGGGCGCCCGCCGAGGAGATCACCCTTGTGCTGCTGCACGCGGGGGGAGCGAAGGGCAAGGCGCTGCTCGACGCCGCGCGGAAGGCGGGGGCGCGCGAGGTCGCCTGCCCGAAGATGACCAAGCCGGCGGACCGGCTGGCCTTCGTGCGGCAGGAGTTCCGGGGGACCGGACGGTCCGCCACGCCCGAGGCGTGCCAGGCGCTGGTCGATGCGGTCGGGAGCGATCTGCGGGAGCTGGCCTCCGCGGTGTCCCAGCTGGTCGCCGACGTCGAGGGGACGATCGACGAGGCTGTCGTGGGGCGTTATTACACCGGGCGGGCCGAGGCTTCCAGTTTCACCGTCGCCGACAGAGCCGTGGAGGGGCGGGCCGCGGAGGCGTTGGAGGCGTTGCGGTGGTCGTTGGCGACCGGGGTCGCGCCGGTCTTGATCACCAGTGCGCTGGCGCAGGGCGTGCGGGCGATCGGGAAGCTGTCGTCGGCTCGGGGCGGGCGGCCCGCCGATCTCGCGCGTGAGCTGGGCATGCCGCCGTGGAAGATCGATCGGGTGCGGCAGCAGATGCGGGGGTGGACGCCGGATGGTGTCGCTGTCGCGCTGCGGGCTGTGGCCGAGGCGGACGCCGGGGTGAAGGGCGGGGGCGACGATCCCGAGTACGCCCTGGAGAAGGCCGTCGTGGTGATCGCTCGGGCGGCCCGGTCCCGGGGACGCGGCTAGTCGGGCGGCGGTTGGGCTGCTGGCGCTGGGTGAGGGCCGGCGGCGGCATTCACCGGCCTGCCGCGGGGCGCTGGGCTCCCCTGGTGTGGAGAACTTCGCCGGAGGGCCGTCCCGCCATCGAGGGCGCGCGCTTCATGGCCGTAACCGCCCTCCCCAACGTGCTCCCCCACCCCCCCAGGAGGAGAATCGAAGGGGTCAGCCGAACATCGCCGGACAACGGAGAGGTGGCGGTCGTCATGGCTGAGCATCCGCACGCAGTGCTCGTTCGTAAGGGGTTCGAGGCGTTTGCGCAGGGGGATCTGGACACCCTGCGGGAACTGATCGCGAAGGATGCCACGCATCACGTGCCCGGTAGTCATCCGCTTTCGGGGGACTTCAAGGGGCAGGACGCGATCATCGACATGTATCAAAGGCTGGGGGAGGCCACCGGCGGGTCGATGCGGCTGGAGATGCTCGGGATCGCCGTCGACGGGCGTGGGCATGCCGTCGGGATGTGCCGGGTCACCGCCGAGCGGAAGGGGCGGCGCCTGGACGACACCGGGTGCATCGTGTTCCGGATCGTCGGCGACAAGATCACCGACCTCGACGAGTGTCTCGAGGACATCGACAAGAGCAATGAGTTCTGGGCGGACTGAACCCCCTCGGGCTCAGATCAGCTCAGCGCTCAGATCAGCTCAGCGCTCAGATCAGCTCAGCGCTCAGATCAGCTCAGCGCTCAAAGCAGCTCAGCGCTCAGATCAGCTAAGCGCTCACGAACAGCCCCAACGCTCACGAACAGCCCAGCACTCACGAACAACCCTGCGCCCATGACGAAGACCCCGGTCACCCCGCCCTGAGAAAGGGCGACGGGACCGGGGTCTTCGGTGCAAGCTGTCGGAGTCACGCCCGCGTGGCGAACGCAGGCCGCGCGTGGCTCCTGGGTGCCGGTCGGGAGCGGATGAGAGAGGGCCCGCTCGGGTCCTTCCGGCAGCGCGGTCCCGTAGGAACGAGACCGGTCAGATCAGAGAGACAGGCTTAGAGGCCCGCAACCTTCGAAGCAAGCGCCGACTTCTTGTTGGCGGCCTGGTTCTTGTGGATGACGCCCTTGGAGACGGCCTTGTCGAGCGCACGCGCAGCAGCGCGCTGGTACTCGGTGGCCTTCTCGACGTCACCCGCGGCAGCGGCCTCGCGGGCCTTGCGGATCGCGGTCTTCAGGGAGGACTTGACGGCCTTGTTGCGCAGCCGGGCCTTCTCGTTGGTCTTGATCCGCTTGATCTGGGACTTGATGTTCGCCACGAATGAGCCTCTACAGGTTCAGGCACGGGTCAGGGGGATTCCGGATAAGGAGGTCCCCGGGTTCCGTGCCGGGTGATTTCTTGAAGGTGTGCCTCGCGCTGAGAGGGCATGAGACACAGCCACCCAGACTACCAGCGGCCCCGCGAGTGGCCCAAACCGGTTGTCGGTCCCCGCCCGTGGGACCATGGAGGCTACGTATCGATCCGACCCGAGACCGCAGACACTGCGGACGCCTCAAGAATCAGGACCCTGCGTGCCCGCGATCCCCAGCCACGTGCCCGAGCCGAGCCGTACCGACCCGGCTCTGCTCCGCAACTTCTGCATCATCGCGCACATCGACCACGGCAAGTCCACGCTCGCCGACCGGATGCTCCAGCTGACCGGTGTGGTCGAACAGCGCCAGATGCGTGCTCAGTACCTCGACCGCATGGACATCGAGCGTGAGCGCGGAATCACGATCAAGTCGCAGGCCGTGCGGCTGCCCTGGGCCCCGACCACGGGACCCGACCAGGGCAACACCCACATCCTCAACATGATCGACACCCCGGGGCACGTCGACTTCACCTACGAGGTCTCGCGGTCGCTCGCCGCCTGCGAGGGGACCGTCCTCCTCGTCGACGCCGCCCAGGGCATCGAGGCCCAGACCCTCGCCAACCTCTACCTGGCGATGGAGAACGACCTCAAGATCATCCCCGTACTGAACAAGATCGACCTGCCGGCCGCCCAGCCGGAGAAGTTCTCCGAGGAGCTCGCCAACCTCATCGGTTGCCAGCCGGAGGACGTGCTCAAGGTCTCGGCGAAGACCGGTGTCGGCGTGGACGCGCTCCTGGACCGGGTCGTCCGCGACGTCCCCGCTCCGGTCGGCGTCAAGGACGCCCCCGCCCGCGCGATGATCTTCGACTCGGTCTACGACTCCTATCGCGGTGTCGTGACGTACGTCCGTGTCATCGACGGCCAGCTCAACAAGCGCGAGCGCATCAGGATGATGTCGACCGGCGCCACCCATGAGCTCCTCGAGATCGGCGTCTCGTCCCCCGAGATGACGCCGGCCGACGGCATCGGCGTCGGCGAGGTGGGCTACATCATCACCGGTGTGAAGGACGTCCGTCAGTCCAAGGTCGGTGACACCATCACCAGCAAGGACAAGGGCGCCACCGAGGCCCTCGGCGGGTACAAGGACCCCAAGCCGATGGTGTTCTCCGGTCTCTATCCGCTCGACGGCTCCGACTACCCCGAGCTGCGCGACGCCCTCGACAAGCTCCAGCTCAACGACGCCGCGCTGGTCTACGAGCCGGAGACCTCCGCGGCCCTCGGCTTCGGCTTCCGCGTCGGCTTCCTCGGGCTGCTGCACCTGGACGTCATCCGTGAGCGCCTGGAGCGCGAGTTCAACCTCGAACTCATCGCCACCGCGCCGAACGTGGTCTACCGCGTGATCATGGAGGACGGGAAGGAGCACACGGTCACCAACCCGAGCGAGTTCCCCGAGGGCAAGATCGACAAGGTCTTCGAGCCGGTCGTCCGGGCCACGATCCTCGCTCCCAGCGAGTTCATCGGCTCGATCATGGAGCTCTGCCAGACCCGCCGCGGCACCCTCCTCGGCATGGACTACCTCTCCGAGGACCGCGTCGAGATCCGGTACACGCTCCCCCTCGCCGAGATCGTCTTCGACTTCTTCGACAACCTGAAGTCCAAGACCCGCGGGTACGCCTCCCTGGACTACGAGCCCACCGGCGAGCAGGACGCCCAGCTGGTGAAGGTCGACATCCTGCTCCACGGCGACCGGGTCGACGCCTTCTCCGCGGTCACCCACCGGGACGCCGCGTACGCGTACGGCGTACGGCTCGTCGCCAAGCTGCGGGAGCTGATCCCGCGCCAGGCCTTCGAGATCCCCATCCAGGCAGCCATCGGCTCCCGGGTCATCGCCCGCGAGACCATCCGCGCCATCCGCAAGGACGTCCTCGCCAAGTGCTACGGCGGTGACATCTCCCGTAAGCGCAAGCTCCTGGAGAAGCAGAAGGAAGGCAAGAAGCGGATGAAGATGGTGGGTTCCGTGGAGGTTCCGCAGGAGGCCTTCATCGCCGTGCTGTCCAGCGATGACAGCGCGGGGTCGGGCAAGGGCAAGAAGTAACCGCAGGTTACAGGCGGTTACCCGTCGAATCGGATGGAAAGGGGTCCGTCGTGCGAAAGTGCGGCGGGCCCCTACGCGTGCGTAACGTCGCGCTCTGTAGGAAATGACAGGCCGCCGCCCCTTACGAACAGGTCGGCCGCGCTTTACTCTGATCTCTGCTCGATAGTTACTCGCGAGTTAAACAACAGCCGCAAACCTGAGAGCCAGCCGCACCGTCGCGGGCCCCGGAGGATGTCGTGAGCGACACACAGACACTGATCGAGAACCGCCCGCCGAGTGTGGCGACCGTCTTCCTGGAGCGGGTTGCGGCCACGCCGGACGCCGAGGCGTACCGGTACCCGGTGCCGGCGGCCTCCGGCCAGGGCCCGGACGACTGGAAGTCGCTCAGTTGGGCGCAGGCCGCGGAGCGGGTGTACGCCATCGCGGCCGGGCTGATCGAACTGGGAGTGCAGCCGGAGCAGCGGGTTGCCCTCGCCTCCTCGACCCGGATCGACTGGATCCTCGCGGACCTCGGCATCATGTGCGCCGGCGCCGCCACGACCACGATCTACCCGCAGACCAACGCCGGCGAGTCGGCGTTCATCCTCTCCGACTCCGAGAGCCGGGTGCTGATCGCGGAGGACGCGGCCCAGCTCGCCAAGGCGGTCGAGAAGCGCGGTGAGCTGCCCGCGCTCACGCATGTCGTGGTGATCGACCCGGCCGGTGTCGAGACCGCCGACTGGATCCTGACCCTGGACGAGCTGGAGGCCCGTGGCGCCGCCCGCCTGGAGAAGGACCCCGACCTGATCAAGGAGCGGGTCGGCGCGATCACCAAGGACCAGCTCGCGACGCTGATCTACACCTCCGGCACCACCGGCCGTCCCAAGGGTGTACGGCTCCCGCACGACAACTGGGCCTACATGGCGAAGGCGACCGCCGCGACCGGGCTGATCAGCGGCGAGGACGTGCAGTACCTGTGGCTGCCGCTCGCCCACGTGTTCGGCAAGGTGCTCACCTCCGGGCAGATCGAGGTCGGTCACGTCACCGCCGTGGACGGCCGCGTGGACAAGATCATCGAGAATCTGCCGGTCGTGCAGCCGACGTACATGGCGGCCGTCCCGCGCATCTTCGAGAAGGTCTACAACGGGGTCGCGGCGAAGGCCCGTGCGGGCGGCGGCGCCAAGTACAAGATCTTCCAGTGGGCCGCCGAGGTGGGCCGCGAGTACGCCAAGGCCGCCCAGGACAACTTCCGGCGCACCGGGGTCGCCTCCGCGCCCTTCGGGCTGAGCGCCAGGCACAAGGTGGCCGACGCGCTGGTCTTCGCGAAGATCCGCGAGGCGTTCGGCGGCAACCTGCGGGCGTGTGTCTCCGGCTCCGCCGCCCTCGCGCCCGAGATCGGCTACTTCTTCGCCGGCGCAGGCATCCACATCCTGGAGGGCTACGGCCTCACGGAGTCCTCGGCGGCCTCCTTCGTGAACCCCGGGGAGGCCTACCGCACCGGCACGGTCGGCAAGCCGCTGCCCGGCACGGAGGTCCGTATCGCGGACGACGGCGAGATCCTGCTGCGGGGCCCCGGGATCATGGAGGGCTACCACGGGCAGCCCGAGAAGACGGCCGAGGTGCTCGAGGCCGACGGGTGGTTCCACACCGGGGACATCGGTGAGCTGTCACCCGACGGGTACCTGAAGATCACCGACCGCAAGAAGGACCTGATCAAGACCTCCGGCGGCAAGTACATCGCGCCCGCCGAGGTCGAGGGGCAGTTCAAGGCGGTCTGCCCGTACGTGTCCAACATCCTGGTGCACGGGGCGGACCGGAACTTCTGCACGGCGCTCATCGCGCTGGACGAGGTCTCCATCCTGGAGTGGGCCAAGGAGAACGGGCTCGAAGGGAAGCCGTACGCGGAGGTCGTCGCCGCGCCCGCCACGGTGTCCATGGTCGAGGGCTATGTGAAGCAGCTCAACGAGGGGCTTCAGCGGTGGCAGACGATCAAGAAGTTCCGGTTGCTGCCGCGGGATCTCGACGTGGAGCACGGTGAGATCACGCCGAGTCTGAAGCTGAAGCGGCCGGTTGTGGAGCGGGAGTACAAGCACCTCATCGACGAGATGTATGCGGGGTCTCGCGAGGCGTAGGGAGTGGTTGGGGAGCGTGCGCGGCTGCCGGTGCGTGGTGGCTGGTCGCGCAGTTCCCCGCGCTCCTGAAGGCAGTCACCGCTTCTCCAGAAGGCGCCGGAGTTCCTTCACCTGGGTGCGCTGAGCGTCCGTCAACTCGTCCTCCAGGGCAGCCAGTCGCTTGCCGACCTCCTGGTAGTCGGACTGCTGCCGTGCCAGCAACCGCTCCAGCTGCCGGTTCTTCCGGTGCAGGTCCAGGAACACGCTCACCTTGGCGCGGAGCACCCACGGGTCGAACGGCTTGGTCAAGTAGTCGGCGGCGCCGGTCGCGTAGCCACGGAAGGCGTAGCCGGAGTCGTCCGTTCCCGTGAGGAAGATGATCGGGACGTCCTTCGTCTGGTCCAGGCGTTTGATGTTCGCCGCCGTCTCGAAGCCGTCCATGCCCGGCATGCGCACGTCCAGGAGGACCAGCGCGAAGCGGCGGCGGAGCAGGGCCTTCATCGCCTCCTCGCCCGAACGGGCGCGGACCAGCGGTTCGTTGAGGGATCCCAGGACCGCCTCCAGTGCGATCAGGTTGTCCTCCATGTCGTCGACCAGGAGGATGCCGGCACTGTCGTCGGTCCTTGCCTCAGCGTTCATATTGACTGCCTCATTCAGTCGTCGGTGGGCTGAACCACCGCCTCCTCGGCATCGGTCCGCTCCCGCGTCTCCGCGCCCTCGGGGTCCAGGAGTGCGCAGACGACGGTCAGCAGCTGGTCGACGTCCACCGGCTTGGGTACGTAGTCGTTGGCGCCCCGCGCGATCGACTTCTCACGGTCTCCGGGCATCGCCTTCGCGGTGAGCGCGACGATGGGCAGGCCGGTCCAGCGCGGGGTGCGGCGGATGGCCGCGATGGTCTCGTAACCGTCCATCTCCGGCATCATGATGTCCATCAGGACGAGTTCGACGTCCGGGTTGCGCTCCAGGGTCTCGATGCCCTCGCGGCCGTTCTCCGCGTAGAGAACCGGCATGCCGACGCGGCCCAGCACATGGGTGAGGGCGAAGACGTTGCGGATGTCGTCGTCGACGATCAACACCCGCCTGCCGGACAGCACCTGGCCCGCCCGGCCCGCCTTCCACGCCTCCAGCCTGGTGGGCGCCGGCCACGAGTCCTCGGCGTCGTGGGCGGTCGGATAGGGCTCGGTGGACAGGTCCTCCGGGCCCGGCAGGGCGTGGTCCTCGGTGGCCGGGCCGGTCGCGGTGTTGCCGGGGCTGACGACGGGGACGTAGAGCGTGAAGGTGGAGCCCTTGCCGGGTTCGCTCTCGGCGACGATACGGCCGCCCAGCAGGCCCGCGATCTCCCGGCTGATGGACAGGCCGAGCCCCGTGCCGCCGTACTTGCGGTTGGTCGTGCCGTCGGCCTGCTGGAACGCCTCGAAGATCACCGGGAGTTTCTCCCGCGCGATGCCGATGCCGGTGTCGGACACCGCGAAGGCGACCACGTCGTCGCTGTCGCGGACGTACCGGTGCTCGGGGTCCTTGATGCGGGTCACGCGCAGCTCGACCCGGCCGGAGGCGGTGAACTTGATCGCGTTGGAGAGCAGGTTGCGCAGGATCTGTTGCAGGCGCTGTTCGTCCGAGTACATCTCACGCGGCACGGCCTCGCCGACCGCCACCTCGAAGGCGAGCCCCCGGTCCAGGGTGAGGGGGCGGAAGGTGGCGTGGACGTAGTCGAGCAGCTTGATGAGCGGCAGCTTCTTCGGGCGTACGTCCATCCGGCCGGCCTCGATCTTCGACAGGTCCAGGATGTCGTTGATCAGCTGCAACAGATCGCTTCCCGACCTGTGGATCGTCGTCGCGAACTGCACTTCCTGGTCGGAGAGATGGCCGTCCGGGTTGTCGGAGAGCAGCCTCGCCAGGATCAGCAGGGAGTTCAGTGGCGTGCGCAGTTCGTGTGACAT
This sequence comes from Streptomyces sp. NPDC005402, assembly GCF_040606575.1. Lineage (NCBI taxonomy): Bacteria > Bacillati > Actinomycetota > Actinomycetes > Kitasatosporales > Streptomycetaceae > Streptomyces > Streptomyces sp. NPDC005402. Next base: position 340,627 of record NZ_JBEXFB010000006.1, read on the forward strand.
GTTCGCCAGGAACTCCGACTTGTACTGCGAGGAGGTCGCCAACAGGGCCGCCTTCTCCTCCAGTTCCGCGTTCGAGCGCTGCAACTCCGCCTGCTGCATCTGGAGTTCGTCCGAGCGCTCCTGGAGCTGCATCGCCAGGCGCTGGGACTCGCCCAGCAGGGACTCGGTACGGGAGTTGGCGATGATGGTGTTGATCGCGACGCCGATGGTGTTCACGAACTGGTCGAAGAACGCCAGGTGGACGTCGGAGAAGCGGGAGAAGGAGGCGAGTTCGATGACGCCCAGGAGCTTGTCCTCGAAGAGGATCGGGATGATGACGACGCTCGCCGGGGCCGCCTCCCCGAGCCCGCTGTTGATCTTGATGTAGTCCGGCGGGGCCTCCTCCACCAGGATCCGCTTCTTCTCGCGGGCCGCCTGACGGACCAGACCGTGGACGGGCATGCCGCCGGTGTCGACGGTCGCGCCCTGCGCCGAGCCGTAGCCCGCGATGAACGCCAGTCCCTTTGCAGGAACGGTTGTGCGCAGCGAGGCGCCGTCCTCGTCCGGGTCGGCCAGGAAGAACGCCCCGTACTGGGCGTTCACCAGCGGGGTCAGCTCGCGCAGGATCAGGTCGGCGACCTCCATCAGGTCCCGGTGGCCCTGCATCAGGGCGGCCAGGCGCGCGAGGTTGGACTCCAGCCAGTCCTTGGCCCGGGTCGTCTCGCGGAGGTTGGCCACCATGAGGTTGATGTTGTCCTTGAGCTCGGTGACCTCGCCCTGCGTCTCCACGGTGATGGCGCGGGACATGTCGCCCTGGGCCACCGCGGAGGCGACCTCGGCGATCGCGCGGACCTGGGTGGTCAGGTTGGAGGCGAGCTCGTTCACGTTGGTCGTCAGCCGCTTCCAGGTGCCGTACACGCCCTCGACCCGTGCCTGGCCGCCGAGTTGGCCCTCGCTGCCCACCTCTCGGGCCACGCGGGTGACCTCGGAGGAGAAGGAGGAGAGCGTGTCGACCATGGTGTTGATGGCGGTCTTCAGCTCCAGGATCTCGCCGCGCGCGTCCACGTCGATCTTCTTGGAGAGGTCGCCGTTGGCCACCGCCGTGGTCACCTGGGCGATGTTGCGGACCTGCGAAGTGAGGTTGTCCGCCATGTAGTTGACGTTGTCGGTCAGGTCCCGCCAGACCCCGGAGACCCCCAGCACCTGGGCCCGGCCGCCCAGCCGGCCGTCGGTGCCGACCTCGCGGGCCACCCGGGTCACCTCGTCGGCGAAGGCGCGCAGCTGCTCCACCATCGTGTTGACGGTGTCCTTCAGTTCGAGGATCTCACCGCGCGCGTCGACGGTGATCTTCTTCGACAGGTCGCCGTTGGCGACGGCGGTGGTGACCTGGGCGATGTTGCGGACCTGCGAAGTCAAATTCAGCGCCATGAAGTTGACGTTGTCGGTGAGGTCCTTCCAGACCCCGCTGACGCCCCGCACCTGCGCCTGGCCGCCGAGGTTTCCCTCGGTGCCGACCTCGCGGGCCACGCGGGTCACCTCGTCCGCGAAGGCGGAGAGCTGGTCGACCATGGTGTTGATGGTCGACTTGAGCTCCAGGATCTCGCCCTTCGCCTCCACCGTGATCTTCTTGCCGAGGTCGCCCTGGGCCACCGCCGTCGACACCAGCGCGATGTTCCGCACCTGTGACGTCAGGTTGTCGGCCATGAAGTTGACGTTGTCGGTGAGGTCCTTCCAGACGCCCGACACGCCCCGCACCTGAGCCCGGCCGCCGAGGTTTCCCTCGGTGCCGACCTCGCGGGCCACGCGGGTGACCTCGTCGGCGAAGGCGGAGAGCTGGTCGACCATGGTGTTGATGGTCGACTTCAGCTCCAGGATCTCGCCCTGCGCGTCCACGGTGATCTTCTGACTGAGGTCACCGTTCGCCACGGCCGTCGTCACCTGTGCGATGTTCCGCACCTGCGAGGTCAGGTTCGACGCCATGAAGTTGACGTTGTCGGTGAGGTCCTTCCAGACCCCGGAGACCCCGCGCACCTGGGCCCGGCCACCCAGCTGCCCCTCGGTACCGACCTCGCGGGCCACCCGGGTGACCTCGTCGGCGAAGGCCGAGAGCTGGTCGACCATCGTGTTCACGGTCAGTTTCAGTTCGAGCAGCTCGCCCGTCGCCTCGACCGTCACCGTGCGGGTCAGGTCGCCGCGGGCCACCGCCGTGGTCACCAGGGCGATGTCCCTGACCTGGGCGGTCAGCCGGGAGGCCATGGTGTTGACCGCCTCGGTCACATCGCGCCAACTGCCCGAAAGGCCGGTCACCTTGGCCCGCCCGCCGAGCCGGCCCTCGGTGCCGACCTCGCGGGCCACCCGGGTCACCTCGCCGGTGAACAGGGAGAGCTGGTCGACCATCTTGTTCACGGCCCGGCCCAGCCGTCGTAGATCACCGCGTAGTTGCCGGTTGCCGTCGTGCAGGTCGACCCGCTGGGTCAGATCGCCGCCGGCCACCGCGTCCAGGACCCGGGTCGCGTTGGCGGCGGGGGCCACCAGGGCGTCGAGCAGCTGGTTCACGTCGTCGACCCGGGAGGTCCACGAACCCTGCCCCGGGCTGGGGGAGAGCCGTTCGTCGAGCCGGCCGTGCCGCACCAGCTCCCGCTTCACCCGGTTGACCTCGCCGGTGAAGTGAACGTTGCGGTCCACCAACTGGTTGAAAACAGCCGTCAGTTCGGCCACGATCCCGTCCCCGGACTCCGGCATCCGGCGGAAGTCACCGTCCCGGGCAGCGGTCATCGCGGCGAGCAGGGGACGCAGATCCGATGCTCGAATCCGGTCGGCGTTCTGTCCTTCTTCGAGCACAGGCGTACCACTGTTCTCACTCATGGCGGCCCACTTCGGTAACTCGGCGCTTATGGGCGTGGCCAGTCTGTCACTCTGTCCGCATCGACTGAGGCGTATTCGTACGAACTGCTCGGGGAGGCGGACATGGGGGCCATTCCGGCGCAACGGGAGTCCGTTGCCCGTGCGTCCGATCCGCCCGTGCGCGGCGGCGGTGCGCTGCCGGACGCCCCGGCGCACGTCCACGCCACTCTCCCCGGCGGTCCGCTCGCCCCGGGATCGGCCCGGGCCCTGTTACGGGCGGCGATCGCCGAATGGGCCGAACTCGCCCTTCCCGGCACCGAGTTCCTCAGCGACCGGCAGTCCTACGACGCCGTGGTCGTCGTCAGCGAACTCGTCACCAACGCCGTCGTGCACGCGGGCACCGACATCGAACTGGACTGCTGCCTGGAGCCGTACACCGGCGCCCTCCTCATCGAGGTCCTCGACCACCACCCCTCGCGCGCGCCTCGCGACGGTGACGCAGAACCCTCGTACGGCACACCGGAGTACGGACGCGGACTGCGCCTGGTCGCCGCCCTCGCCGAGACCTGGGGCATCACCTACCGCACCGGCGCGAAGACCGTGTGGGCGCAGCTGCCGCCCGGCGGGAAGGAGGCCCTGGACGGGATCCAGGCGTACGCCGGCGAGCAGGAGCACGAGCGGGGCCTGCTGGTCGCCGGGATACTCGCCCCGGAACCACCCCCGGCCCCGGACCCACCCGCGCCCGTGTCCCACGGCGAGCCGGACCGGGACTGGCTCGACCGCGGCGCCCTGTCCTTCCTCGCCGAGGCCTCCGACCTGCTCGCCGGTCAGCTCGACGAGAACCTGGTGGCCGCGCTCGCCGGCCAGCTGATCGTGCCGCGGCTGGCCGACTGGTGCGCGGTGTGGCTGGAGGACGAGGTCGCCGGACGCTGGGGGTCCGCTCGCCCGGGTGAGGCCGGGAGCGGGACGGGCCGGAGCGAGGGCGGGGTGTCGGGTGGGTTGTCCGGGCCCCGGCTGGCCCGGGTGTGGCACTGCTCCGAGACCCGGATCGAGGACCTGCGCCAGGCGCTGGAGAAGGAGCCGCCGGACCTGTCCGGGCCGGAGCATCCCGGCCCCGTGGCGTTCCCCTGGCCCGGCGAGGCACTGGGCCCGCACGGCGCACACGGCTCCGCGCTCGCCTACCGCCTCGCCGCCGGCGGCCGCCCGCTGGGCACCCTGGTCATCGGCCGGGCCGGACTGGTCTCCTTCCCCGACGAGATCACCGGGCTCGTCGAGGACCTCAGCCGCCGGGTCGCGCTCGCCATCGGCGCGGCCCGCCAGTACGCGCGCCAGGCCACCATCAGCGCGGTGCTCCAGCGCGGTCTGCTGCCCGGCGCGGTCGCCGAGATCCCCGGCGTGCGCAGCGCCCTCGTGTACGAGCCGTACGACAAGGGCGGACCCAGCGGCGACTTCTACGACCTCTTCCCGGCCGGCGACGGCCGCTGGTGCTTCGCCGTCGGTGACGTCCAGGGCAAGGGCCCCGAGGCCGCCGTGGTGATCGGACTGGCGCGGCCCTGGCTCCGGCTGCTGGCCCGCGAGGGCTACCGCGTCGCCGACGTCCTGGACCGCCTCAACCAGCTGCTCCTCGACGACGCGACGGAGGCCGCGGACGCGGCCGCGCGTGCCCTGGCGGCCGCGGGCGGCCGCCCCATGCACCCCGGCGACGGCCCGCAGACCCGCTTCCTGTCCCTCCTGTACGGCGAGCTCGCGCCCTTCGACGGCGGAGTGCGCTGCACCCTGGCCTCCGCCGGACATCCGCTGCCGCTGCTGCTCGGAGCGGCCGGCGAGGTCCGTACGGTCGCGCGGCCGCAGACCCTGCTCGGGGTCGTCGAGGACGAGACGTACACCAGTGAGACCTTCGAGCTGCGGCCCGGCGACAGCCTGTTGTGCGTCACCGACGGGGTGACCGAGCGGCGCAGCGGCCCCCGGCAGTTCGACGACGAGGACGGGCTCGCGGAGGCGCTCGCCGGGTGCGCGGGACTGGACGCCGAACTGATCGCGGAGCGGATCAAACGGCTGGTGCACGAGTTCGGGGCGCGACCGCCGGAGGACGATCTGGCGCTGCTGGTGCTGCAGGCGGAATAGCGGACAGCGGGCGGGCGGGACGGGTGCCCGCTGCGGTGCTGGACAATGGAGGACATGCCCTCCGCACTCCCCGACGGCGAACCCGTCCCCGACGACGGCTCGCTTCCCGCGTCCGCACTCGCCGGGTCCGCCGACCGACCCCTCGGCTTCTACCTGCACGTCCCGTACTGCGCGACCCGCTGCGGCTACTGCGACTTCAACACCTACACCGCGACCGAGCTGCGCGGTTCGGGCGGGGTGCTGGCCTCCCGCGACAACTACGCGGACACGCTGATCGACGAGATCCGCCTGGCGCGGAAGGTCCTCGGCGACGACCCGCGCCCGGTCCGCACGGTGTTCGTCGGCGGCGGTACGCCGACACTCCTGGCCGCCGGGGATCTCGTACGGATGCTCGCGGCGATCCGGGACGAGTTCGGCCTGGCCGCGGACGCGGAGGTGACGACCGAGGCGAACCCGGAGTCGGTGGACCCCGCGTATCTGGCGGCGCTGCGGGAGGGCGGCTTCAACCGGGTGTCCTTCGGGATGCAGAGCGCGAAGCAGCACGTACTGAAGGTGCTGGACCGCACGCACACGCCGGGACGGCCCGAGGCGTGCGTGGCGGAGGCCCGTGCGGCGGGGTTCGACCACGTGAACCTGGACCTGATCTACGGTACCCCGGGGGAGTCCGACGACGACTGGCGGGCGTCCCTGGAGGCGGCGATCGGGTCCGGTCCCGACCACGTGTCGGCGTACGCGCTGATCGTCGAGGAGGGGACGCAGCTGGCTCGCCGTATCCGCCGGGGCGAGGTCCCGATGACCGACGACGACGTGCACGCGGACCGGTACCTGATCGCGGACTCGGTGCTGGCGGAGGCCGGTTTCGACTGGTACGAGGTGTCGAACTGGGCGACCTCGGACGCGGGCCGGTGCCTGCACAACGAGCTGTACTGGCGGGGCGCGGACTGGTGGGGGGCCGGTCCCGGAGCGCACTCGCACGTGGGCGGGGTGCGGTGGTGGAACGTGAAGCATCCGGGGGCGTACGCGGGGGCGCTGGCGGCGGGGAGGTCGCCGGGGGCGGGCCGGGAGCTGCTGTCCGACGAGGACCGGCGGGTCGAGCGGATCCTGCTGGAGCTGCGGCTGCGGGAGGGGGTGCCGCTGTCCCTGCTGCGCGAGGAGGGGCTGGCCGCTTCTCGGCGGGCGCTGGGGGAGGGGCTGCTCGAGGGCGGGCCTTACGAGGAGGGACGGGCTGTGCTGACCCTGCGGGGGCGGTTGCTGGCGGACGCGGTGGTCAGGGACTTGGTGGATTGATCACTCGGCGGAGTGAACCGGTGCGGAATGCCGGTTCGATCCCTAACCTGGTCCTTAGGCTGCCGTCAAAAGTACGCGGCGGATGTGGAGGGCCACGGAGATGACCGCTGTGGACGAGCGTGGGATGACCAAGTACTTCGAGGAGCTTGAGCCTCCCGAGGGTGTCAAGGTCGAGCTTCTCCGGGGGGAAATCGTGATGATGGCCAGCCCTGATCTTGTGCACAACATGATCATCGAGGACGTGCTGGACCAGATCCCGCGTAAGCGATGGTCGCGATTGCAGACCCAGGACGTCGACATTCTCGACGAAGCCAGTGAGCCAGTGCCGGACCTGGTGGTCCTCGAGCGTGAGGCGATGCCTGCCTCGGGACGGCTGCTGCCGTGCCGCCTGATCACGATGGTTGTCGAGGTCGTATCCAAGACCAGTGTCCAGCGGGACTATGAAATCAAACGCTCGATCTACGCCGCTGGAATGGTGCCTGCCTACCTCATCGTCGACCCGATCATGGCGCAGTGCGTCCTGTTGACGAGGCCCAGCGGGAAGGGAGAGAACGCCGACTACGAGCGGCAGCAGGTCACGAAGTTCGGGGCACCTCTGCCCTTGGAGGAACTGGGGCTCGAAATGGACACCAGCGATTTCGGAACGTTTCCCGGAGTCAGGCCCCACCGCTACCCGTGACAAAGTCGATCAGTTCCTCCACCCGCCCCAGCAGCTCCGGCTCCAGATCCCGGTAGGACCCCACCCGCTTCAGGATCGCCTGCCACACCGCGCCCGTGTTCTCCGACGGCCAGCCCAGGGCCTTGCACACGCCCGTCTTCCAGTCCTGGCCGTGCGGTACCCGAGGCCACGCCTCGATCCCCAGGGACGACGGCTTCACCGCCTCCCAGATGTCGATGTACGGGTGGCCGACGACCAGTGCGTGTTCGCTGGTCACCGACGCGGCGATACGGGACTCCTTGCTGCCCGGCACCAGGTGGTCGACCAGGACGCCGAGGCGGGCGTCCGGGCCCGGTGCGAACTCGGCCACGATCGCCGGCAGGTCGTCCACGCCCTCCAGGTACTCCACGACCACGCCCTCGATGCGCAGGTCGTCGCCCCAGACCTTCTCCACCAGTTCCGCGTCGTGGCGGCCCTCGACGTAGATCCGGCCGGCGCGGGCCACGCGTGCGCGTGCGCCGGGCACGGCCACCGAGCCGGACGCGGTACGGGAGGGTCGTACAGGACCGCCTGACGGCTTCACCAGCGTCACCACCCGGCCCTCCAGGAGGAAGCCGCGGGGCTCCAGCGGGAACACCCGGTGCTTGCCGAAGCGGTCCTCCAGGGTCACCGTGCCCGCCTCGCAGCGGATCACCGCGCCGCAGAAGCCGGTGCCGGGCTCCTCGACCACCAGGCCGGGCTCGGCGGGCACCTCGGGTACCGGCTTGGGCTTCTTCCACGGAGGAGTCAGGTCGGCGGAGTACTGGCGCATTCGGATGACGATAGGAGAACCACGCGGGGGATCACTACGACACGCCGAAACGGGCCGCCAGCGCGTCCCGCTGCGCCCGCACGAACCCCGCGTCCACCACCGCTCCGTGACCGGGTACGTACAGCGCGTCCTCACCGCCCAGCTCAAGCAGCCGGTCCAGCGCGGCGGGCCAGTGGCTCGGTACGGAGTCCGGGCCCGCCTGTGGTTCGCCCGACTCCTCGACCAGGTCGCCGCAGAAGACGACCTCCGGGGTGCCGGGGACGAGGACGGCGAGATCGTGGGCCGTGTGGCCGGGACCGACGTTCGCCAGCAGGACCTGGCGGCCGCCGCCGAGGTCGAGCGTCCACTCGCCGGAGACGTGATGCCGGGGAGACACCAGGGCGTCCACGGCGTCGTCGGCCGCGGCCGGGTCCAGTCCGTTGCGCACCGCGTCCGCCCGCAGTTCCGCGCGGCCCAGCCGCCCCGTCAGCACCGTCTCCACGCCGACCGCGCCGAACACCTCCGCCCCCGCGAACGCCGCCGCACCGAAGACGTGGTCGAAGTGGGGGTGGGTGAGCGCGAGATGGGTCACACGGTGGCCGGCCAGTTCCCCGGCCTGCGCGCGCAGGCGTGCACCCTCCGCGAGAGAGGAGCCCGCGTCGACCGACAGGGCCGTGCCCTCGCCGATCACCAGGCCCGCCGTACAGTCCCAGCCCGGCAGCCGGCACCGCCCCACCCCGGTCGCGACCCGCTCCCACCCGAGCTCTTCCCAAGTCACCGTCATACCGCGACGCTAGCCCTACAACCCGTCACACCAGGACCAGCCTTGCCCAGGGAGTACCCCACCGCCGTACACTGGCCGGGGAGCGCTGGCACTCGGACGGACAGAGTGCCAGGCAAGGCGCCAAGGGAACGACTTCTGGAGGTGTGCGCGATGCTGAGTGAACGCAGGCTTCAGGTGTTGCGCGCCATCGTCCAGGACTACGTCGGCACGGAGGAGCCGGTCGGGTCGAAGGCCCTGACCGAGCGGCACAACCTCGGAGTCTCCCCTGCGACCGTCCGTAACGACATGGCGGTCCTGGAGGACGAGGGATTCATCGCCCAGCCGCACACCAGCGCGGGGCGGATCCCGACCGACAAGGGCTACCGGCTGTTCGTCGACAAACTGGCGGGCGTCAAGCCGATGACCGCGCCCGAGCGGCGCGCCATCCAGAACTTCCTCGACGGCGCCGTGGACCTCGACGACGTCGTGGCGCGGACCGTGCGGCTGCTCGCGCAGCTCACCCGGCAGGTCGCCGTCGTGCAGTACCCCTCCCTCACCCGCTCGACCGTGCGGCATGTGGAACTGCTCTCGCTCGCTCCCGCGCGCGTGATGCTCGTGCTGATCACGGACACCGGCCGGGTCGAGCAGCGCATGGTCGACTGCCCGGCACCCTTCGGGGAGGCCTCGCTCGCCGATCTGCGGGCCCGGCTCAACAGCCGGGTCGCGGGGCGCCGGTTCGCCGACGTGCCGCAGCTGGTCGAGGACCTGCCCGAAGGCTTCGACGTCGAGGACCGGGGTACGGTCTCGACAGTGCTCTCCACTCTCCTGGAGACGCTCGTCGAGGAGAACGAGGAGCGGCTGATGATCGGCGGCACCGCCAATCTCACCCGCTTCGGACATGACTTTCCCCTCACGATCCGGCCCGTCCTGGAGGCCCTGGAGGAACAGGTCGTCCTCCTCAAACTCCTTGGTGAGGCAGGGGATTCGGGCATGACCGTACGTATTGGTCACGAGAACGCCTACGAGGGACTCAACTCCACTTCGGTGGTGTCGGTCGGCTACGGTTCGGGCGGCGAGGCAGTCGCCAAGCTCGGCGTGGTCGGACCGACCCGCATGGATTACCCGGGAACGATGGGAGCGGTACGCGCAGTGGCACGGTACGTCGGACAGATCCTGGCGGAGTCGTAAGTGGCCACGGACTACTACGCCGTTCTCGGCGTGCGCCGCGACGCGTCGCAGGATGAGATCAAGAAGGCGTTCCGTCGGCTCGCGCGCGAGCTGCACCCGGACGTCAACCCGGATCCGAAGACCCAGGAGCGGTTCAAGGAGATCAACGCCGCTTACGAGGTGTTGTCGGACCCGCAGAAGAAGCAGGTCTACGACCTCGGCGGCGACCCGCTCTCGCAGGCCGGCGGCGGTGGCGCGGGCGGCTTCGGGGCCGGTGGGTTCGGGAACTTCTCGGACATCATGGACGCGTTCTTCGGTACGGCGTCGCAGCGGGGTCCGCGCTCGCGCACCCGGCGCGGCCAGGACGCGATGATCCGCCTGGAGATCGAGCTCGACGAGGCGGCCTTCGGCACCACGAAGGACATCCAGGTCGACACGGCGATCGTCTGCACCACCTGCAGCGGTGAGGGCGCGGCGCCGGGCACCTCCGCGCAGACGTGTGACATGTGCCGCGGGCGCGGTGAGGTGTCCCAGGTGACCCGGTCCTTCCTGGGCCAGGTCATGACGTCCCGCCCGTGCCCGCAGTGCCAGGGCTTCGGCACCGTGGTCCCGACCCCGTGCCCGGAGTGCGCGGGCGACGGCCGGGTCCGCTCGCGCCGCACGCTGACCGTGAAGATCCCCGCCGGTGTGGACAACGGCACCCGGATCCAGCTCGCGGGTGAGGGCGAGGTCGGCCCCGGTGGCGGTCCCGCCGGTGACCTCTACGTCGAGATCCACGAGCTCCCGCACTCGCAGTTCCAGCGGCGCGGTGACGATCTGCACTGCACGGTCACGCTCCCGATGACGGCGGCGTCGCTCGGCACGAAGGTGCCGCTGGAGACGCTGGACGGCATGGAGGAGGTCGACATCCGGCCCGGTACCCAGTCCGGCCAGTCGATCCCGCTGCACAGCCGGGGCGTCACCCACCTGCGCGGCGGCGGCCGGGGCGACCTCATCGTCCACGTCGAGGTCCAGACCCCGACCAAGCTGGACCCGGAGCAGGAGCGCCTGCTGCGCGAGCTGGCGAAGCTGCGCGGCGAGGAACGGCCCACGGGGCAGTTCCAACCCGGGCAGCAGGGGCTGTTCTCACGGTTGAAGGACGCGTTCAACGGTCGTACGTGAGCTGCGGGACGACTGCCGGGGGTCCGGGGGTCGTCCCCCGGGCAGACACAGTCAGCCCGGGCAGCAGGGGCTGTTCTCAAGGCTGAAGGACGCGTTCAACGGTCGTACCTGAGCCGTGCGACGGGCGTACCTAACCGTGCGAAGGTCGGATTCGGACTTGTTCGGAGGACGTGACAACATGCCGTCATGTCCTCCGCACTGACCGATCTCTTCCCTCATCCGATCGTGCAGGCGCCCATGGCGGGCGGCGTCTCCGTGCCGCGGCTCGCCGCCGCCGTGTCCGAGGCGGGCGGGCTCGGATTCCTCGCCGCCGGGTACAAGACGGCCGACGGGATGTACCAGGAGATCAAGCAGCTGCGCGGACTGACCAAGCGGCCCTTCGGGGTCAACCTCTTCATGCCGCAGCCCGAGTACGCCGACCCGGCGGCCGTCGAGGTCTACGCCCACCAGCTGGCCGGCGAGGCCACCTGGTACGACACCGAGCTCGGCGACCGGGACAGCGGACGTGACGACGGCTACGACGCCAAGCTCGCCGTCCTGCTCGACAACCCCGTGCCGGTGGCCTCCTTCCACTTCGGCATCCCGAGCAGCGACGCCCTGGAGTCGCTGCGCCGCGCCGGGACCTTCACCCTCGTCACCGCGACCACCCCCGAAGAGGCCCTCGCCGTGCAGTACGCGGGCGCCGACGCGGTCATCGCGCAGGGCGTCGAGGCCGGCGGCCACCAGGGCACCCACCGCGACCTCCCCGAGCAGGACGGCTCCGGGCTCGGACTCCTGTCCCTGGTCGCCCAGATCCGCGAGACGGTCACCGTCCCGATCGTCGCCGCCGGCGGCATCATGCGCGGCAGTCAGATCGCCGCCGTCCTCGCCGCCGGCGCGAGCGCGGCCCAGCTCGGCACGGCGTTCCTCGCCACGCCCGAGTCCGGCGCCCACGACGTGCACAAGCAGGCGCTGACCAACCCGCTCTACGTCCGCACCGAGTTGACCCGCGCCTTCTCCGGCAGACCGGCCCGTGGCCTGGTCAACCGTTTCCTGCGCGAGCACGGGCCGTACGCCCCCGCCGCCTACCCCGAGGTCCACCACCTCACCGCCCCGCTCCGCAAGGCCGCCGCCAAGGCCAAGGACGCGCAGGGCATGGCGCTGTGGGCGGGCCAGGGGCACCGGATGGCACGCGAACTGCCCGCCGGGCAGCTCGTGGAGATACTCGCGGCCGAACTCGACGCCGCCAGGACAGCGTTGTCAGGCAAGGGGGACCTGAGATGACCGCACCGGTTTTCGTGGTCGAGCACTTCGACGCGGGCGACGGCGGACGGTACGTCCTCGACGGCCCCGAAGGCCGCCACGCCGTCTCCGTGAAGCGGCTCCAGGCCGGTGAGGACGTCATCCTCACCGACGGCGCCGGACACTGGGCCGACTGCGTGGTACTCGGCACCGAGGGCAAGGACCGGCTGATCGTCCGGCTGGACTCGGTGAACGAGGCACCTCGGGCGCAGCCCCGCATCACGGTCGTCCAGGCCCTCCCCAAGGGCGACCGCGGTGAACTCGCCGTCGAGACCATGACCGAGGTCGGCGTCGACGCCATCGTGCCCTGGCAGGCGGCCCGCTGCATCACCCAGTGGAAGGGCGAGCGGGGTCTGAAGGCGCTCGGCAAGTGGCGGGCCACCGCCCGCGAGGCCAGCAAGCAGTCCCGGCGGATCCGTTTCCCGGAGGTCGCTGACGCGGCAAGCACCAAGCAGGTTGGCGCACTTCTCGCCAAAGCCGACTTCGCCGCCGTGCTCCACTCCGACTTCGAACGCGGCAGCGAGCCGCTGGCCACCGCCGAACTCCCCGACGAGGGCGAGATCGTGCTGGTCGTCGGCCCCGAAGGGGGCGTGGCCAAGGACGAGTTGGCGCTCTTCGAGGAGGCCGGTGCGCGCGCCTACGTCCTCGGGCCTACCGTGCTGCGTACGTCGACCGCCGGAACCGCGGCGACCGCCCTGCTCCTCGGCCGCACCGGCCGCTGGTCCTGAACCCCGGGAGGACGTCCGTGGAACTCGCCCAAGTGCGCCTGCTCGTCACCGACTTCGCCACCTGCTACCGCTTCTACGCCGAGGTCCTCGGCCTCAAGCCCCAGTCGGGGGCGACGGGCGGGCCGTACGAGAAGTTCAGTTTCGCCACCGGCTCGGCGGGCGTCGCCCTGCAGGACCGGTCGATGATGGCGGAGGTCCTCGGCGAACTGGGCGACACGGCCACCGGCCACCGTTCCCTGGTGGTGCTGCGCGTCGACGACCTGGACACCTACTGCGAGCAGATCGCCGCCCGCGGCGCCGTCCTGCTGCACGGCCCGGCCCCCATGACGGACCGCATGCGCGTCGCCCACCTCAAGGACCCGGAGGGGAACCTGGTGGAGCTTCAGCAGTGGCTGCTGCTGCGCGGCTGAGCACCGCGTCGAACAGGTCCCAGGCCGTCCCACTCCCCGCCTCCCGCCAGGAGTCCGCGGTCCGTCGCCGCAAAGCCGTCGTGCGCGTAGCAGCAGAGTCGTCCACCACGAGCTTTCTCGCCCCACCGTGTCCGCGCATCCGCCCACCGTGGACCGACCGGCGCGCGGGTGGCCGTATGCGCTCTACCCTCCGGGGCGGGACAGTGGCAGGCTGCCCTCCATGGTGGCGTTGAGACGGAACTGGCGTCGGCCGCGCGGGGTGCGAGCAGCGGGTGCGATCGGGGGGGCCGTGCTGGCCGTGGGCGGGGTCGCCGCTTGCGAACCGACCGGCGTGGTCAGCTCCGCGACCGTCGCCTACACCACCGACCAGTTGGTCACCAAGGAGCTGAACCGGCAGAAGGCCGACGTGAGTTGGCTGACCTGCACGGCCACGTACGACAACGGCGACCGGACACCGAGTGCGAGTGTGAACACCGTCGCCACCGTCAACTGCGAGGGCAGGACGCGGGACGGCAAGGACATCACCGCCAAGGGCAAGGTGACCCGGACCGTCAGCGGGGCGTGTGTGCGCGGCGATCTCACCGCCACCGTCGGCGGCAAGCAGTGGTTCCACGTGGAGGGGCTCGGCGACTGCGACGCCACGCCCACCCCGCGCGTCAACAACCCGGGACAGCCCGGCCCCACCGTCACGGTGACCGTCACCAGGACCATCTGGTGCCAGAAGGACCCGCAGTGCTGGCCCGACGGCAAGTGATCGAAACCTCTGTGCACGGGGACCGAGCGTGCATAGGGTGATCGGGTGACACAGCCTGCGACGTCTGCATATCTCCGGTTTCCGCATCTGCGGGGCGAGTTGGTGGCCTTCACCGCCGAGGACGACGTGTGGCTCGCGCCGCTCGACGGCGGGCGCGCCTGGCGGGTCAGCGCGGACAACGTGCCGGTCACCCACCCCCGGATCTCGCCCGACGGCACCACCGTCGCCTGGACCTCCGCCCGCGACGGCGCCCCCGAGGTGCACGTCGCCCCGGTCGACGGCGGCCCGGGCCGGAGGCTGACCCACTGGGGCAGCGCACGCACCCAGGTGCGCGGCTGGACCCCGGACGGCGAGGTCCTCGCGATCACCACCCACGGCCAGGCGAGCCTGCGCCGCAGCTGGGCGCGGACCGTCCCGCTCGACGGCGGCCCCGGCACCACCCTGCCGTACGGCCCCGTGGGCCATGTCGCCCACGGCCCGGCGACCGTGCTCCTCTCCGCGCCCATGGGCCGGGAGGCCGCCTGGTGGAAGCGGTACCGGGGCGGCACGGCGGGCAAGCTGTGGATCGACCGCGAGGGCGACGGGGAGTTCGTACGGCTGCACGACGACCTGGACGGAAACCTGGAGTACCCCGAGTGGGCCGGGGACCGGATCGCCTTCCTCTCCGACCACGAGGGCACCGGGGCCCTCTACTCCTCCCTCGCCGACGGCTCCGACCTGCGGCGTCACACCCCCCTCGACGGCTACTACGCCCGGCACGCCTCCGGTGACGGCACCCGGATCGTCTACACCTCGGCCGGTGAGCTGTGGATCCTCGACGACCTCGACGGCGCCGAACCGCGCCGCCTGGAGGTCCGGCTCGGCGGACAGCGCGCCGACCGGCAGCCCTTCCCCGTGGACGCCTCCCGCTGGTTCGGCTCGGCCGCCCCCGACCACACCGCGCGCGGCAGCGCGGTCGCCGTGCGCGGCACCGTCCACTGGGTCACCCACCGCTCGGGCCCGGCCCGCGCGCTCGCCGCCGAACCGGGCGTCCGGGCCCGGCTGCCGCGCACCTTCCGCACGGAGGGCGAGGAGTGGGTGGTGTGGGTGACGGACGCGGAGGGCGACGACGCCCTGGAGTTCGCGCCCGCCACCGGACTCGCCCCCGGCGCCACCCCGCGCCGCCTCGCCGCCGGACAGCTCGGCCGCGTCCTCGGTCTCGCCATGGCCCCCGACGGCAGCCGGGCCGCGGTCGCCGCGCACGACGGCCGCGTGCTGCTCGTCGAGCGGGAGACCGGCGAGGTCCGCGAGGTCGACCGCAGCGAGGACGGCGATGTACGGGGACTGACCTTCTCGCCCGACTCGGCCTGGCTCGTCTGGTCGCACCCCGGCCCCGCCCCGCTCTGCCAGCTCCGCCTCGCCAACACCACCGACCTGTCGGTCACCGAGGCGACCCCGCTGCGCTTCCAGGACTACGCGCCCGCCTTCACCCTCGACGGCAAGCACCTGGCCTTCCTCTCCAACCGCTCCTTCGATCCGGTCTACGACGAGCACGTCTTCGACCTCGCCTTCGTGGTCGGCGACCGCCCGCACCTGATCACCCTGGCCGCGACCACCCCGTCCCCCTTCGGCCCGCAACGCCACGGCCGGCCCTTCGAGGCTCCCGACAAGGACGAGACGCCCGACAGCGAGGGCACCCCGGCCACCCGGATCGACCTCGAAGGCCTCGCCGACCGGATCGTGCCCTTCCCGGTGGAGGCCGGCCGCTACTCCAACCTGCGCGCGGCCAAGGACGGCGTGCTGTGGCTGCGCCACCCCGTCCAGGGCGTCCTCGGCTCCTCCCGGGCCACCCCGGACGATCCCGACCCCAAGACCGACCTCCAGCGCTACGACCTCGCCCAGCAGCGCCTCGAACACCTCGCCGCCGACGCCGACCACTTCGCCGTCAGCGGCGACGGCAAGCGGGTCCTGCTGTGGACCGACGGGCGCCTGAAGGTCGTACCGAGCGACCGCCGTGCCTCGAACGACGACGACAGCGACACCAACATCTCCGTCGACCTCGGCCGCATCCGGCAGACAGTCGACCCGTCGGCCGAGTGGCGGCAGATGTACGAGGAGACCGGCCGCATCATGCGGGACCACTTCTGGCGGCCCGACATGAGCGGCGTCGACTGGCAGGGCGTCCTCGACCGCTACCGCCCGGTCCTGGACCGCCTTGCCACCCACGACGACCTCGTCGACCTCCTCTGGGAGGTGCACGGCGAACTCGGCACCTCGCACGCGTACGTCACCCCGCGCGGCGGCCACAGCCACGGGCCCCGGCAGGGGCTCCTCGGTGCCGACATCTCCCGTCACCCGGACAACAGCTGGCGCATCGACCGCATCCTGCCCACCGAGACCTCCGACCCCGACGCCCGCTCCCCGCTCGCAGCGCCCGGCGTGGCGGTCCGCGCCGGAGACGCGATCGTCGCGGTGGGCGGCCGGCCGGTCGACCCGGTCACCGGCCCCGGCCCGCTCCTGGTCGGCACGGCCGGCAAGCCGATCGAGCTCACCGTCTCCCCGTCCGGCGGCGGCGACCTCCGCCACGCCGTGGTCGTCCCCGTCTCTGACGAGGAGCCCCTGCGCTACCACGCCTGGGTCGCCGACCGCCGCGCCTACGTCCACGAGAAGTCGGGCGGGCGCCTCGGCTATCTGCACGTTCCGGACATGCAGGCTCCCGGCTGGGCCCAGATCCACCGCGACCTGCGGGTCGAGGTGGCACGCGAGGGGCTCGTGGTGGACGTCCGTGAGAACCGGGGCGGCCACACCTCCCAGCTGGTCGTCGAGAAGCTGGCCCGCAGGATCGTCGGCTGGGCGCTGCCGCGCGGGATGCGCGCGTACAGCTATCCGAGGGACGCGCCGCGCGGCCCCGTGGTCGCCGTGGCCAACGAGTTCTCGGGCTCGGACGGCGACATCGTCAACGCGGCGATCAAGGCGCTGGGCATCGGCCCGGTCGTCGGCACGCGCACGTGGGGCGGGGTCATCGGCATCGACAGCCGCTACCGCCTGGTCGACGGCACGCTGATCACCCAGCCGAAGTACGCCTTCTGGCTGGAGGGTTACGAGTGGGGCGTCGAGAACCACGGGGTGGATCCCGACGTGGAGGTGCCGCAGCGGCCTCAGGACCACGCGGCGGGGAGGGACGCCCAATTGGACGAGGCGGTGCGGATCGCCTTGGAGACACTGGAGTCCAGTCCTGCGAAGACTCCGCCCGGTTTGCCTGACTAAGATGCCCCCGAGATCCGAGGCGAAAGGACCACCATGCCAGGGGAACCCCAGGACGACTGCCTGTTCTGCAAGATCGTGGCGGGCCAGATCCCGGCGACGATCGTGCGGGAATCCGAGACGACCGTGGCGTTCCGGGACATCAACCCCCAGGCCCCCACCCACGTCCTGGTGATCCCCAAGGCCCACTACGAGAACGCCGCCGTCCTCGCCACCGCCGCCCCGGAACTCGCCGCGGACGTCCTCCGGGAGACCCAGGCCGTCGCGGAACAGGAAAAACTGGAGAGCTACCGCACCGTCTTCAACACCGGCGCCGGCGCCGGACAGACGGTCTGGCACGCCCACGCCCACCTCATCGGCGGCCGCGGCCTCCACTGGCCCCCCGGATAGCTCCCCGTGTCCGTACGTGAGTTGGTCGTCCTCGGCACCGCCAGCCAGGTCCCCACGAGGCACCGCAACCACAACGGCTACCTGCTGCGCTGGGACGGCGAGGGCCTCCTCTTCGACCCCGGCGAGGGAACCCAGCGCCAGATGCTGCGCGCCGGGGTCGCCGCCCACGACCTCAACCGGATCTGCGTCACCCACTTCCACGGTGACCACTCCCTCGGGCTCGCGGGCGTGATCCAGCGCATCAACCTCGACCGGGTCCCGCACGAGGTCACCGCCCACTACCCGAAGTCGGGGCAGCGCTTCTTCGACCGCCTGCGGTATGCGACCGCGTACCGGGAGACGGTCCGGCTCACCGAGGCACCGGTCGCGGCCGACGGGGTGCTCGCCCGGACGGGCGGCTACACGCTGGAAGCCCGTCGGCTCTCCCACCCCGTCGAGTCCTACGGCTACCGCCTCACCGAGCCCGACGGCCGCCGTATGCTCCCCGACCGCCTCGCCGCGCACGGCATCAAGGGGCCCGACGTCGGACGGATCCAGCGGGAGGGCTCCCTGAACGGCGTCTCCCTCGACGACGTCAGCGAGCTCCGCCGCGGTCAGCGGTTCGCGTTCGTCATGGACACCCGCCTCTGCGACGGCGTCCACGCCCTCGCGGACGGCTGCGACCTGCTCGTCATCGAGTCGACCTTCCTCGACGAGGACGAGCAACTCGCCGTGGAACACGGCCACCTGACCGCCGGTCAGGCCGCGACCGCCGCCCGGGACGCCGGCGTACGGCACCTCGTGCTCACGCACTTCAGCCAGCGCTACTCCGAACCCGAGGAGTTCGAACGGCAGGCGCGGGCCGCAGGATACGAGGGCGAGCTGACCGTGGCCCACGACCTGCTGCGGGTCCCGGTTCCGAAACGGCGATAAAGCAGCCGTACGATGCTTTGATGTCCCTCCCCAAAGCTGAACTGCACCTGCACATCGAAGGCACCCTGGAGCCGGAGCTGGCTTTCGAGCTGGCCGCGCGCAACGGCGTCGAGCTGCCGTACGCCGACACGGACGCGCTCCGCAAGGCGTACCAGTTCGAGGATCTCCAGTCCTTTCTGAACCTGTACTACGAGCTCATGGTTGTCCTGCGCACCGAGCGGGACTTCGAGGACCTGGCGAACGCCTATCTCGCCCGGGCCGCCGCGCAGGGAGTGCGGCACGCGGAGATCTTCTTCGACCCGCAGGCGCACCTCGCCCGGGGCGTGGCGATGGGGACGGTCGTCGAGGGGTTGTGGCGGGCGCTGGGCAGCAGTGCGGAGAACCACGGTGTCTCCACGCAGCTGATCATGTGCTTCCTGCGGGACGAGTCCGCCGAGTCGGCCCTTCGGACCCTTGAGGCCGCCACGCCGTATCTCGACCGGATCGTCGGGGTCGGGCTCGACTCCGCCGAGGTGGGGCATCCGCCGGTGAAGTTCCGCGAGGTGTACGAGGCCGCGGCGGCGCTGGGGCTGCGGCGGGTGGCCCACGCCGGCGAGGAGGGGCCGCCGGAGTACATCGTCGAGGCGCTGGACGTGCTCGGTGTGGAGCGGGTGGATCACGGGCTGCGGTGCATGGAGTCGCCGGAGCTGGTCGCGCGGTTGGTGCGGGACCGGGTGCCGCTGACCTTGTGTCCCTTGTCCAACGTGCGGCTCCGTACGGTTGATGTGCTGGCCGATCATCCGTTGCCGGCGATGTTGGACGCGGGGTTGATGTGCACGGTGAACTCCGACGACCCGGCGTACTTCGGCGGATACGCGGGGGACAACTTTGAGGCCGTTCAGAAGACTCTGGGGCTGAGCGAGGAGCGGTTGCGGGAGCTTGCCCGCAACTCCTTCCTCGCGGCGTTCTTGGAGCACGATGAGGAGCTGCGGGCCCGGTATCTCGCGGAAGTTGATGCTTACGAGTTCTGAGCTGCGTTGTCGGGTGCGGGTGCGTTGTGGCTGGTCGCGCAGTTCCCCGCGCCCCTGAAGACACTCAGGCTGCCGTTGCTTTGTCGTACGCCTGGGTCGCCACCTGGATCTCCACCACCGGGAGTTGACGCCTGCCCGTCCCCAGCGCCACCGCCGTCATCGGGACGGCGATCAGGAGCAGGCCCGCCGCCAGGACCGTCCCCATCGCCGAGAAGCCTGCCTGCGAGGCGAGGAGGCTGCCGGTCAGGGGGCCCGCTGCCGTGCCCAGGGAGGATGCCGAGCCGACCAGGACCGCCCAGCGGCCGCGGGGGTCCAGGGAGGCGGCCAGGCCGATGACGTACGACAGCACGATCGGGTAGAGCGTGTTCCACGCGATCTCGCCGGTCGCGAAGGACGTCAGGTCGGTCGCGGAGGCGCTGAGGGTGATGCAGGCGGCGATGAGGACCGTGCCGCCGCCGATGGGGAGCGCGCGGCCCAGGCGCGGGCCGAGGGCGCCCGCGCCGACGACGCCCAGCAGGCCCGCGCCGAGGGCGATCGCGAAGACCGCGCCGACCGTCGCCTCCGACAGGTGGGCCTGGGTGAGGCCGATGCGGCCGCTGACGCCCCACAGGGCGTTCTGGGCGAGGGACCAGCAGGGGAGGGTGGCGGCGAGGAGGAGGCCGGCCCGGAGATGGGGGAGCGGGGTGCCTGTGTCCCGGCTTCGGGCGGGGGCCGTGGCGAGGGGGAGACGGTTCGTCAGGGGCCAGACCGCCAGTGCGGTGAGGGCGATCGCGGCGAGGGGCTGGCCGTGGCCGGGGCCCAGGTGGGGGACGGTCAGGTAGACGGCGCCGGCGAGTGCGGAGACGCCGAGCAGGCCGGCCGTGGTGGTGCGGTGCGGGTCCGGCTGGGCGGCGATGCCGGTGGCGGCCACCGCCGTCGACGTACCGGATCCGAAGCCGCCGATCAGGGCCCCCACGACGACGGCCGGGACGGCGTGGGCGAGGGCGGCGCCGCCGTAGCCGAGGACGGCGAGGGTGAGGCCGACGCGGGCGAGGGTGCGCGGGCCGATGCGGTCCACCCGGGAGGCCAGCAGGAAGCCGGCCGCCGCCGAACTCAGCAGCAGCGCGCTGCCGACGGCGCCCGCCTCGGTGGCGGTGAGCGGAAGCCCCGAGTCGAGCCTGCCGACGGTGGTGGGGAGGAGGTAGGGGGCGAGGTACCCGGCCGTGAAAAGGGCAATGAGGGGCCAGGGCAGGGTGGAGCGACGGGCGAACACGGGCGTTCCCAGGGCATGCGAAAAGAAGCGGCTCAAAAGGGGGTGGGGCGCAGGCCGTCGACGGACAGGAACGCGCGAAGAATTTGTATCAAGCACACGGTTGCGGAGACAGCCCGGGTGGCGTGATCTGGATCACGTTCCGTTTGGGGTGGGAGACGCCGGGTAGACGACGGCTTTTTTGATGCGTCTAACGCCAGTGCGGGGCGCCCCCCGCACCCGGTGCCGTCGCCTCGATCTTGCTCCTGATCTCGCGCATCACCGCGATGATCTGCTGTTCGTGCTCCGGCGTCAGACGGGCGACCGGCACCGAGCAGCTGATGGCGTCCTGGGCGGGGGAGTCGTAGTGCAGGGCGAAGCCGAAGCCGACGATGCCGAGGACGCCCTCCTCGCGGTCGATCGAGTAGCCGCGGGCGCGGATCTCGGCGAGGTCGGTCAGCAGGGAGTCACGGGTGGTGTGGGAGTTGGGGGTGCGCGCCTCGTACGGTCCCGCGGGCAGCATGTCGTCGGGCCACTCGGCCAGCAGCGCCTTGCCCAGCGCACCGACGTGCGCGGGCAGCCGGCGGCCGACCCTGCTGATGGTCCGCAGGTACTCGTGCGACTCGCGCGTCGCCAGATAGGCCACGTCCCGGCCGTCGAGCCGGCCCAGGTGGATCGTCTCGCCCAGTGCCTGGGACGCCTCGTCGAGATACGGCCGTACGACCCGGACGCGCGGGTCGGAGTCCAGATAGCTGGTGCCGGTGAGCAGGGCGTGGATGCCGATGCCGTAGAGCGAGCCGGTGATGTCGGTGCGGACCCAGCCGCGCGAGATCAGGGTCTGGAGCAGCGCGTACATCGAACTGCGCGGCACCCCCAGCTCGTCCGCGAGCTCCTGGAGCCGCGCCGGGCGGTCGCCGCGCGCGGCCAGCAGTTCGAGGAGCTCGACCGTGCGGGCCGCCGACTTCACCTCGCGGACGCCACCGGTCTCCGGGCGCTCGGCGCCTGTCTCTGACATGGGCCGATCGTAATCGGCGCGTCGAACACGCCGCCGACCCATTGACGGACAGGGTTCGCATATCTAATCTGCATCTTCATACGTAGATTACGTCTACATAGGGAGATGAGTGAGGGTGATCCCCGACCCGGACACGGCCCGACGACTGCGGGACGGCATGGCGTGCGGCGTGCTGTCGTTCCCGCTCACGAGCTTCCACGACGACGGCACCCTCGACCCGGACGGCTTCCGCGCGCACGTGGCCGCACAGCTGGAGTGGGAGCCGGGCGCGGTCTTCCCGGCCTGCGGCACCGGTGAGTTCTTCTCCCTGGACGAGGACGAGTACCGGCAGGTCGTCACCCTCGCGGTCGAGGAGGCCGCCGGGCGCGTGCCCGTCGTCGCCGGGATCGGCTACGGCTGGGCGCAGGCCGTCCGTTTCGCCCGGATCGCCGAGGAGGCGGGCGCGGACGCACTGCTGGTCCTGCCGCACTATCTGGTCGCCGCCCCGCAGGACGGCCTGGTCGCACAGCTGGAGCAGATCGCGGCCCGGACGCGGCTGCCCCTCATCGCCTACCAGCGCGGTCAGGTCGCCTTCGGTGTGAGCGCGTTCCGGCGGGTCGCCGAGATCCCCGGGGTCATCGGGCTCAAGGACGGGCACAGCGACCTCGACCGGCTCCAGCGGCTCACCCTCGCCGCCCCCGAGGGCTTCCTGTTCTTCAACGGCGCCTCCACCGCCGAGATCCAGGCCCGCGCCTACGCCACCGTCGGTGTCCCCGCCTACTCCTCGGCCGTCCACGCCTTCGCCCCCGAGATCGCCAACGCCTTCTTCGGCGCCCTGCGCGACGGTGACAAGGGCGCCGGCACGGTCGAGAGGCTGCTGCGCGACTTCTACGTCCCGCTCGTCGAGCTCCGGGACCGGGTGCCCGGGTACGCCGTGTCGCTGGTGAAGGCGGCGGCGCGGCTGCGGGGGCGTCCGGTCGGGCCCGTGCGCGCGCCGCTCACCGATCCGTCGGACACCGATCTGGCGGACCTCCGTCTGCTGCTGACCACCGGTCTCGATCTCGTTGGAGCCGCGCTGTGAACCTCACGATCACCGACGTCCGGCTGACGCCGATCCTGGTCGCCGATCCGCCGCTGCTGAACACGCAGGGCGTGCATCAGCCGTACACGCCCCGGCTGATCGTCGAGGTGGAGACCGCGGACGGGGTCGTGGGGGTCGGGGAGACGTACGGCGACACGAAGTACCTGGAGCTGGCCCGGCCGTTCGCGCAGAAGCTGATCGGACGTCAGATCGCCGACCTGAACGGGCTGTTCACGGTCGCGGACGAGGTGGCCGTCGATTCCTCCCGGGTCTCCGGACAGGTCGACGTCGGTGGGCTGCGGGGAGTCCAGACCGCCGACAAACTGCGGCTGTCCGTCGTCTCCGGGTTCGAGGTGGCCTGCCTCGACGCGCTGGGCAAGGCGCTCGGGTTGCCGGTGCACGCGCTGCTCGGGGGAAAGGTGCGGGACGCGGTCGAGTACAGCGCGTATCTGTTCTACAAGTGGGCCGCTCACCCTGAAGGCGTCCCCTCCGAGAAGGACGACTGGGGGGCGGCTCTCGATCCGGCGGGGGTGGTGGAGCAGGCCCGGCTCTTCACGGAGCGCTACGGCTTCACGTCCTTCAAGCTCAAGGGCGGGGTGTTTCCGCCGGACGAGGAGATCGCGGCGGTCAGGGCTCTCGCCGAGGCGTTCCCCGGGCATCCCCTGCGGCTCGATCCCAACGGGGCCTGGAGCGTGGCGACTTCGTTGCAGGTGGCTCGGGAGCTCGGGGACGTCCTGGAGTATCTGGAGGATCCCGCGCTGGGGACCGCCGCCATGGCCGAGGTGTCCGCCGGCACCGGTGTTCCGCTGGCCACCAACATGTGTGTGACGACCTTCGCGGAGATCAAGGAGGCGTTTGCCCGGGACGCGGTTCAGGTGGTGCTCTCCGATCACCACTACTGGGGCGGGCTGCGGAACACCCAGCAACTCGCCGCGATCTGCCGGACGTTCGGGGTGGGGGTGTCCATGCACTCCAACACGCACCTGGGGATCTCGTTGGCCGCGATGACGCATGTGGCGTCCACCGTGCCGAATCTTCACCATGCCTGCGACTCGCACTATCCGTGGCAGTCGGAGGATGTGCTGACCGAGCGGCTGGTCTTCGAGGACGGGGCCGTACGCGTCTCCGACGCGCCCGGGCTCGGTGTCGCACTCGACCGGGAGAAGGTGGAGTTCCTGCACCGGCGGTGGCTCGACGACGACGGTTCCTTGCGGGAGCGGGATGACGCCGCGGCGATGCGGGTCGCCGAGCCGGGATGGGAGACGCCCGCCGTACCTCGCTGGTAACACCGGCAGGAGGTCATGGCCCCGACGGTTGCCGAGTGCGGGCATCCGTCGGGGCGCACGGTCGTGACGAAGAGCGTCAAGGCGGGGCGGAAGGCACCCTCGGCCGTCTGTCCGGTTACAGGCCCCAGCCCCAGCGCAGTTGTGCCACGCCCGAGGAGTTGTTCACCGCCAGTCCGCTGCCGCTCTGCCGGGTGATCGAATAGCTGTCGCCCGAGCGCAGGCCGGGCCAGTAGACGACGCCCATCTGACGGGACCTCGTCAGGTCCGTGGTGGCGGCGAAGTACGCGGTGAAGGTGTTGCCGTCCTGGTTCCCGCCGTAGTAGTTCAACCCGGTCGTCATCGGGGCACCGGCCTCGTCGATGATGGTGCGGGACGAGTACGAGCCGAGCCGGTTGCTCAGGTTGGTGGTCCACGCCGAGCGGGTCGTGTCCGAGGCCCAGTATCCGTAGAAGTGCAACGACAGCAGTGTGCCGTTCAGGGCACTGGCCGCTCCGACGCCCGTGACGTTGTCGTTGTAACCGGTGCCGCTGATGAGGACCCGCCCGCGGGGGGTGCTCGAATGCCGGGACAGCCACGACGAGCAGAGCGACACCCAGTCGTTCAGGCTGTACCCGAACGGCTCGTTCATCGGTTCGAAGTAGACGTTGCCGTTGCTGCCGTAGTCGCTGATGACCTTGTCCCACATGGTGTTCCACGCGTTCAGGTCATCGACTTTGCCGTCCTTGTTCGCTTCCCAGTAGCCGAAGATGACCTTCATGCCGTGGGACAAAGCCGAGTCGGCGGCGCCCTTGTACCGTGCCCACCAGTCCGAGTTGACGCTCTGCGGGTTGATCGGCAGCCGCACGGTGTTCGCGCCGAGCTGCTGCTGGAAGCCGCTGATGATGCCGTCGGCCTTGGAGCGGACGCTGTCGTAGCTGTCCCCGGCCGTGAGGCCGGTCGGGATCACCCAGCCGTCCACGTAATTGTCGCGGCTGTCCGCCCAGTTGACTCCGCGGAAGTCGTTCGTGGCGGCGGATGCGCCATGGGAAACGGTCAGCAGTGGCGCGAGGAGTGCTGCGACCAGGAAAGCGCGCAGACGGGTGCGAGAGCGGAGGCGATTCACACGAACTCCATTGTTCGATTGCTCGATGTTTTCAATTCCGATGTTTACGTAAACATCGCTTTGACGTGGGGCTACCCAGCTGAAGACGGGGGAGTTTCTGAATGCTGACCCTCCACGGATTTAGTGTCAAGAGCCTGTCAGGAGCCGTATCCCGTGTGACAGCGGCACGTTGTCGGTGCCGTGGTGCAGACTGGCCTGATCCGCACCACGTCAGGGAGCGCACCGTGATCGCCTCCACCGCCTCCGCCTCGTCCGTCGGAAACCACCACCGCGACGGGCCCCGGGTCGACCCGCTGGCCGCCCTGCGCACGCCGGACGACCCGCCCTGGGACGTGTACCTCACCGGCACCGTCTTCCTCGACATCGTCTTCACCGGGCTCGGCTCCGCCCCGGTGCGCGGGACCGAGTCCTGGGCACGCGGGATGGGATCGAGCCCCGGCGGCGTGGCGAACATGGCGACGGCCCTGGCCCGGCTCGGACTGCGCACCTCGCTGGCCGCGGCCTTCGGCGACGACCACTACGGCGATTACTGCTGGGACGCCCTGGAGCAGGGCGAGGGCATCGACCTCTCCCCGTCGCGCAGGGTCCCCGGCTGGCACTCCCCGGTCACCGTGTCGATGGCGTACGAGGGCGAGCGCACCATGGTCTCCCACGGCCACGAGCCGCCCCCCGAGGCCGTGCTCGTCCAAGAGGGCGCCCCGGACTGCCCGCCACGCGCGCGTGCCGCCGTGGCGTCGCTGGAGCCGGGGAAGCGCGCTCCCTGGATCGCCCAGGCGGCGGGCAAGGGCACCTGCATCTTCGCCGACGTCGGCTGGGACGAGACGGGCGCCTGGGACCTGGCGGGCCTCGCCGACCTCGAACACTGCGAGGCCTTCCTGCCGAACGCGGAGGAGGCGATGCGCTACACCGGCGCCTCCTGCCCCCGCGAGGCCGCGCACGCGCTCACCGAACACGTGCCGCTCGCCGTGGTCACCCTCGGCGCGGAGGGCGCGTACGCGGTGGACCGGCGTACCGGAGAGGCCGCCGAGGTCCCGGCGATCGAGGTCGAGGCGCTCGACCCGACCGGCGCCGGGGACGTCTTCGTGGCCGGCTTCGTCACCGGCACCCTCGCCGGCTGGCCGCTGGCCGACCGGCTGGCCTTCGCCGGCCTGACCGCCGCGCTCTCCGTCCAGGAGTTCGGCGGCTCCCTGTCCGCGCCGGGCTGGTCCGAGATCGGCGCCTGGTGGCGCAGGGTCCAGTCCGTCGACTCCCAGGACCCGGCCGCGCTGCGACGCTACGCGTTCCTGGCGGACATGATCCCGGAGGAGACGGCCCCGGGCTGGCCGCTGCGGCGAGCGGTGCCGACGATCGGGTTCGGCAGGTCGGCCTAGGGCATGGGACGGAGCGGGTCGCCTGGCCGCTGGGTGGCCGTGGTCGGGCCGTCAGCGGTCCCCGGCCCGCTCCAGCACCGACACCACCTGTTCCCGGACCACCTCGCGGGCCTCGGCGGGCAGCGCGCCGATCGCCGTGCCGCTCAACCCGTCGAGCACGCCGTCCGCGCCCGCGTCGCAGGGCACGGTCTCGGTCAGGAAGTCGTAGCCGTCGCGGACGGCGACGCGCAGGACGGGGCGGTCGCCCGCGTGCACGGCCGTGGCGACGACCAGGGGCGGCGGGCCGCCCGGGGCCTCGGCCACCTTGCGGTAGCCGCTGACCAGCGGGTCGTTCCAGCGCAGGCTCAGCAGCAGCGGCTTCTTCGCGAGCAGCTCGGCGAGGTCCGCCTCGAACGGCCCCTCCGCCGCCAGCACCTGCGCGCGGGCGCCCAGCACGAGCGCCGCGGGCAGCAGACAGCGCAGGGTGCTGCCGACGATGTTCCCGCCGACCGTGGCGGTCCGGCGCACCGCCCCCGTGCCGATGCCGGACGCGGCCCGGTGCAGCACCTCCGGCACCCGCTCGTCGATCCGGTGCAGCAGGACCGCCGCCCCGATCTCCCCGGCCCCGAGGACGTTCGCCTCCGGCACCTCGCGCAGCGACACGGCCTGCTCGGGGAAACCGTCGCGCTGCCAGGCGGCCCACACGAGCGTGGCACCGCCGACGGGTACCGCCCCGTCGGTCAGACACTCCTGTGCCTCGGGCAGGGAGGTGGGCAGACGCAACAGCACGGTCTTCCTGCTTTCTCCGTACGGGCTCCGGGGCCACCACCGCGCCCCAGGTCTTCGAACACGCGTGGTAGCGAGCGCATTCTTCCCCGGGGTGAGGGGGGAGCATGCAGGGCTCATCGCGGCAATGAGGGCGCCCTCATCGTCGAAAAGCCCTACGGCGTTGTCAGTGCACCGTCGTACCCTTGAACCGCGAGGCCGCCTCCCGTTGCGCGGCCGTGACGAGGAGGAACCGCAGGCCTTCAGCGCCGGCCCATGACTCAGACACCCACAGGTCACAGCCCCGCGCAGGGGCAGGCGAGAGCACAGTTCACCGTCCCCGCCCAGCACCCCATGGTCTCGGTCCTGGGGTCCGGCGACTCGCTCCTGCGCGTGATCGAGAAGGCCTTCCCGGCGGCCGACATCCATGTCCGGGGCAATGAGATCAGCGCTAGCGGCGCGGCGGCCGACGTCGCCCTCGTGCAGCGCCTGTTCGACGAGATGATGCTGGTGCTCCGCACCGGACAGCCGATGACGGAGGACGCAGTGGAACGCTCGATCGCCATGCTGCGCGCGAGCGAGAACGGGACGAGCGACGGCCAGGAGACTCCGGCCGAGGTGCTCACGCAGAACATCCTGTCCTCGCGCGGCCGCACCATCCGCCCCAAGACCCTCAACCAGAAGCGGTACGTCGACGCGATCGACAAGCACACGATCGTCTTCGGCATCGGCCCCGCCGGTACCGGCAAGACCTACCTCGCCATGGCCAAGGCGGTGCAGGCACTCCAGTCCAAGCAGGTCAACCGCATCATCCTGACCCGCCCGGCGGTGGAGGCGGGAGAGCGGCTGGGCTTCCTGCCCGGCACCCTCTACGAGAAGATCGACCCCTACCTGCGCCCGCTGTACGACGCCCTGCACGACATGCTGGACCCGGACTCGATCCCGAAGCTGATGGCCTCGGGGGTGATCGAGGTCGCACCGCTGGCATATATGAGGGGTCGCACCCTTAATGATGCTTTCATCATCCTGGACGAGGCCCAGAACACGAGCCCCGAGCAGATGAAGATGTTCCTCACCCGCCTCGGCTTCGACTCGAAGATCGTGATCACGGGTGACGTGACGCAGGTGGACCTGCCGAACGGGACCAAGTCCGGGCTGCGGCAGGTGCAGGACATCCTGGAGGGTGTGGAGGACGTGCACTTCTCCCGCCTGTCGTCCCAGGACGTCGTACGGCACAAGCTGGTCGGCCGTATCGTCGACGCGTACGAGAAGTACGACACCGAGAACGGTACGGAGAACGGCACCCACAAGGGCGGCCGGAACAAGCGGAAGTAGACAAGCCAGCACCATGTCGATCGACGTCAACAACGAGTCCGGAACCGAGGTCGACGAGCAGGCGATCCTCGACATCGCCCGCTACGCCCTCGCGCGGATGCGCATCCACCCGTTCTCCGAGCTCTCGGTGATCGTCGTGGACACCGACGCCATGGAGCAGCTGCACATCCAGTGGATGGACCTGCCGGGGCCCACCGACGTCATGTCGTTCCCCATGGACGAGCTCCGGCCGCCCAGCAAGGACGACGACGAGCCCCCGCAGGGCCTCCTCGGCGACATCGTGCTGTGTCCCGAGGTCGCCAAGAGGCAGGGCGAGGAGGCCGAGACGCAGCACTCCATGGACGAGGAGCTCCAGCTCCTCACCGTCCACGGCGTGCTGCACCTGCTCGGCTACGACCACGAGGAGCCGGACGAGAAGGCCGAGATGTTCGGCCTCCAGGCGGCCATCGTGGACGGCTGGCGGCAGGAGAAGGGGCTCACCGGTCCGTCCCCCGCGCCGACCGTCTCATGAGCCTGCCCCTCGTCTCCGGGGCGATCGCCCTGGTCGTCGTCGCCTGGCTCGCCGCCTGCGCGGAGGCGGGCCTGGCGCGCGTCTCCAGTTTCCGCGCCGAGGAAGCCGTACGGAACGGCCGTCGGGGCAGCGCCAAGCTCGCGCAGATCGCCGCCGACCCGACCCGCTATCTCAACGTGGCGCTGCTGGTGCGCGTCGCCTGCGAGATGGCGGCGGCCGCCCTGGTCACCTACGCGTGTCTCCAGCAGTTCCCGGGCACCACCCGCGCCCTGCTGGTCGCGATCGGCGTCATGGTGCTGGTGTCGTACGTCGCGGTGGGGGTGTCCCCGCGGACCATCGGACGTCAGCATCCCCTCAACACGGCCACCGCGGCCGCGTACATCCTGCTCCCGCTGGCCCGGATCATGGGCCCGATCCCGTCGTTGCTGATTCTCATCGGCAACGCGCTGACCCCCGGCAAGGGCTTCCGCCGCGGTCCGTTCGCCTCCGAGGCGGAGCTGCGCGCGCTGGTCGACCTCGCCGAGAAGGAGTCGCTGATCGAGGACGAGGAGCGCCGCATGGTGCACTCGGTCTTCGAGCTGGGCGACACGCTGGTGCGCGAGGTCATGGTCCCGCGCACCGATCTCGTCGTCATCGAGCGCTACAAGACGATCCGTCAGGCGCTCACCCTGGCGCTCAGGTCGGGCTTCTCGCGCATCCCCGTGTCCGGGGAGAGCGAGGACGACATCGTCGGGATCGTGTATCTGAAGGACCTGGTCCGCAAGACGCACATCAGCCGGGACGCGGAGAGCGAGCTGGTGTCCACGGCCATGCGGCCCGCCGCCTTCGTGCCCGACACCAAGAACGCCGGCGATCTGCTGCGCGAGATGCAGCAGGACCGCAACCACGTCGCCGTCGTCATCGACGAGTACGGCGGCACGGCGGGCATCGTCACCATCGAGGACATCCTGGAGGAGATCGTCGGTGAGATCACCGACGAGTACGACCGTGAACTCCCGCCGGTGGAGGACCTCGGCGACGACCGGCACCGGGTCACCGCCCGCCTGGACATCACCGACCTCGGCGAGCTGTACGGGCTCGACGAGTACGACGACGAGGACGTGGAGACCGTCGGCGGACTCCTGGCGAAGGCCCTGGGCCGCGTCCCCATCGCCGGGGCGTCCTCGGCCGTCGAGCTGCCGGACGGGCGCGTGCTCCGGCTGACCGCCGAGGCCGCCGCCGGGCGCCGGAACAAGATCGTGACGGTTCTGGTGGAGCCGGTGGGCGCCCTCGAAGCCGCCCAGGAGGAGAAGGAGTCCGAGTGACCCCCCAGGAGCTGCGCGCCCTCTGTCTCTCCTTCAACGCGGTGGTGGAGGATTTTCCGTTCAACCCCGAGACCTCGGTCTTCAAGGTGCTGGGCAAGGTCTTCGCGCTGACGAACCTGGACGCGCGGCCCCTGACGGTCAACCTCAAGTGCGACCCCGAGGACGCGATCCGGTTGCGCGCCGACCACCCCGGGCTGATCATCCCCGGCTACCACATGAACAAGCGCCACTGGAACACCGTCACGGTCGGCGGCGAGCTCCCGGACCGTGTGGTCCGGGAGCTCGTCGAGGACTCGTACGACCTGGTGGTGGCCGGTCTACCGCGCGCCGAGCGGCTGCGCCTCGACCGTCCCTGAGCGCACCCGCAGTCCCACCGCGACGAGTGCCGCGGCCACCAGCACGATGACCGTGTCCAGGGCGAGGACCGTGTGGACGCCGGACAGCAGGTCGTCCGAGGTGGTGGCGAGGACGCCCAGCAGCGGGATGCCGACGGTGATGCCGACCTGCTGGGTCGAGGTGACCAGGCCGGTGGCCAGGCCCTGCTCCTCGTCGGGGACACCGGAGGTCACGGTGATGCCGTACGAGATGATCGCGCCGAGGTGGCACATGCTGGCCAGGGAGACGGCGGCCGTGGCGAGCCAGACGGACCAGTTCCCGGTGCCGAGGCCCAGCAGAGCGGCGATCAGGGTGCCCTGGCCGACGAGTGAGCCGACCAGGGTGCGGCGCGGGCCGAAGCGGCCGATGATCCTCGGGGCGTAGGTGCCGGCCACCGCGGAGAGGACGCCCTGCACGCCGAAGACGAGGCCGGTCTCGAAGGCCGACAGGTGCAGGATCTCCTGGAGGTAGAGGGTCAGCACGAAGACGACCGTCGACATCATCGAGAAGGTGACCAGGCCGCCTATGTTGCCCCACGCCACCGTGCGGCGGCGCAGCATGGGCAGCGACACCAGGGGTTGTGCGGTGCGGGACTCGATCTTGACGAAGGCGGCGAGGAGCAGCAGGCCCGCGATCAGGGTGACGACGACGTCCGCGCGACCGAAGCCGTGGTCGGCGGCGGTCGACAGGGCGTAGATCAGGGAGAGCAGGCCGCCGGTGACCGTGATCGCGCCGGGTATGTCCAGGCGGGGGCGGTCCGGGATGGGGGCACCTCCCATGCCCTCAAGGCTATGGGGGAGGGACTCCGGGAGCAGGGCGGGGGCCAGCGGGAGCACGATCAGGGCGAACAGGGCGAGCAGGCCCATCGTGGAGCGCCAGCCGAGGGTGTCGGTGAGGGTGCCGCCGGCCACCATGCCGATGGTGAAGCCGAGCGAGAGCAGGGTGCCGGAGATGCCCAGGGCGCGGTCGCGGGCGGGGCCCTCGGGGAAGGTCGTGGTCAGCAGGGACATGCCGGTCGGCACGATGGCCGCCGCGCCGAGGCCCTGGAGGGCGCGTCCGGCGAGGAAGGACGCCGGGTTCCAGGCGAGGGCCGCGAGGAGGGAGGCGGCGCCGAAGAGGGCCAGCCCGGTGAGGAACAGCTTCCGACGGCCGTACAGGTCGCCGGTGCGGCCGAACAGGAGCAGGAAGCCGCCGGAGGGCAGCGCGAACGCCGTGACCGCCCACTGGAGGGCGGACGGGCTCATGCCCAGGTCCGCGCCGAGGACGGGCAGGGCGACGTTCAGGACGGAGAAGTCCAGCGCGACCATGAACTGGGCGGCGCACAGGACGAACAGGACGAGCTTGTCGCGCGTCGACAGCCGGGGGGTGTCGAGCGTGTCGGGGTCGGGATGCGTGGTGTCGATCGCCATGGGCAACAGCCTGCGGGCGCCGGAATAGCCGTGGGGAGCCGCAAGTTGTGCTGGTGGTGGCACCACCAGGCAACAACGAGGGGGATGCGTTCGTGCCCGAGGTCGTACCCAAGAGTGAGCGGCATCGTGAGCTGCGCGAGTTCCTGATGAGTCGGCGGGCCCGGGTCTCGCCCGCCGAGGCGGGGCTGCCGGACGGCGGGGCGCGGCGGCGGACGCCGGGGCTGCGGCGCGAGGAGGTCGCCGTGCTCGCGGGGGTGGGTGCCTCCTGGTACCAGTGGCTGGAGCAGGGGCGGGACATCTCCGTCTCCCCGCAGGTCCTCGACTCCGTCGGGCGGGTGCTGCGGCTGAGCAACGCCGAACGGCGGCATCTGTACGTCCTGGCCGGGCTGAACCCGCCCGCGCCGGAACCGGCCGCCGACCATGGCTGTGAGGCGCTGCGGCGGCTGATCGACGCGTGGATGCCGTATCCGGCGCACATCATGGACGCGTACTACAACTGCGTGCTGTACAACGACGCGGCCGGCTGGGTGCTGGGCATGCGGCCGGAGAACACCCAGAACTGTCTCGTCGACTTCTTCACCGACCCGCTGTACCGGTCGCGATCGCACAGTTGGGAACAGAACGCGCGCACGGTCGTCGCGCAGTTCCGGGCGGCCTGCTCCGCGCGCCCGGAGGACGAGGGCTTCCAGGAGGTGCTGGCCCGGCTCCGGGAGCTGAGCACTGAGTTCGCCGAGCTGTGGGAGCGGCGGGACATCGAGGACGCCGGGGTGATCCGCAAGGAGCTCGACCATCCGCTGGTCGGGCTGCTGTGCGTGGAGTCCACGGCGATGAAGGTACCGGCCCGCTCCGACCTGACGGTCGTCCTGCACACCCCCCTGGACGAGGCGAACACCGCGGCCAAGCTGGAGTGGCTGGCCTCACCGGAGGGGCGCCGCGGGGCGATGTATCCGGTGGCGGGCTGAGAGAGCGGGCGGATGGCGTGCCCGTCAAGGACGGCGGCTCCAGCCATGGCCTGCCCTCCGGCGGGCGGTGGCTCCGGTCTCGGCCTTCCCCCAGGGGCGGGCAGCGGTTTCAGTGACGGCCGGGCTTCTTCCCCCGGCGGGCGGTTGCTTCGGTCGCGGTCGGTCTTCCCTGGCCGGCCGTGGCTCCGGTCCAGGCGTGCCCCTGGTCGGGCAGCGGTTCCAGAGCGGGGCGGCCTCCGCGGGCGGTGGCTCCGGTCTCGGCCTTCCCCCAGGGGCGGGCAGCGGTTTCAGTGACGGCCGGC
>NZ_JBEXFB010000006.1:374229-493573 GCF_040606575.1 Streptomyces sp. NPDC005402
TCGGGCAGCGGTTCCAGAGCGGGGCGGCCTCCGCGGGCGGTGGCTCCGGTCTCGGCCTTCCCCCAGGGGCGGGCAGCGGTTTCAGTGACGGCCGGCATCTCCCCCGGCGGGCGGTGTCCTCGGTCGCGGCGGTCGGTCTTCCTGGGTGGGCGGGGTGTTCAGGACGGCGTACCCCCGTGGCGCTGTCCCGGCAGTCCCGGTTCGTATGCTCCTGTCATGACCGACAACAGTGCGCTTGACCCCGAGAACCGCAAGATCGTCACCCTGGCTCGTTCGGCGCGGGCTCGTAACGGGGTGCCCGAGGGGGCGGCCGTACGGGACGAGACCGGGCGGACGTATGTGGCCGGGACCGTCGAGCTGGCGTCCCTGAAGCTGAGTGCGTTGCAGACGGCGGTGGCCATGGCCGTGGCGTCCGGGGCGAAGTCCCTGGAGGCGGCGGCGGTGGTGACGGATGCCGATTCGGCCTCCGGCCAGGACCTGGCCGCCGTGCGGGATCTGGGCGGGCCGCAGACCCCGGTGCTGGTGGCAGGTGTCGACGGCACTGTGCGCAGTACCGTGACCGCCGGCTGATACTCCCGGTAACACTTGGCCGGAATTCCGGCTTGCCGTGCCTCGTCCCACGCGCATCAATGGAACCGGAGATTCCGACGGACCGTCAGATTCCAGCTCGCGGCGTCCCGCACCACGCCCCGTAGAGGCCGGCCGTCCGTCGGAACGCACCCCCCGTCCATCCCCACATGGCAGCCCCCACCACGGGAAGGGAACCGGATTCCATGAAAGGCAAGCGCATAGGCACTGGTGCGGCACTGGCGGTCGGCACGCTCGCGGCCACCGCTCTCGCGTTCGCGCCCGCCGCCCTGGCCGTCACCCCGGACACCGCGACCATCGACGCGGACTGCGGCATCTACGGCAGCGGTCAGGCCACCCTCACCGCCACCCAGGACGGCACCGCCGCCACCGTCACCGTCACCTCGGCGATCAACGCTCCGCTCGCGCTCTCCGAGGACTCGATCTCCTCGACCCTCACCTTCGTGAACGCGAACGGCGGCACCACCACCTTCACCGGCAACGAGAACCCGGCCATCGCGGCCGGCGATCCCGTCACCGTGGGTCCGCTGGACGGCACGGTGGCGCCCGGCGACAGTCTGGAGTCGTACGGCGGTTCACTCCAGATCGTCGTCTTCGGGATCACCGTGACCTGCACGGCGACCGGTCCGCAGGCCCCGGGTCCGTTCGTGTTCGACTGATCCTCCGGGCAAGTCCCTCGGTTGCCGCAGAAACTGACATCTCGTCAGGTTTCTGCGGCAACTCCATTGACTTCTCACGCGATCCACACATCAATGCCCCCTGTCGGCGCAGGACTTCAGGAGCTTCCGGAGGGGGCACATCCATGGGTTCGACGACTCGAAGACGCCGTCTGGCGTCCTTGCTCGGGGCGGCCGCGCTCGCGGTCACCGCGGGCGGCGCACTGGCCTGTCCGGCCGGTGCCGCCACCAACGTGGACTTCGCCACGCACTGCATCCCACCGGCGGTCGCGGGCATCCCGCCGATCGACGGCACCACCACGGCAAGCATCGCGGTGGACAACACCAGCCCCAAGGTGGGCGACACCGTCACCGTGACCTACACGGTGGTCAAACCGGCCGCCAGCAACCCCACGGCCATCGCACTGCCGGCCGACATCATGACGCCGACCGGCAAGGTCACCCTCGGCGGCGCCCAGAGCGGTGCCGTGACGGTCGCGGGCCCCAAGAAGAACGACCCGGTGCCGGGCAACGGCGCCTTCCCGTCGTTCTCGATGACCGGCACCTTCAAGGTCACCTCACCCGGCGCGATCACGCTCTCGCCCGGCGACTACAACATCCACACCAGCTACATCCTCGAACTGGACACGCCCTGCACGGTGATCACCCCGCCCGCCCCGGTCTCCGAGACGGTCACCGCGACGGACGCGAACCCCGTCAACGAGCGGGACATCGCGCTGGGTTCGGCCTCCGGGAAGCCCGGCGACAGCGTCACCGTCACCGGCAGCAAGTTCACCCCGGGCGCGACGGTCACCCTGGCCGGGCGGGCCGGTGCCGCCCAGACCGCGGACACCGCCACCGTCACCGTCAACTCCTCGGGCGCGTTCAGCGGCTCGCTCGTCGTCAACGACAAGACGACGACCGGTGTCGTGGCGTACGAGGGCGGCGCGTGGAGCGATGCCAAGGGGGCGGGGCCCAAGGCGTACGTCGTCATCGACGACACGCCCGTCCCGGCCGGCAGCCAGAAGCTCACCACCACCGTGAAGGCGGGCACCCTGTCCATGTCCCAGGCCGGGGACTCCGTCAGCCTCTCGGCGGTGGACTACGGCAAGGGCGGGGCCTCGACCGGCAACCTGAACCAGGTGACGGTCAAGGACTTCCGCGGTGGTCCGGCCGGCTGGTCCCTCACCGGCAAGGTCACCGACCTCACCGGGCCCGGCGCCAAGATCGACGCCGGTGCGCTGAGCTGGAGCCCTGCCTGCGCCACCAAGGCGGGCAGCCCGAGCACCTGCCAGGCCGGTTCCGCCGGCACGGTCGGATCCTCGGGAGCGACTCTCGCGTCCACGCCCAACTCCGCTCTCACCGGCGGTGAGTTCACCGTGGATGCCGGACTCTCCCTGAACGTCCCGGCGTTCACACCGGTGGGCACGTACTCCGGCGTTCTCACCCTCACGCTCAGCTGACCGTACGGGCGCCCGCACCCGCCCGTCCTTCTCGCACCCGTGGGGGTCCGCACCCATGCGCAAGCTGTACGTCCTTCTGCTGAGCCTGTTCGTGGTCACGACCGCCGCGCCCGCGTACGCCGCCGACAACGGCAGCTGGTCCGTGTATCCCGCCGCCTCTCAGGTCGCCGCGCGACCCTACTTCTATCTCTCCGCCGAGCCCGGGCAGAGCATCGACGACAAGGTGGTCGTCAGCAACAAGACCGGTGAGCCGCTGACCTTCCGCCTCTACGCCGCCGACGCCTACAACACCGCCCGCGACGGCGGTTTCGCCGTGCGCACGGTCGCGGAGAAGCAGCGCGGGGTGGGCGCCTGGGCGAAGCCCGCGAAGCCCCGGGTGACCGTCCCCGCGCACGGCAAGGTCACCGTGCCGTTCACGCTGTCGGTGCCCGAGGGTGCCGAACCGGGCGACCATCCCGGCGCGTTGGTGGCGCTGGACGAACGGGTCGACAAGGGCGACGGGACCGTGGCGCTCGGCGTGCAGCGGGCCGTCGCCGCGCGGATCTATCTGCGGGTGGGCGGACCGACCGTGCCGGCGATCGCCGTCGAGGACGTCCGCGTCAGCCATCACCAGCCGTTGGTACCGGGGTTGGGGGACAGCGGTGCGACGATCTCGTACACCCTGCGCAACACCGGCAACGTCACCCTGAACCCGAAGGTGGAGCTGCGGGCGACGGGGTTGTTCGGGCGGACGTTGCTGGCGCGGGACCTCGTGAAGATTCCCGGTGAGTTGCTGCCCGGGCAACGGGTACGGCTGAGCGAGCCGTGGCGCGGGTCGCCGCAACTCGACTGGGGGGACGTGAAGTTGACGGCGAGTGCGAAGGACACGCGCGAGTCGGCGAGCGCGAGCTTCTTTGCGCTGCCGTGGTTGGTTGCGGTGGTGCTGTTCTTGTCGGGTGCCGTGGGAGGGGGGCTGTGGGTTCGATTGCGGCTGCGGGCCGGTGGGGGCTTGTCGCGCCCGCGCGGCGGAGCCGCACATTGAACACAGCCCCGCGCCCCTGAAGGCGCGCGCCCCTCGGGCTGCCTCTTCTAAAGTGCGTCGGGACCTCGTTCGCCCGTTCTCAC
Source organism: Streptomyces sp. NPDC005402 (assembly GCF_040606575.1). NCBI lineage: Bacteria > Bacillati > Actinomycetota > Actinomycetes > Kitasatosporales > Streptomycetaceae > Streptomyces > Streptomyces sp. NPDC005402. The sequence goes on from NZ_JBEXFB010000006.1 coordinate 378,041, forward strand.
CCTCACCACCGTCTCGACCGGCAGCGCCCACACCTTGCCGTCGCCGATCTTGCCCGTGTGGGCGGCCTTGACGATGGCGTCGATGACCGCGTCCGAGTCGGCGTCGTCGACGACGACCTCGATGCGGACCTTGGGGACCAGGTCGACCTGGTACTCGGCGCCGCGGTACACCTCGGTGTGGCCGCGCTGACGGCCGTACCCGCTGGCCTCGGTCACGGTCAGACCGTGCACGCCGATCTCCTGGAGCGCGGTCTTGACCTCGTCGAGGCGGTACGGCTTGACGATCGCGGTGATGAGCTTCATGCCTGGGTCTTGACCTTCTGGGCGGAGGGGACGGAGGACGCGCTGACCGGGGCGCCGTGGCCCAGGACGCCGTGATCGTATGCCGTCTCGGCGTGCACCGTAAGGTCCAGGCCGGTGTGCTCGTGCTCCTCGTCGGCGCGGAAGCCCATCACCTTGTCGACCAGCTTCCCGATGCCGTACGTCACCAGGAAGGCGTACGACCCTACGGCGATCACGGCCACCAGCTGCTTGCCGAGCTGGGTCAGCCCGCCGCCGTACAGGAGGCCCTCGGTGCCCCCGGTCATCGCCTTCTCCGCGAAGACCCCGATCAGGAGCGTGCCGATGACTCCGCCGACCAGGTGGACGCCGACGACGTCCAGCGAGTCGTCGTAGTTCAGCTTGAACTTCCAGCCCACCGCGTACGAGCAGACGACACCGGCGGCGAGGCCGACGACGAGCGCGCCGAGGAGGGAGACCGAGCCGCAGGACGGGGTGATCGCCACCAGCCCCGCGACCGCGCCGGAGGCCGCGCCCAGGGTGGTCGGGTGGCCGTCGCGCTTCTGCTCGACGAAGAGCCAGCCGAGCAGGCCGGTGCAGCCGGCGGCGAGGGTGTTGAGGAAGGCGGCGGCCGCGAGGCCGTTGGCGCCGAGGGCGGAGCCCGCGTTGAAGCCGAACCAGCCGAACCAGAGCAGGCCCGCGCCCAGGACGACCATGGGGAGGTTGTGCGGGCGCATGGCGTCCTTCTTGAAGCCCAACCGCGGGCCGAGGACGAGCGCGAGGGCGAGACCGGAGGCCCCGGAGGTGATCTCGACGGGCAGACCGCCCGCGAAGTCGAGCGCGCCGAGCTTGTCCAGGACCCAGCCACCCGGGCCCCACACCCAGTGGGCGACGGGAACGTATACGAGGAGCGCCCAGACCGGGACGAACACCAGCCAGGCCCCGAACTTCGCCCGGTCCGCGATCGCGCCGCTGATCAGCGCGGCCGTGATGATCGCGAAGGTGAGCTGGAAGGTGGCGAAGAGGAGGGTGGGGACGGTGCCGTGGACGCTGTCCGGGCCGAGGCCGCTCATGCCGGCATGGTCCAGGCCGCCGATGAGCCCGGAGCCGATGTCGTCCCCGAAGGCCAGTGAGTATCCGGCGGTCAGCCAGACCACCGTGACCAGGGCGATCGACACGAAGCTCATCATCAGCATGTTGAGGACGCTCTTCGTGCGGACCATGCCGCCGTAGAACAGGGCGAGCCCCGGGGTCATCAGCAGGACGAGGGCGGTGGCGGCGAGCAGCCAGGCGGTGTCACCGGTGTCGATCTCTGCGGCTTGTGCGGCGGCGAGGGTCACGGTCGTCTCCAACGGTGTCGGGGCTCGTCAGAGGTTCACCGGCGTGCGTTTCCGGTTGAGTACGTCGGTGTTTCCGTGATGTTTCGTTGCGTGGAGGTTTCTGGAAGCTCACCGGAACGGGGGTACTCGGGCGCCTGTGCGGCGGGGCTCTGTGGATCAGGGAGAATGGGGCGCATGAGCGTTCGCAGTCAGTCATCCGAGCCGTCGGCATCGTCGGAGGCCCCCCACCGCGCCGGCTTCGCCTGCTTCGTGGGCCGCCCCAACGCGGGCAAGTCCACCCTCACGAACGCTCTGGTCGGCCAGAAGGTCGCCATCACGGCGGATCAGCCGCAGACGACGCGGCACACGGTACGGGGGATCGTGCACCGGCCCGACGCCCAGCTGATCCTGGTCGACACCCCCGGGCTGCACAAGCCGCGCACGCTGCTCGGCCAGCGGCTGAACGACGTCGTACGCACCACCTGGGCCGAGGTCGACGTGATCGGCTTCTGCCTGCCCGCGAACGAGAAGCTCGGCCCCGGTGACCGCTTCATCGCCAAGGAACTCGCGTCGATCAAGAAGACGCCGAAGATCGCGATCGTCACGAAGACCGACCTCGTGGACTCCAAGACCCTCGCCGAGCAGCTCATCGCGATCGACCAGCTGGGCAAGGAGCTGGGCTTCGAGTGGGCGGAGATCGTGCCCGTCTCGGCGGTCGGTGACAAGCAGGTGGGTCTGCTGGCCGACCTGATCGTCCCGCTCCTTCCGGAGGGGCCGGCGCTCTACCCCGAGGGCGACCTCACGGACGAGCCCGAGCAGGTCATGATCGCCGAGCTGATCCGCGAGGCCGCGCTGGAGGGCGTCCGCGACGAACTCCCGCACTCCATCGCGGTGGTCGTCGAGGAGATGCTGCCCCGCGAGGACCGCCCCGCCGACAAGCCCCTCCTCGACATCCACGCCTTCGTCTACATCGAGCGCCCCAGCCAGAAGGGCATCATCATCGGCCCCAAGGGCAAGCGCCTGAAGGAGGTCGGCATCAAGAGCCGCAAGCAGATCGAGGCGCTCCTGGGGACACCGGTCTTCCTGGACCTCCACGTGAAGGTGGCGAAGGACTGGCAGCGCGATCCCCGGCAGTTGCGGAAGCTGGGGTTCTAGCGGGGCCTGGGGGCCTGGGGGATCGCCCCCTGCGGGGACATGTCCTGCAAGCCCAGCACTCTCAGCAGTTGCAGTCGTTCGTACGCCTCCGTCCCCGGGCGGGCCGTGTGGACGACCAGGAGGTGGTGGTGCTCGTGGCTGACCATGACCTCGCAGTCGAGTTCCAGCAGGCCCACCACCGGGTGTACGAAGCGTTTCGTCGCCCTGTTGCGCTGGGACACCTCGTGCTCGTCCCACAGGCGCGCGAACTCCTCGCTGGCCGCCCGGAGTTCGGCGACCAGGGCGGTCGGTTCCGGATCGTCGGGGCGGGCCGCGGTCACCGCGCGCAGGGTGGCCACCTGGGTGCGCGCGTGGTCCGCTAGGTCCTCCTCGGGGAAGAGCGTGCGGGCGGTCGGGTCCAGGAAGAAGCGCCGGGTCAGGTTGCGTTCGCGGCGCGGGCGGGACATCGCGTCGCCGACCAGCGCCTTCGCCATCGCGTTCTGCGCCAGCACCTCGCCGTAGTCGTTGACCACCTGCGCCGGGGTGTCGTGCAGCCGGTCCAGGATCAGCAGCAGCCCCGGGCGGACATGCGCCGACGCCGTCTCGCGCCGCGGGGGCTCCTCGCCGACCAGGTGGAACAGGTGGTCCTGCTCCACGTCGGTCAGGCGCAGCGCGCGGGCCAGCGCGGTCAGCATCTGCCGGGAGGGACGGGGACCCCGGGACTGCTCCAGCCGCGTGTAGTAGTCCACCGACATCCCGGCCAACTGGGCCACCTCCTCGCGGCGCAGCCCGGGCGTACGGCGTCGGGCGCCCGGCGTCAGGCCCACGTCGGAGGGGTTCAGGCGGGCGCGGCCGCGGCGCAGGAAGTCGGCGAGTTCGGCTCGGTTCACCTCTCCAGCGTGCGGCACCCCGGCCGGCTTATCCAGGGACTGTCGATCCCCTGATCAAGAGGTCTCTCCCGGTGCGAGCGCGGCCGTCCCACGCTGGTCCGGACGAGAGGAGCAGAACATGCTGACATTGGTGACGGGTACGACGGGACAGGTCGGCCGGCGCTTCGTACCGAGGCTGCTGGCGCAGTCCCGGCCGGGGGAGAGGGTGCGGGTTCTCGTACGGGACGCCTCGCGCGGCGAACCCTTCGCGGAGCTCGGCGCCGAGGTCGTCGTAGGAGATCTGCGGGACAGCGAGGCGCTCGGCAAGGCCGTCGCCGGGGCGGACGCCGTCGTGAACGTCGCCGCGGCCTTCCGGGGAGTGCCGGACGAGGAGGCGTGGGCCGTGAACCGCGATGCGGCGGTGGAACTGGGCCGTGCCGCGGCGGCCTCCGGCGTTCGACGGTTCGTGCAGGTCAGCACCGGTCTTGTGTACGGCACCGGGCGCGGTCGGCCGCTCACCGAGGACGACGAGAGCCGGCCCGGCGGGGCGATGTGGGGTGCCTACCCCGAGTCCAAGGCGGAGGCCGAGCGGCGGCTGCTGGCCATGGAGGGGCTCGACGTGCGCGTCGGGCGGCTTCCCTTCGTCTACGGCGAGGGGGACCCGCATCTCGCGCAGTCCCTGATGTGGGCGAAGAGCTGGGCGGCGAACCAGCGGCTGCAGATGGGGCACCATGTGGATGTCGCCCAGGGGTTGCTGCGGATCCTGCACGCGCCGGGGATCGCGGGGCGGGTGTACAACATCGCCGACGACGCGCCCGTGACGGCGGTGGAGCTGCACCAGCTCAACGGGGTGGAGATTCCGGCGGAGCTGTACGAGCGGGTCGATCCTGATCCGTGGCTGGTGATCACGTCCACGGAGCGGATTCGGCGGGAGCTGGGGTACCGGCCGGTGTATCCGTCGGTTTATGCGGCTCGGGAGGCCGGAGCGCTCTGAAAAAAGGTCGGTCGTCGTCTGCGGGCCGGTGGGGGCTTGTCGCGCAGTTCGCCGCGCCCCTGGGTAGGTCTAGTCGACGTTTCTTATACGGCCGACCAGTATCGCCCCCGCCAAACCCAGCACCGCCGCCAGCCCGTACAGGACCCGGTACCCCCCTAGGTGCGTGACGATCGGGGCCGCCAACGCGGGGGCGGCCACCTGGGGCAGGGCGTTCGCGACATTGATGACGCCCAGGTCCTTGCCCCGGTCCACCGCCTTCGGCAGGACGTCCGTCATCAACGCGAAGTCGACCGACATGAAGACCCCGAGCCCGACCCCCAGCAGCGCCGCCACGACGATCGCGCTCGGCCAGGTCTGCCACACGGCGAGCAGGGCCGTGGCGATCGCCATCAGCACCCCGGACCAGCGCACGAACGGCTTGCGGCGGCCCACCCGGTCCGACCAGACGCCGCCCACCACGACCGTGGCCAGCAGCGCCACGCTGTCCACCGCGGTGAGGATCAGGACGCCCTGTTCGGGATCGTCGTGGTGCAGGCGGTCGCGCAGGTAGTAGAGGAGGTAGAGGATCACCAGCGCGTTGCTGAGGTTGATCAGGAAGCGGGTCAGCCAGGCCCAGGCGAAGTCCGGGTGGCGGCGGGGACTCAGCCAGAAGCCGCGCGCGAACGACCGCCAGGACCAGGCCGGGCGATCCGCGAGCGCCAGCCGGAGATCCCGGTGGCGGAGCACGTACGGCAGCACGCCCGCCAGCGTGAACACCGCGCACGCCGCATAGCCCGCCGCGATCCCGCCCGCCGCGGTCGCGAGGCCGGTGCCGACGACCGCGCCGAGGATCTGCGCCGCCCCGATCCAGCCCCCCACCGCGCCCCGCTGGAGCCGTGGCACCCGGTCCGGGACGGCCGCCGTGACCGCCGCGAAGGCCGCGTTCAGGGTGAGCTGGACCAGACACCAGCCGAGCGTCATGACCCACAGCCCGCTCGCCCCGGCGAGCACCAGCAGCGACAGCGCGCCGCCCGCCGCACCGGCCACGATCCACGGGCTGCGGCGGCCCCAGCGGGCCGCGGTGCGGTCCGACAGTGCGCCGAAGACCGGGTTCGTCGCCAGGGACACCACCGCGCCCACCCCGGTCACCCACGCCAGCAGCGTCTCCTTCGACATGCCGGTGCCGGGCGCGAAGTCCTCCGCCTGCCGGGCCAGCAGGATCTGCAGCGGGCCGTACCAGCCCACCCAGATCGCCACGTTGGCGAGCGACAGGGAGGCGGTCCAGCCCTTGCCGACCCGGTCGACCGGTTCCGCGAGGGCCGTGCTCACCTCTGGGCCCGGAGCAGGGCCCGGTACCAGTCGTACGACGCCTTCGGGGTCCTGGCCAGCGTCTCGAAGTCGACGTGCACCAGTCCGAACCTGCGCGCGTACCCCTCCGCCCACTCGAAGTTGTCCATCAGCGACCACACGAAGTACCCGCGCACGTCCACCCCGGCCGCGACCGCGTGGTGCAGGGCGCGGACGTGGCCGTCCAGATAGGCGATCCGGTTCTGGTCGTCGACGCCCTCGTAGGAGCAGCCGTTCTCGGTGATGACCACGGGCGGGAGCCGGTCGCCGTAGCGCTCGTGGAAGGCGGTGAGGAGTTCGGTGAGCCCCTCGGGGACCACCGGCCAGCCGAAGTCCGTCACCGGGACGTTCTCGATCTCCTGGACGGAGAAGGGGAGTTCGGCGGGGATCGTCAGTCCGCCGAACTCGATGTCCTGGCCCTGTGGGGCGCCGACGCGGGTGGGGGCGTAGTAGTTGACCCCGTAGAAGTCGAGCGGTTCGCTGATGACCTTGAGGTCGGCGGCGACGTCTCCCGGCATCAAGTCGCCCAGGCCTGAGGGGTATTCGCCCAGGAGGACCGGTTCGGCGAACAGGCGGTTCAGGAGCAGGTCGTAGAAGTCCGCCGCCTCCAGGTCCGGTTGTTCCTGGGAGGCGGGCCAGGTCGGGCCGTGCGAGTTGGCGATGCCGATGTCCGTGGCGCCGGCCGCGCGCAGTGCCTGTACGGCCAGACCGTGGCCGAGGAGCTGGTGGTGGGCGGCGGGCAGCGCGTCGAACATCAGCTGCTTGCCCGGGGCGTGGGCGCCGAGCGCGTGGCCGAACAGGGTGTGTTCGGCGGGCTCGTTGATGGTGATCCACTTCTTGACGCGGTCGCCGAGACGGTCGGCCACGAGGGACACGTACTCGGCGAACCGGGACGCGGTGTCCCGCTCCAGCCAGCCGCCCTCCTCCTGGAGGGACTCCGGCAGGTCCCAGTGGAACAGGGTCGGGACCGGACGGACGCCCGCCGCGACGAGTTCGTCCACGAGACGGTCGTAGAAGTCGAGGCCGCCCTCGGCGCGCACCCGTGGCCAGGAGATCGAGAAGCGGTACGCGTCCACGCCCAGGCCGGACAGGAGGGTGACGTCCTCGCGGTAGCGGTGGTAGTGGTCGCAGGCCACCGCAGCCGTCGAGCCGTCCTTCACCCGTCCCGGTTCGGCCGTGAAGGTGTCCCACACGGACCGCTCGCGCTCGTCCGCCGCGCCCTCGATCTGATGGGCCGAGGTCGAGACGCCCCACAGGAAGCCGGCCGGGAACTGGGGGATCGGATGCTCTTGAGTCGCCATGCGCCGGATCATCGGTACCGGCGGGTAGGGAAGTCAACGGGCAGGCGTGAACTACGAGTTACGCGCCCTCTTTGAGCACCTTCGAGATCAGCTTCCGCTGCTCCTCCGTCAGCCGGGGATCGGCCGCGTACACCGTCCTGCCGTCCACGGTGATCTCGTAGCTGAAACCGTCCGGAACCCCGATCGGCGGGGTGCTCCGGCCGGCCGTGACCGCCTTCTCGGCCAGGGCCTGCCATTCGTGGGCATCGGGCCACCCGGAGGTGTCGACCTCCTTGTGCCGCTCGATGCCCGCGAACCCGCCCGTGCGCCGCACCTGAATACGCATGGGTCCTTGTCTAGTACGGACTCACAGGATTCGCACCCCGACCTGCTCCCAGGCCTTCGACACGGCCTGGAACTCGTCGCCGCCGTCACCGAAGCGTTCGCGCGCGGCCTTGACGGTGAGCCCCGCGAAGTCGTTGAACAGGGCGCGGTCGGAGAGCTCGCCGCCGGTGAGGACGTCGTACCAGATCTGGCCCGCGCGTTCCCAGGCGTGGCCGCCGAGCGCGGTCGCGGCCAGGTAGAACGCGTGGTTGGGGATGCCGGAGTTGATGTGCACTCCGCCGTTGTCGCGGCCGGTGCGGACGTAGTCGTCCATGGTCGCGGGCTGCGGGTCCTTGCCGAGCACGTCGTCGTCGTACGCGCTGCCCGGCTCCTTCATCGAGCGCAGCGCCGTGCCGGAGACGCTGGGTGCGAGCAGGCCCGCGCCGATCAGCCAGTCGGCCTCGGCGGCGGTCTGGCCGAGCGTGTACTGCTTGATGAGCGAGCCGAAGACGTCGGACATCGACTCGTTGAGGGCGCCCGGCTGGCCGTAGTACGTGAGGTTCGCCGTGTACTGCGTGACGCCGTGGGTGAGTTCGTGGCCGATGACGTCGATCGGGATGGTGAAGTCGAGGAAGATCTCGCCGTCGCCGTCGCCGAACACCATCTGCTCGCCGTTCCAGAAGGCGTTGTTGTAGTTCTCGTCGAAGTGGACGGTGGCGTCGAGCGGGAGGCCGTCGCCGTCGATCGAGTGGCGGGTGTAGGCCTTCAGGTAGAGGTCGAAGGTGGCGCCGAGACCGGCGTAGGCGCGGTTGACGGTGGCGTCCCGGCCGGGCTCCGAGCCCTCGGCGCGGACCTTCCTGCCCGGCAGGTCGCTCTTGTGCCCGGCGTCGTAGACGGTCCGCAGCGGCTGGTCCGACGGTGCCTTGGTCTGCGGCGCCGCGGCGAGGGAGAACTCGGTGGTCACCCTTCGCCTGCCGCGCAGCTCGCTGTCGCGCATCAGCGTCTGCCGCGCGGGGCCGGAGACGGCGGGGTCCTCGTTGCGGGCGAGCTTGTCGAGGACGTGTGGTGGTACGACGGTGCAGAAGACGGGCTCGAAGCCCCCGTTTGTCGTCATGTCCGGCACCCTTGCACTGCGTTATGTGCTTGTCACTAGGTGCAACCATGATTGGTGAAATATACGGACAGGGAAGCCCACGCTCCGTGACGAAGTGGTATGGCGCACTTTTTGTCCCTTTCGCTCCCCTGATCCCGCATACTGATACGGCGCCCCGCACGGAGAGCGGCTCCGCTAGCATTCTGCGCATCATGCGTTTCGGGCTGCTTCTTCTTAGCTGCCGCGGCGAGGGCCTGTAGTCCAGGTCGACTCCCTCCCCGCGGAGCTTCGCGTTGCGTGTCGGCCGTCCTTCCCGGACATCCTGAGGAGCCCCGCAATCATGGCGAACCGCCAGCAGCCCAGCACCATGCCGATCCACAAGTACGGCCAGTACGAGCAGGTCGACATTCCGGACCGCACCTGGCCGAACAAGCGGATCACCGTCGCCCCCCGCTGGCTCTCCACCGACCTGCGTGACGGCAACCAGGCCCTGATCGACCCGATGTCGCCCGAGCGCAAGCGCCGGATGTTCGACCAGCTGGTCAAGATGGGCTACAAGGAGATCGAGGTCGGTTTCCCGGCGTCGGGCCAGACGGACTTCGATTTCGTACGGTCGATCGTCGAGGAGCCGGGGGCGATCCCGGACGACGTCACGATCTCCGTACTGACCCAGGCCCGCGAGGACCTGATCGAGCGGACCGTGGAGTCCCTGAAGGGCGCCAAGCGCGCGACCGTCCACCTGTACAACGCCACCGCGCCCGTCTTCCGCCGGGTCGTCTTCCGCGGCTCGAAGGACGACATCAAGCAGATCGCCGTCGACGGCACGCGCCTGGTGATGGAGTACGCCGAGAAGCTGCTGGGCCCGGAGACGGAGTTCGGCTACCAGTACTCGCCGGAGATCTTCACCGACACCGAGCTGGACTTCGCGCTGGAGGTCTGCGAAGCGGTGATGGACGTCTACCAGCCCGGTCCGGGCCGCGAGATCATCCTCAACCTGCCCGCCACGGTGGAGCGTTCGACCCCCTCGACGCACGCGGACCGCTTCGAGTGGATGCACCGCAACCTCTCCCGCCGCGAGCACGTGTGCATCTCGATCCACCCGCACAACGACCGCGGTACGGCCGTCGCCGCCGCCGAGCTGGCGCTGATGGCCGGCGCCGACCGCGTCGAGGGCTGTCTGTTCGGACAGGGCGAGCGCACCGGCAACGTCGACCTGGTCACCCTGGGCATGAACCTGTTCTCGCAGGGCGTCGACCCGCAGATCGACTTCTCCGACATCGACGAGATCCGTCGTACGTGGGAGTACTGCAACCAGATGGAGGTCCACCCGCGCCACCCGTACGTGGGCGACCTGGTCTACACGTCCTTCTCCGGCTCCCACCAGGACGCCATCAAGAAGGGCTTCGACGCCATGGAGGCCGACGCGGCCGCCAAGGGCGTCACCGTCGACGACATCGAGTGGGCGGTCCCGTACCTGCCGATCGACCCCAAGGACGTCGGCCGCTCCTACGAGGCCGTCATCCGGGTCAACTCGCAGTCCGGCAAGGGCGGTATCGCGTACGTCCTGAAGAACGACCACAAGCTGGACCTGCCCCGCCGGATGCAGATCGAGTTCTCCAAGCTCATCCAGGCCAAGACGGACGCCGAGGGCGGCGAGGTCACCGGCTCCGACATCTGGGCGACCTTCCAGGACGAGTACCTGCCCAACCCCGAGAACCCGTGGGGCCGTATCCAGGTCAGGAACGGCCAGTCGACGACGGACACCGACGGCGTGGACACGCTGCGGGTCGAGGCGACGGTCGACGGCGAGGACACGGTCCTCACCGGCAGCGGCAACGGACCGATCTCGGCCTTCTTCGACGCGCTGGCCAAGGTCGGCATCGACGCCCGGCTGCTGGACTACCAGGAGCACACGATGAGCGAGGGCGCCTCCGCACAGGCCGCCTCCTACATCGAATGCGCGATCGACGGCAAGGTTCTGTGGGGAATCGGGATCGACGCGAACACGACGCGTGCGTCGCTGAAGGCGGTCGTCTCGGCGGTCAACCGGGCCGCTCGATAATCCCTCTGACCGGTGGTTTCGGGGCCTTGGTCGCTGTATACGGCGATCAAGGCCCCGTCGTTTATCGGCCATCGGTGCGTGTAGGTCACGAGCAGGTCTCGTCAGGGGTGCTGACTCCGCCGCGCTGATGTGGCTAACATCACGCAAGCGCGGCGATGTTGCCGCGGCGTTACGGAGGTGCGACGTGCTCCCAGGACCGGGACGAAACGACCGTGCTGCCAGGCCTGCGCGCCTCCTGGGCACCCGTACCGCGTGGACGACCGTCGGCGACGGCGAGTTCTTCTGCCCCGGGTGCGGTGGTGACCGCAACTTCCAGCGTCTGACGGGCCGTCGCCGCTTCACGCTGCTCGGCGTCCCCGTCCTGCCGCGCGGCGACACCGGCCCGGTGGTGGAATGCGCGGCCTGCCGACGCCACTTCGGCACGGACGTCCTGGACCACCCGACCACGAACCGTTTCTCGGCGATGCTCCGCGACGCCGTCCACACGGTCGCGCTCGCGGTCCTGGCCGCGGGCGGCACCTGCTCGCGCACCGCCCTGGAGACCGCGGCCGCCACGGTTCGCGCGGCGGGCTTCGAGGACTGCACGGAGGATCAGCTGGAGGCCCTGGTCGAGGCCCTCGCCGAGGACACCGGCCGGGTCTACGACCGCCCCTGCGGAGCCGGCCTCGCCATAGAGCTCCACGAGGCCCTCGACCCGCTCGCCCCCCACCTCGCCCCGGCGGGCCGCGAGTCGATCCTCCTCCAGGCGGCCCGTATCGCCCTCGCGGACGGCCCGTACACCCCGGCGGAACAGGACGTCCTCAGCACCGTGGGCACGGCTTTGACGATCTGCGCGGACGACGTGACGCGGCTGCTCGTGGCGGCCCGGACACCGTCCTGATACTCCCCGGGGAGTAGTCCGCGTCCCGGGCCACCCCTGGCAGTAGTCCCCGACTCGCCCTCCCGCCCGACGAACCAAGGCCCCTGCGCCGGGAGTCTGGAACCGAACCAGACGTCCGACCGGAGGGAGGCCCGTCGATGGGGGCCGCAAAGATGAGCGCACGGCGACGGCGTGCCGTGCCCTGGCTGGTGCTGGGGTTGTGGATCGTCGTGCTGGCGGCTGTGTCGCCGTTCGCGGCGAAGCTCGCCGATGTGCAGCGGGACCGGGCCGTGGACTATCTGCCGGCCGGCGCCGACTCGACACAGGTCGCGAAGATGCAGGAGGAGCTGCCCGGGGGCGGGGCCACGCAGATGGTCGTCGTCTACCACCGGGAGGGTGGGCTGACCGCGGCCGACAAGGCGACCGCCGCCGAGCAGATCGGGCGGATCGCGGACACGCACACGCTCACCGCCGAGCCGCGGGGGATTCCGTCCAAGGACGGGACCACCGTGATGTATCCCGTTGCCAGCACCGAGCCGGGCACGGACGAGAAGGCCCGCGATCTGCTCGTCAACGACGTGCGGGACATCGCCAAGGGCGGGGACGGGCTCGGCGTCGAGGTCGGTGGGGAGGGGGCCCTGGCCACCGACGCCGGCGAGGTCTACGACTCGCTCGGCGGGCCGCTGCTCTACACCACCGCCGGGGTTGTCGCCCTGCTGCTGATCGTCATCTACCGCAGCCCGCTGCTGTGGCTGGTGCCGCTCGGGGTCGCCGGCATGTCGGAGTTCCTCGCACGAGCCGTCGCCTACGGGCTCAACCAGGGGTTCGGCACCTCCGTCACCGGTCAGAGCGGCGGCATCATGACGATCCTCGTGTTCGGCGCGGGCACCGACTACGCGCTGCTGCTCGTCTCCCGGTACCGGGAGGAGCTACGGCGCACCGAGCGGCCGTACGACGCCATGGCGGCCGCGCTGAAGGGCTGCGGGCCCGCCGTGCTCGCCTCCTCCGGGACCGTGGCCGCCGGGCTGCTGTGTCTGCTCGCCGCCGACCTCAACAGCAGCCGTGGAATGGGGCCGTTGGGGACGGTCGGGGTGCTCGTCGCGCTCGTCGCGATGATGACGCTGTTGCCCGCGGTCCTGGTGCTGCTGGGGCCCAGGGTCTTCTGGCCGCTCGTGCCGCGCTACGGCAGCACGCCCAAGGTCCGCCGGTCCCTGTTCGCCGCGATGGGCAGCTCCGCAGGGCGGCGGCCGCTCACCGTGCTGGCCGGCGGGGCCGTACTGCTCGGGGCGCTCGCCCTTGGCACGCTGAACCTGCCCGGCAGCATCAAGCAGGAGGACTCCTTCACCACCAGGCCCGACGCCGTCGCCGCCATGCGGACGCTCGCCGAGGCGTATCCGGAACGGGGGACACAGCCCATCAGCGTCATGACCCCGGCCGGCCGCGCCGACGCCACCCTCGCCGCGATCCGGGACACGGACGGGGTCGACAGCGCCCAGCGGGGGCGTACCGGGGGCGGCTGGACCGAGATCGCCGTCACGGCGAAGGGCGCCCCGCAGTCCGCGGGGGAGACCGCCACCATCGAGGCGCTGCGCGACAAGCTGGACGGGTCGTACGTCGGCGGGCCCAGCGCCCAACAGATCGACCTGGAGGACACCAACGCCCGGGACCGGTCCATCGTCGTGCCGATCGTCCTCGTCTCCGTGCTGCTGATCCTGATCGCGCTGCTCAGGTCGCTGGTCGCACCGCTGATCCTGGTGGTCGCCGTGGTCGCCGTGTGGGGCGCGGCCCTCGGTATCGGTGGGCTGGTCTTCGGGCCGGTGTTCGGGTTCGAGGGCACCGATCCCGGACTCGGACTGCTGTCCTTCGTGTTCCTGGTCGCCCTGGGAGTCGACTACGGCATCTTCCTGATGCACCGGATGCGCGAGGAGTCCATGGCCGGCGCCGAACCGGTCGACGCGGCCCTCACCGCGCTGCGAACCACGGGCGGGGTCATCGCCTCCGCCGGGCTCGTCCTCGCGGCGACCTTCGCGGTGCTCACCAACATGCCGCTGGTCCAACTCGTCGAGCTGGGCTTCGTGATCGCGGTCGGCGTGCTGCTCGACACCTTCCTGGTGCGGACCTACCTGGTCACCAGCGCGGCCGTCGCCCTGCGCCGGAAGGTGTGGTGGCCGGGGCCGCTGTCCCGGGCGCCCGAGCCGCCCGTACCGGCCGAGCCGCAGCGGGAACCCGTGTGACGAGGTCACTCCTGGGCGCCCTTCCCTCCCGGAAGGGCGCCCTCCGCCACGAAGATGAGACCGTGCAGCAGATCACCGGACCCCGACTCGGCGAGCGGATCATGGCGGCGGTCAACCGCGACCCGCGGACCGCCCCGCACGGCACCCGCAACGACGCGCTGCTCGCCGTCGTGCTGGCGGCGGCGGCCGTCTGCGCCGGCCTGTTCATCGACGACGGCCGCCGCCCGGACGCCCTCGGCTGGACGCTGCTGCTCGCCGCCCACGTGCCGATCGTGTGGCGCCGCCGCCGTCCGCTGCTCGTGCTGGCCGCGATGGTGGCGCTGATCGCGCCGTACCACGCCCTTGACAACAACCATGCGGCCCCCACCCTGGTCGCCTACGTCGCCCTCTACACGGTCGCCGTCACCGGCCGCCCCCTGCGGACGGTCCTGACGGGCGCCGTCGTGCTGAGTGTCTCGCTGACCGTGATGCTCACCGTCAACGCCCACCGGGCCCTCGAACTGCTGCAGACCTCCGGCTGGATCATCGCCGTCCTCTTCTGCGGCATCGACGTCCGCTACTACCGCCAGTACGTCGCCTCCATCGTCGAGCGCGCCGTCCGCGCCGAACGCACCCGCGAGGAGGAGGCCCGCCGCCGGGTCGCCGAGGAACGCCTGCGCATCGCCCGCGACCTGCACGACCTGCTCGCCCACAGCATCACCCTCATCGGCGTCCAGACCTCCGTCGCCGCACACGTCCTGGCCGCCGACCCCGAGCGCCTCGACCGGGAGGCGGTCGCCAAGTCCCTCGACGACATCGCCGACACCTGCCGCACCGCGCGCGGCGAACTCCGTACCACCCTGGAGGTACTGCGCGAACACGGCCCCTCGGACACCCGCGGCCCACTACCCGGCCTCGACGGCCTGCCCGACCTCGTCGCGGCGGCACGGCTCGCGGGTGCCCGCGTCGAGCAGGACCTGCGCGTCCGCAGGGACCCACCGCCCGCCGTCGGCGCCGCCGCCTACCGGATCGTCCAGGAGGCCCTCACCAACGCGGTCCGCCACGCGGGGCCCGAACCCGCCGTACTCCTCAGGCTGTACGACGAACCGGGCGCCCTCAGAGTGACGGTGACCGACGACGGCACCGGGCCCGTCCCCGGCGGCAGCCCCGGCTTCGGACTGGTCGGAATGCGGGAGCGGGCCCGCAGCGTCGGTGGCACACTCGACGCCGGACCACGTCCGGACGGCGGGTTCGAGGTGACGGCGGCGCTGCCGCTCACCGTGGGGGAGGGAACCGTATGACCATCCGCGTGCTGCTCGCCGACGACCAGACCCTGGTGCGGGCCGCGTTCGCCATGCTCGTCGAGTCGGCACGGGACATGGAGGTCGTGGGAGAGGCGGGCAGCGGACGGGAGGCCGTGGGAGCGGCCCGTGAAGTGCGGCCCGACCTGGTGGTGATGGACATCCGCATGCCCGACCTCGACGGCATCGAGGCGACCCGGCTCATCGCGGCCGACGAGGAACTCGCCGGGGTGCGGGTGCTGGTCCTGACCACCTACGACACCGACGAGAACATCGTCGAGGCGCTGCGCGCGGGCGCCTCCGGCTTCCTGGTGAAGGACACCCGGCCGGCCGAACTCCTCGACGCCATCCGCACGGTGGCGGCCGGCGAGGCCCTGCTGTCCCCGGGACCGACGGCACGGCTGATCGAGCGGTTCCTGCGCAGCCCCTCGGTACCGGTGGCGGGCGGCGGACCCGAGTGCCTCTCCGAGCGGGAGCGCGAGGTGCTGGCCCTGGTCGCGCGAGGCCTCAACAACACCGAGATCGCCAACGCGCTGGGCCTGAGCCCCCTCACCGCGAAGACCCACGTCAGCCGGATCATGGGGAAGCTGGGGGCCCGCGACCGGGCGCAACTGGTCATCGTGGCCTACGAGTCGGGGATGGTGACTCCGGGGAGCGTGTAGCGCTCAGAGCAGCCCCGCCCCGGACAGGAACGCGCCCACCCGCTCCACCTCCGCCGCCGACAACGGCACCTGCGGCTCCGCCGTCACCGGGCAGTCGATGACGCCCCGCAGGTGCAGGGCCGCCTTGAACGCGCCCAGGGCCGACGACGACCTGCCCATGCGGGCCGGGTCGCCCACGCTCACCATGCCGAACAGGGCGCACAGCCGCTCCTGTTCGGCGCGGGCCGCGTCCAGGTCGCCCGCGCGGCACAGCCGGTCGAGACGGACGTACCCCTCGGGGTCGACGTTGGCGAGACCGGGCACCGCCCCGTCCGCGCCGACCGCGAGGGCCGCGTCGACGATGAGTTCGGAGCCGGTCAGGGCGCTGAAGCCGGTGATGCCGGGGTGGGCGCGGGCGCCGGTGACGACCGTGCGGAAGCCGGCGAGGTCGCCGCTGGAGTCCTTGAGGCCGGCCAGGACGCCCTCGGCGGCCAGGTCCAGGACCACGTCCGCGGGAAGCTTGGTGTGGACACCGCTCGGCAGGTCGTACGCGATGACCGGGACCGGGCTGCCGGCCGCGACCAGCCGGTAGTGGCGGGCGATCTCCCGCGGATGGGTGCTCGTGTAGAAGGGCGCCGTGACGACGACCGCGTCGGCGCCCGCCGCCGTGACGGCCCGCACATGGTCCAGGACCCGGGCCGTCGTCATGTCGATCACCCCGGCCAGCACGGGCAGTCGGCCCCCGACGTGCCCGGTGACCGTCTCCACCACGAGCCTGCGCTGGGCGTCGGTCAGGAAGGCCGCCTCGGACGACGTACCGAGGACGAACAGGCCGTGCACCCCGCCCGCGACCAGATGGTCGACGAGCCTGAGCAGCGAGGGGACGTCCACCTCGCGGTCCGGTGTCAGCGGCGTGCAGACGGGCGGGACGACTCCGGTCAGCGGGGCGGGAAGGGTCATCGGGGCTCCTCGGGATCGGCCGTCCACTGATCCTCCCGCAAAGGGTGAGGGGGCGCCGACCCCTGTACGGCGCCCCCTTCCCGAGCCGGCTCGCTACTGCACCTGCTGGTACGTCTTGTCCTCGTCGGAGTCGTAGATCAGCTTGCCGCCCTTGTCGTAGCCCTTGACGTGCGGGTTCCTGGTGACCTGCTGGGTCAGGGTGCCCGCGGCGGCGAACCAGCCGTGGTCGAGGACGGCCTCGCTGGTGGAGCCGCCGTAGGAGACGGTCACCTTGGCCACCGTCGGATCGACCGTGCCGATGAAGCCCCAGCTGAACGGCAGCTTCCAGTTGCCCTTGTTCAGGAAGGACTGCTGGTAGAGCTTGTTGGCGTTGGTGTCGACCAGCACGGGCGGTGAGTCCGGCTGCCGGTCGCTGCCGCCGCTGTAGTTGAGCCCGGAGGCCACGCCGCCCTTGATGTTGCAGACCAGCCGGACCTCCGAGGGCTTCTCCTGCACGGCGACCACGAAGGTGCCGTCACCGGGTGAGTTGAGGTCCCCGGTGCTCTTCAGCGCCAGGATGATCCGGTAGTCGTCGGCCTTGCCCAGGTGCAGGTCGCGGGCGCCCATGGCGACGTTCTTCCGGTGTTCGGCGATGCAGTCGTCCAGCCCCTCCACGGCCTGCTCCCGCGTGATCCCGTCCCGGAGCTGCCCCGCCGTGGCCGGTCCCGCCGGCCCACTGGGCGTGGGGGAGGGGGAGGGGGTGGACAGGGTCGTGGGGCTGGCGGTCACCGAGGCGGGTGTGGCGGGCTCCGCCGTGCCCGCTCCCGAGCCGCTCACCGCGAACGCCCCCACCGGTACCGCGGCCAGGGTCACCAGGGCCGCCCCGGCCACCACCACCCGGCGGCGCCGCTCGACCACGCCCTGGCGGCGGATCCGCGGATACGGCGCCGGCGAGGGCCGGATCGTGTAGGCGTCCTCGGCGAGCAGCTCCCGCAGTTGCTCCTCGAAGTCCCGCTCCTCTTCCTGACTCATCTCGTGCCTCCCTGCGGGGCGCGGTCCATGACCTGCGCGAGTCCCGGATACGTACGCAACTTCGCCAGTCCCTTGGACGCCTGGCTCTTGACCGTGCCCTGTGAGCAGCCGAGCACCTCGGCGGCCTCCGCCTCCGACAGGTCCTCCCAGTAGCGCATGACGACCACGGCCCGCTGCCTGGGCGGCAGCCCGGCCAGGGCGGCCATGAGCACCCCGCGTTCGTCGACCCGGGCCACGGCCTCGTCCCGGCCCGCCCGCTCCGGCGGCGCGTCGGTCAGCGACTCCTTCACGCGCCGCTTGCGGAAGCGGTCGCTGTTGCAGGTGACCAGCATCCGCCGGACGTACGCCTCCGGGTTGTCGCTGCCCGACACGCGCCGCCAGGAGCGGTACGCCTTCGCCAGCGCCGTCTGCGTCAGGTCCTCGGCGTGATGGGCGTCGCCGGTGAGCAGATAGGCGGTCCGCACTAGGTGCGACCACCTGGCTCTGACGAATTCCTGGAACCGGTCCTCTTGTTCGGCCTGCATCTGGCACCCTCCCTCGCCCACCAGACCACGAGGGGGGCGGATTCGGTTGCCCGAGCGTCGATGACAGGTTCGAATGGGCCTCATGAAGGGGTGGGACGAACACGATCCGGGCGTGCTGCGGCTGCCGTCCGGACGCCTGGTGCGGGGCCGGGGCCTCAGGCATCCGCTGGATCCGGCCGCGCCGACACCGGCGTACGGCGTCTATCTGCTCGGGGGCGGTCCACCCGAGGTCCCCTGGGCCTCCCGGTGGGTCCGCTGGCCGGACTTCCGCCTGCCGGCGGACCACGAGGAGGCCCGCGGTGTCCTGATCGACGCCTGGGAACGGTCGGCCGCCGAACGGGTCGAGATCGCCTGCGGGGGCGGCCGCGGGCGCACCGGAACGGCCCTGGCCTGCCTGGCCGTTCTGGACGGCGTGCCCCCGCGGGAGGCGGTCGGGTACGTGCGCGAGCACTACGACCGACGCGCGGTGGAGACCCCCTGGCAGCGGCGGTACGTCCGGCGGTTCTGACCTCTCAGCCCAGGGCGCCGGCGACCACCGCGGCCGCGTCGGCGATCAGGGCGTCGTCCCGTACGGCGTCCTGCGTGGGCATGGTCGACAGCACCGACAGGACGATCGGGTCACCGTCCTCGGTCCAGACCACGCCGACGTCGTTGGCGGTGCCGTAGGAGCCGCTGCCCGTCTTGTCGGCGATCGCCCATGTCTTCGGCAGGCCCGCGTGGAAGCGGTTGACGCTGGTCGTGTTGTTCAGCAGCCAGTGCGTGAGCAGCTCCCGGTCCCGCCGGTTCAGCGCGTCGCCGAGGACCAGCCGGCCGTAGGTGCGACCGACGGCGTACGGGCTCGTCGTGTCCGTGAGCCGCCACGGCTCGGCGGTGTTGAGCTCGGGCTCCCAGCGGTCGAGGCGGGTGACCCGGTCCCCGAGGGAGCGGGCGAAGCGGGTGATCGCGGTGGGGCCGCCGAGTTCGCGCAGGAGGAGGTTGCCGGCCGTGTTGTCGCTGTAGGTGATGGCCACCTCGGCGAGCCCGGCGATCGTCATGCCCTCCGCCAGATGTGCCTTCGTCCGGTCCGAGCCCGGCATCACCAGGTCGTCCTCGGTGTAGTGGATGCGGCGGCCGAGGACCTCGCCGTGCCGGTCCAGGTCGCGCAGGACGGCGGCGGCCGCGAGGGCCTTGAACACGGAGCACATCGGGAAGCGCTCGTCGGCGCGGAAGCGGATGGACCGCCTGGTGGTGAGGTGGTGGGCGAAGACGCCGAGCCGGGCGTCGTAGCGCTCTTCGAGCGCGCGCAGCCGGGCGGTGACGTCGTCGTCGGCGGCGTGCGCGGTCGTGCTGGTCAGGAGGGTGGCGGTACCGGCGGCCAGGAGGGTGCGTCGGGACAGCTTTCCGGAGCCTAAGATCTTTCTCTCCTTCGCTCGGTGACGAGAACCGATCTCTTCAATGATCGACGCCGGGGCTCATCCCTTGGTTGCACCGCCGTAGACCATCGGCGGACGGACAGGCCCGCCGGCGGCCGACACAGTGGCGGCATGGAGAAGACAACGGGGATCAACCGGGCACAGTTCCTGGCCGGAGCCGCGGGGGCCGGGGCCGCTCTGCTGCTGCCGGCGGCCCGGGCGGAAGCGAACGCGCGGCACCACGGACTCAGGCGCCACGGCGTCGTCTACACCGTCGGCGAGGGCGAGACCCCCGCCACCGCCTGGAACGCCGCCCGGATGCGCGGCGACATCCGGGCCATCCGCGACGACCTGCACGCCGACACCGTCGACGTCACCGGCGACGGCGTCGAACGTCTCACCGCCACGGCCGCCGAGGTGGCCGAGCGCGGGCTGCACGTCTGGCTCCAGCCGACCCTCGGCGACGTCCCGCAGCGGGACATCCTCGACCACCTGGCGGAGTGCGGCCGGTTCGCGGAGCGCCTGCGCCGGCAGGGCGCGAGCGTCGAACTCAGCGTGGGCTGCGAGTTCTGGCTGTTCGTGCCGGGGATCCTGCCGGGGGACACGGTCCTGGAGCGGGTCGAGAACCGCATGAAGGGCAACTTCGACCCGGTGAGGATGCAGCGCGAACTGGACCGCTTCACCGCCAGGGCGGCCAAGGTGGGCCGCTCGGTCTTCGACGGCCGCCTCAGCTATGCCGCGGCCCAGGACGACGAGGTCGACTGGAACCTGTTCGACGTGGTCGGCATCGACTACTACTCGTACTTCCGTCAACCACACGACTACGTACGCGAGTTGAGGCAGTACCTGCGCTGGGGCAAGCCGGTCGCCGTCACCGAGTTCGGCACCTGCACGTTCGTCGGCGCCCCCGAGGCGGGCGGGATGGGCTGGGACATCGTCGACTACGACAAGGACCCGCCGGAGATCAAGGGGAACGTCGTCCGCAGCGAGCGCACCCAGGCCGTTTATCTCACCCGACTCCTCGACGTCTTCGAGTCGATGGGCCTCTACGCCGCGATGGCCTTCGAGTTCCTCACCGCGGACGCGCCTCACCGCCCCGGCGACCCGCGCCACGACCTCGACATGGCGAGCTACGGCATCGCCAAGGCGTTCAAGGACCGCCCCGACGACCCGCGTTCGGACTGGCACTGGGAACCGAAGGAGGCGTTCCACGCGCTGGCCCGCCGGTACGGAAGGTGCGCTCACTCGCAGTAGAGGTCCTCGGCGGGCCGCTTGCCGGTGGCCAGGAAGCGGGACACGGTCGCGTCGCCGCACGCGGTGCCGTTGTCGAGGTAGGCGTCATGGCCGGTGGAGTCGTTGGTGACCATGACGGCACGCCGGCCGAGCGCCTCGCGGAGCTTGAGCGCACCGCTGAGCGGGGTGGCCACGTCCCGTTCGTTCTGCACCATCAGGATGTTGGACGGGCCGCGGTCGCTGACGTGCACCGGCGCCTCCTTCGGCTGCCACGGCCAGGCGGCGCACGTCATGGCGTTCCGCGGCATGCCCCCGGTCAGCGGGAACTCGGCGCGGCTCCTGGCCACGCCCTCGCGGTACACCTCCGGGGCGCTCGGCCAGTCGGCGTCGTTGCAGATGGTGGCGGCGCCGACCGCGGTGACGTTCTGGAGGACGGCCTCGGGCGGGCCCGCCGGAGCGGGCGGCACCGTGCCCTTTTGGGCGGCGAGGATCAGCTTGGCGAGGGCCGGGTAGTCGTCCGGGTCGTAGAAGGAGTCGAGCATCGACTGGCGCAGGACGTTGCCGTTCAGCTCCTCGGGGTTGGCGCCCGGCCAGGGGATCGGCTCGCGGTCGAGGCGGGCCGCGAGACGCAGGAAGAGCGGGCGCACCTCGGCGGCCGTGTCGGCGAGGCGGTCAGGATTGCCGGGTGCGGAGGCCCACTTCGCGAACTCCGGGAAGTTGTCCTCGGCGCCGCGCTCGAACGCGGCGAGCCACGCGCGCTCCGCGTGGACGGGGTCCGCGTTGTCGTTGCTGTCCAGGACGACACGGTCGGTGCGCCGCGGGAACAACTGGAGGTAGGCGTCGGCGACATAGGTGCCGTACGACACGCCCCACGCGGACACCTTGCGCTCGCCGAGCGCGGCCCGCACGCGGTCGAGGTCGCGGGCCTCGTTGAGGGTGCTGATGTGCCGGATCAGCTCGCCGCCGTTGCGCGCGCAGGCCTCGGAGACACGCTTGCCCGCGGCCATCGTCGCGTCGACGGACCCGTCGGGGCCGGGCCAGGGCAGCAGGGTCGTGCGGGCCAGGTCCCGGTGTTCGAGCCCGCAGTCGACGGCCGTGGAGGGCGCCATCCCGCGCGGTGCGAAGCCGATCAGGTCGTAGGCGTCCCGCACCTTCTGCGGCAGCTTCTGCCCCTTCCCCGAGGGGTCGTTCATGCTGTCGCCGCCCGGCCCGCCGGGGATGAGCAGCAGGGCACCGCGCCGGGCGTCCGGATTCTCGCTGCGGATACGGGAGACGGCGATCTCGATCTTCGGGCCGTCCGGGTCGGCGTAGTCCATGGGTACGGAGACGGTCGCGCATCGCTGGCGCGGATCGAGGCCGCTGCCCGCGCACTTGGTCCACTTCAGCGCCGGGGCGCCGGAGTCGGCGGAGGCGGACAGCGGGGTCAGGACACCGACGACGGCACCGGAGGCGGCGGCGATCAGGGCGAGGCTCTTCGTCATCTGCTTCATGCCAGGAGCCTCGCGGATCGACCGGCGCGGCCCCATCCGGTCAACTGCCGGATCACCAGGGGGGTTTACCCCCTCGGACTCCTCGGGACCACCCCCTCACCCGTTCGGGGAATGGCCGAAGTGGCGGTGGGGGTGTGCGTGCCGGCCCGGTTAGTCTCGAAGGTCCCGACGACGGAGGCGAGGCCCTGGTGGCGTCCAGTGTGGTGGTGATCGGTGCCGGGGTCTCGGGCCTCACCACGGCGGTGTGTCTGGCGGAGGCCGGCCTGGACGTCCGGGTGGACACCGACCGGCTCCCCGCCGACACGACCTCGGCGGCAGCGGGCGCGATGTGGGATCCCTACCTGGTCGAGCCGCGCGACCTGGTCGACCGCTGGAGCCGCCGGACCCTGGCGGAGCTGACCGCGCTGAGCACGGCCGCGGACACCGGCGTCCGGCTGACGGAGGGCACGCACGAATCCACGATCCCCTGCGACATGCCGTCCTGGGGCACCGTGGTCGGCGCGCTCCCCTGCCCGCCCGACGACCTCCGGGACGGCTATGTCACCGGCTGGCGCTACCGGGCCCCCCTCGTCGACATGCCCCGCTACCTCGACCATCTCCTGCGACGGCTGGAGCGGGCCGGCGCAACCGTCCGCCGCCACCGCTACGACACCCTCGGCGAGGCCCTCCCGGAGGCCCCGGTGATCGTCAACTGCACGGGCGCGGAAGCCCGGTTCCTCGTCGACGACCCGGCGGTGGACGCGGTGCGCGGACAGCTCGTCGTGGTCGAGAACCCGGGGATCGAGGACTTCTTCTGCGACGACACCCCCGGCGCCGAGGACCTCACCTACATCTACCCGCACGCCGACACGGTGGTCCTGGGCGGCACGGCCGAGCCCGGGAGCTGGGACCTGCGGCCCGACGAGGACACGGCCCGGGAGATCGTACGGCGCTGTACGGCCGTGGAGCCGAAGCTCGCCGGTGCCCGGGTGATCGAGCAGCGGGTGGGCCTCAGGCCGGTCCGCACCGGCGTCCGGCTCATGGCCGAGCGGCACGGCGACACCCTGCTGGTGCACAACTACGGGCACGGCGGGGCGGGGGTGACCCTGTCCTGGGGCTGCGCCCGGGAGGTCGTGGACCGGGTCCGGGCTGCCGTGGGTCCTAGGCCCTGATCCGCCACTGCCGGCGCTCCGCGATGTCCGCCTCCGCGCCCCGGCGGAACAGATACAGCCAGGTCCGCGCCGTGAGCGCGGCCATCAGGGCGATGGTCCACGGCCAGCTCGTCGCGTCCGCCGCCACCAGCGCCGCCCCGACCGTCGGGGACGCGGCGGTGAACAGCTTGAGGCCCAGTTCGGTACGGCTGCGGCGGAACCGGTGGGCGATGGAGAACTCCGAGCGCTCGTACCAGCCGATCGCGGCGCTGAGGACGGCCGCCAGGACCATCGTGGTCCAGGGATCGCCACTGGCCTGCGCGTAGGTGACGGGCAGCGAGATCACGAACGGGAGGACACCGCCGTACTCGGAGAGGACGTTCCCCCACTTCATGATCCGGCCGAACGAGTTGGAGCGGATGCGGGCGAGCTCGCCGGACGCGCTCGCGTAGACGATCAGGGACAGCACGGTGGCGAAGGTCGCCCCGATGAGCAGCAGCCGTACGTCGTCGGGGAACCGGGTCGAGGTGAAGGCGAAGCCCAGCAGGAAGGTGATGGCGGCGAGGATCGAACCGGAGAAGGCGATACCGGCCGCGGCCTCCCCGGACTGGAGGGCGGCGGGGTCGTCCCTCTCGAACCGGGCGATCTCGAAGGCGGGTTCACCGCCGAGCGTCACCAGCGCCGTCACCGCGTGGTCGGGAGGCGAGAGCGACTCGGCGAGCTGCTCCCGCGCGGAGACCGGCACGAGATGCCGGGCCTCCGGATCGACGTACTCCACGCGGGACTTGTACTGGTAGTGGACGGGCAGACCGGGCAGGCGCATCACCCGTGTCCCTATGAACCCGCACCCCAACAGAAGTTGCGTGAGCGCCGGTTGGTCCGTCCTCGCCATCGCGGAGATCAGCGGCGGCTCGTCCGGCTCGTGGAGCAGCGCGTGCAGCGTCTCGTCGAGGAGCCGTGCGGCCACACCCTGCCGGCGCGACTCCGGGCGTACGGCGACGACGGTCAGCCGCGCATGCCCCGGGGACGGCATCTCCGCCGCCACGCATCCCACCAACTCCCCGTCGGAAACGGCCACGCGCACGAGGCCGCGGTCCACGGCCTCGGTGAGGAGTGCCGGTGCCGGGATGTCCTGCGGTTCACAGGCATCGGCCAGCAGGGAGCGCAGTGCGATCAGGTCGGCGGGACGGGCCGCCCGTACCGGCCGGTCGGGCACTACTTGAGGAGCCCGAGGAAGTGGGTCCAGATGTCGGTGGGGAAGGCGAGGACGGGGCTGTCCGTGCCGAGTTTGGAGTCCCGGACCGGCATGACACCGGGGACTCCGTCGGTGACCTCGACGCAGCTGCCGCCCTCGCCGTTGCTGTAGCTGCTCTTGCGCCAGCGGGCGTTGCTCAGGTCGTACTCACGCATCGTCTGAAGTCCTCCGCCGCCGAGGCGATCAGGGTCAGGGACGCCTCCGGCGACAGCGCGGCGACCCTGAGCAGATCGTATGTGCGCTGGGCCCGTTTCACCACGGCCGGATCATCGATGAGCGTTCCCGAAAACGCCGTCTCTGTATAGGCGAGGGGAGGCGCGTCGTCGAACTCCATGAGCTGTAGCATCCCGGCGATCGAGGCGTACGCCCCGGCCGCGAACGGCACCACCGTCAGCCACACCTTGCGGTGCCGCATCAGCCGCGCGATGCAGTCGAGTTGATCGGCCATGGCCTGCGGGCCGCCGACCGGGATGCGCAGCACGCTCTCATGCAGGACCACCCAGTACTCGGGCCTTGTAGCGTCCTTGAGGATCTGCGCCCGTTCCAGCCGGGCGGCGACCTTCTCCTCGACGTACTCGTCCGTGACGAACGGGTTCGCCGCGACCGTCACCGCCCCGGCATAAGCCGCGGTTTGCAGCAGGCCCGGCACGACCGTCGGCGCGAACTCGCAGATCCTCGTGGCCGTCCGCTCGAACTCCACGACCGGCGCGAAGTAATCCGCATACCGCTTGTCGTCGATGAGCTTCCTGCACAAGCGCTCGAAAATACCGTCGGTTTGTAGAACCGCGTCGATCCGCTGGGAGATATCCAGCTGCGGTTTTCGAAAGGCCTGCTCGAACTGCCCGATATACGCGCCGGAGACGAAGACCCGTGACCCCAGCTCAGCCTGGGTCATCCCGACCTCCTCCCGCTGTCGCCGCAGTTCCGTTCCGAAGAACTCCCACGCCGCCTGCCGTGAACCATTGGCCATGGCCAACCCCCTTGTTCAGCTTTGCACTTGTAGTGCACAGACTCCTGCCGAGTGTAGGGAAAGAACGCCACTGTGGAGAGAGGAAGAGTGAAACTCGGAAAGGTGGGGGATTTCGATGGAATCGAAGTCGGGAGGGAATCGGTGACGAAAATGCCCGTGGGTTCTTACGTCGTGGACACCCGTACCGGGAGGTCCGGCGTCGTGATGGGGCATGAGGGGCCGTACGTCCAACTCAGACCGTACGGCGGCGGCAGGGAGTGGGACGCGGTGCCGGACGCCCTGCGGGAAGCCACCCCGGCGGAGGGCGTAGTCGCGGACGCCGACGACCACGGTTCCGCGTAGGCGAGAATGGGCTCATGAGTCTGTTCCGCTACGACGGCACCGTGCCGCGCGCCCCGCGCGGGGGTGTGCGATGAGTCTCTTCCGGGACGACGGGGTCGTGCTGCGGACGCAGAAGCTGGGGGAAGCGGACCGGATCATCACGCTGCTCACACGCGGTCACGGGCGGGTACGCGCCGTGGCCCGTGGCGTGCGGCGGACGAAGTCCAAGTTCGGCGCCCGCCTCGAACCCTTCTCCCACGTCGACGTGCAGTTCTTCGCGCGGGGGAGTGAGCTCGTCGGGCGCGGGCTGCCGCTGTGCACGCAGAGCGAGACCATCGCGCCGTACGGTGGCGGGATCGTCTCCGACTACGCCCGGTACACCGCCGGGACGGCCATGCTGGAGACCGCCGAGCGGTTCACCGATCACGAGGGCGAGCCGGCGGTGCAGCAGTACCTGCTGCTGGTCGGCGCCCTGCGCACCCTCGCCCGGGGCGAGCACGCGCCCCACCTGGTCCTGGACGCCTTCCTGCTGCGCTCCCTGGCCGTCAACGGCTATGCCCCCAGCTTCAGCGACTGCGCGAGATGCGGCATGACCGGCCCGAACCGCTTCTTCTCGGTGGCCGCCGGAGGCTCGGTCTGCGTGGACTGCCGGGTGCCCGGCAGCGTCGTACCGTCGCCGGCGACCCTGGAACTTCTCGCCGCGCTGCTTACGGGAGACTGGGAGACCGCGGACGCCAGCGAGCCGCGGTACGTCAGGGAGGGCAGCGGGCTGGTCTCCGCCTACCTGCACTGGCATCTGGAACGCGGGCTCAGATCCCTGCGTTACGTAGAGAAGCAACCCTGAGAGGGAGACGAGAAGCACCATGGTCGTAAACGGGATCCTGGGGCGCCGGCGGCGCGAGTACAGGGCGCCGGAGCCGCACCCGTCCGGTGCGCGCGCGCCGAAGCTCCCCGGTGAGCTGATCCCCGAGCATGTGGCGATCGTCATGGACGGGAACGGCCGGTGGGCCAAGGAACGCGGGCTGCCCCGGACGGAAGGGCACAAGGTCGGCGCCGAGCGGGTCCTCGACGTGCTCCAGGGCGCGATCGAGGCCGGGGTGAAGAACATCTCGCTCTACGCCTTCTCCACCGAGAACTGGAAGCGTTCGCCCGACGAGGTCCGCTTCCTCATGAACTTCAACCGCGACTTCATCCGCAAGACCCGCGACCAGCTCGACGAGCTCGGTATCCGGGTGCGCTGGGTGGGCCGGATGCCCAAGCTGTGGAAGTCCGTCGCCAAGGAGCTCCAGGTCGCCCAGGAGCAGACCAAGGGCAACGACAAGCTGACCCTGTACTTCTGCATGAACTACGGCGGCCGGGCCGAGATCGCCGATGCCGCGCAGGCCCTCGCCGAGGACGTGAAGGCGGGCCGTCTCGACCCGTCCAAGGTCAACGAGAAGACCCTCGCGAAGTACCTGTACTACCCGGACATGCCCGACGTGGACCTCTTCCTGCGGCCCAGCGGCGAACAGCGCACCTCCAACTACCTGCTGTGGCAGAGCGCGTACGCCGAGATGGTCTTCCAGGACGTCCTGTGGCCCGACTTCGACCGCCGTGACCTGTGGCGGGCGTGCGTCGAGTTCGCCTCCCGGGACCGCCGCTTCGGCGGAGCCGTCCCGAACGAGGAGCTGCTCGCCATGGAGGAAGCGATGAAGGGCGAGCCGGAGGACTGACCTCCGACCCGCCCCGCGTCACTCGGAGGATCAGCTCGTCGTCACCGCGGTGTCGTCGATCACGAAGCTCGTCTGGAGCGAGGAGTCCTCGACACCGGTGAACTTCAGGGCGACCGTCTGACCGGCGAAGCCCGACAGACTGAAGGACTTCTGGACGTACCCACTGGCCGCGTTGAGGTTCGAGTACGTGGCCAGGGTCGTCGACCCGGCGGTCACCGTCAGCTTGTCGTACGCCGTGCCGGTGGTGGTTTCCGCCGTGTCGACGTGCAGGTAGAAGGTGAACTTCGTTCCCGTGCAGCCGCTCGGGATCGTCACCGACTGGGAGAGCGTGTCGGTGTGGGTGGAGCCGTAGCCGTCCAGCCAGGCCTTGTAGGAGCCGGTGCGGGCGGCCTGGTCGCTGTCGTTGGTGATCACACCGCTGCTCGCGGTCCAGGTCGTGCTGCCCGACTCGAAGCCCTGGTTGCCCAGCAGCTGCGTGGAGGTGCAGCTGCCGCCGCCCGACGCGTTCACCGTCCAGGTGAAGGACGCCGTACCGGTGGCTCCCGTGCTGTCGGTCACCGTCACCGTGGTGCTGTAGCTGCCGGCCGCGGTCGGGGTGCCGGAGATCGTGCCGGTGGAGCCGCTGATCGACAGGCCGGTGGGCAGACCGGTGGCCGCGTAGGTCAGTGAGCCGCTGTTGGTCGAACTGGCCGAGACCTGAAGGCTCACGGCCGTGCCGACCGTCGAGGTCTGGCTGCCCGGGTTGGTCACCGTCACGCCGGTCGACGGCACGGTGATGTGGCTGCCGACGTTGATGCCCGCGAAGGCGTTGCCCACCCCGGCGTACTGCGCGGAGCCCGTGCCGTAGAGGGCGGCTGCCGCGTTGAGGGCGGCGGTGCGGGCCCCGGCGTAGTTGGTGCTGGACGTCATGTACGTCGTCAGCGCCTTGTACCAGATCTGCAGGGCGGCGGCCCGGCCGATCCCGGCGACGGCGACCCCGTCGGAGGTCGTGCTGTTGTAGGTCACGCCGTTGATGGTCTTGGTGCCGCTGCCCTCGGAGAGCAGGTAGAACATGTGGTTCGCGGGCCCGGACGAGTAGTGCACGTCGAGGTTGCCGACGCCCGAGTACCAACTGTCCGCCGAGCCGCCGTCCTTGCTCGGCTTGTCCATGTAACGCAGCGGCGTGCCGTCGCCGTTGATGTCGATCTTCTCGCCGATGAGGTAGTCGCCGACGTCGGAGGAGTTGCCCGCGTAGAACTCCACGCCGGTGCCGAATATGTCGGAGGTGGCTTCGTTGAGGCCCCCCGACTCACCGGTGTAGTTCAGCCCCGCGGTGTTGGAGGTGACACCGTGGCTCATCTCGTGCCCGGCGACGTCCAGCGAGGTCAGCGCGTGGGTGCCGCCCGAGCCGTCGCCGTAGGTCATGCAGAAGCAGTCGTCGTCCCAGAAGGCGTTGACGTACGCCGAGCTGTAGTGGACGCGGCTGTAGGCGGCGACACCGTCGTTCTTGATGCCGCTGCGGCCGAAGGTGTTCTTGTAGAAGTCCCAGGTCTCCTGGGCCCCGTAGTGCGCGTCGACACCGGCGGTCTGGGTGTTGGAGCCGGAGCCGGTGCCCCAGACGTCGTCGGCGTCGGTCATCAGGGTGCCGGTGCCCGACGTGCCGTTGTTGAGGCTGTACGTCTTGTGGCCGCCGCGCGAGGTGTCGTACAGCTGGTACGTCGAACCGGACAGCGTGGTGCCCATGGTGACCGTGCCGCTGTACTGGCTGTTGCCGGTGCCGGTCTCGACGCCCTCGAAGCGGGAGAGCTCGGCGCCGGTCGTGGCGTCGGTGACGACGTGCAGCTTGCTGGGCGTGCCGTCGTCCTGGAAGCCGGAGACCACCGTCTCCCAGGCGAGCTTCGGCGTGCCCGAGCCCGCCCAGATCACCTTGCGGGCGCTCTGTGCGGCGGGGTTCTCGGCGTCGAGTGCCTTGGCGGTCCGCAGCGCCTTGGACTCGGCGGACGCCTTGCCGAACGTGGCGGTCGTGGACTTGACCGAGACGGTACGGCGGTTGTTGTTGAAGGTCGTGCTGAGCGTGCCCGTCGCCTGCGCGGCCGGGGGCGTGTGCACGACCAGGTCGCCGCCGAGGACGGGGAGGCCGTCGTAGGTGCGCTCGTAGCGGGTGTGCAGCGTGCCGTCGTTGTCCTTGACGACGTCCTTGACGACCAGTTTCTCCTTGGCGCCGAGGCCCAGGGAGTCGGCGGTCGCCGCGGCCCTGCCGGACGCGCTCTTGATCAGTGCGGTGTGCTGGGCCGGGGAGAGCTCGGCCTCCAGGCCCCCGGTGCGCAGGGGGCTGGGGTGGGGGGAGGCGGGCCCGGCGGCGGCGGGAACCGTCTGGACGCCTACGGCGAGGAGGGACGCGGCGGCCACCAGGGACGCGGCGACGGCTGATCTTCGTGGGGAGGGTCTCACTCGTACTCCTACTGCGACGACGGGGTGGAGGTGCCGTGCGGGAACTGCGTGAGAGCTGGAGGGAGCGTGGCACGGTTGTCCGGGTCATGTCATGCAGAGGAGGGGGAGACGAGGGTTATCCCTCGGCTCCCCTGTGCGTTCCTTGTGGGTCAGGCCTGGGCGGCCGCGCAGTCCGCGCAGGTCCCGAAGATCTCCACGGTGTGCGCCACGTTGACGTATCCGTGCTCGGCGGCGATCGCGTCGGCCCACTTCTCGACGGCCGGGCCCTCGACCTCCACGGCCTTGCCGCAGACCCGGCAGACCAGGTGGTGATGGTGGTCGCCGGTGGAGCAGCGGCGGTACACGGACTCGCCTTCGGAGGTGCGCAGGACGTCGACCTCGCCCGCGTCGGCGAGGTTCTGGAGCGTGCGGTAGACCGTGGTCAGACCGACGGCGTCGCCCTTGTGCTTGAGCATGTCGTGCAGTTCCTGCGCGCTGCGGAACTCGTCGACCTCGTCGAGGGCCGCCGCCACGGCGGCCCGCTGCCGGGTGGCGCGGCCCTTCACTGGCGGTCCTGCGGTCGTCACGGGTTCCTCCTTCGTTCGGCGCCTGCCGGGCCATTGTGCCAGCCCGGCCTGTGCCGGGTCAGACGCCGACCTGGCCGTCCGCCCCCCGACTGGCCGGAATCGCACACTCCGCGGGGTCCGGGGCGGGCTGCGCGGCGGCGGCCGTCCGGGCCCGTCGCCTGGCCAGCGGGGTGGCCAGACCCGTCAGCACGATGAACGCCCCGATGGTCAGCAGCACGATCGTCGCGCCGGGCGGCACATCCTGGTAGTACGAGGTGACGGTGCCGCCGATCGTCACCGTCACGCCGATCGCCACCGCGATGGCGAAGGTGGCCGCGAAGCTCCGGGTGAGCTGCTGCGCCGCCGCCACCGGTACCACCATCAGCGCGCTGACCAGCAACAGTCCGACCACGCGCATCGCGACGGTCACCGTCACCGCGGCCGTGACCGCCGTCAGCAGGTTGAGCGCGCGGACCGGCAGCCCGGTGACCCGCGCGAACTCCTCGTCCTGGCTGACCGCGAAGAGCTGCCGGCGCAGCCCGAGGGTGACGAGCACCACGAACGCGGCCAGCACGCAGATCGCCGTCACGTCCGACTCGGAGACCGTGGACAGCGAACCGAACAGGTACGACGTCAGGTTGGCGTTGGAGCCGCCGGGCGCGAGGTTGATGAACATCACGCCGCCGGCCATGCCGCCGTAGAAGAGCATCGCGAGGGCGATGTCACCGCGCGTCCTGCCGTACCAGCGGATCAGCTCCATGAGGACCGCGCCGAGGACGGAGACCAGGGTCGCCATCCACACCGGTGACCAGGAGAGCAGGAAGCCGAGGCCGACGCCGGTCATCGCGACGTGGCCGATGCCGTCGCCCATGAGGGCCTGGCGGCGCTGGACGAGGTAGATGCCGACGGCGGGGGCGGTGATGCCGACCAGGACGGCGGCGAGCAGGGCCCGCTGCATGAAGGCGTAGTCGAGGAAGTCCATCAGCTCAGCAGTCCCGTGCGGATCGGCTCGTGGTCGTGGGGGTGGACGTGGTCGTGGCCGGGCAGGGCGTGCTGGCCGACCGCGCGCGGTGGCGGCCCGTCGTGCTGCACACAGCCGTCGCGCAGGACGACCGCCCGGTCGATCAGGGGCTCCAGCGGGCCGAGTTCGTGCAGCACGAGCAGGACCGTGGCGCCCTGGGCGACCTGCTCCGCGAGGGTCCGCGCGAGCACCTCCTGGCTCGCCAGGTCCACGCCCGCCATCGGCTCGTCCATGATCAGCAGCTCGGGTTCGGCGGCGAGCGCGCGGGCGATCAGCACCCGCTGGTGCTGGCCGCCGGACAGGGCGTTCACGGAGTCCTTGGCCCGGTCCGCCATGCCGACCAGCTCCAGGGCCCGCCGTACGGCCACGTGGTCGGCCTTGCGGAGCACGCCGAAGCGGGCACGCGACAGGCGCCCGGAGGAGACGATCTCGGTGACGGTCGCGGGCACGCCGCCCGCGGCGGTGGTGCGCTGCGGGACGTACCCGACCCGCGCCCAGTCCCGGAAGCGCCCGCGCGGGGTGCCGAAGAGCTCGATCTCCCCGGCGGAGGTGGGCACTTGACCGATGATCGTGCGGATCGCGGTGGACTTCCCGGAGCCGTTGGCGCCGAGCAGCGCGACGACCTCACCGCGCTTCACGGTGAGGTCGATTCCGCGCAGGACGGGCCGCGAGCCCAGGTCGGCGCGGACCGCGCGCAGCGCGATGACGGGCTCGGTCATGCCGTCCTCCGGTGTCATTTCGCTCCCAGGGCGCTCTGCAGCGCCTTGAGGTTGGCTTCCTGGACCGCGAAGTAGTCCTTGCCGCGCGACTTCTTCGTGATGCCCTCGATCGGGTCGAGGACGTCCGTCTTCAGGCCGGCGTCGGAGGCGATGGTCTTCGCGGTCTTGTCGCTGACGAGCGTCTCGTAGAACACGGTCGTGACGCCGTCGGCCTTCGCCATCTTCTCAAGGTTTTTGACGCGGTTGGCGCTCGGCTCCGACTCCGGGTCCAGGCCGTTGATGGCCTCCTCGGTGAGGCCGTAGCGCTCGGCGAGATAGCCGAAGGCGGCGTGGGTGGTGATGAAGACCTTGGTGTCGGTGTCGGAGAGGCCCGTCCTGAACTCGGTGTTCAGGGCGTCGAGCTTCTTGACCAGGGCCGCGGTGTTGGCCTTGTAGGCGGCGGCATGGTCCGGGTCGGCCTTCTCGAAGGCCTTGCCGACGCCCTCGGCGACCTGGGCGTAGCGCACCGGGTCGAGCCAGATGTGGGGGTCGAGACCTTCGAGTTCCTCGTTCTCGTGGTCGTCGTGCTCGGCCGCGTGGCCGCCGACCTCGTTGCCGTGCTTCTCCAGCGAGGTGAGGGAGGCGGCGTCGATCTTGGTCTTCACGCCGGACTGGTCCACGGCCTTGTCGACGGCGGGCTGGAGGTTCTTGAGGTACAGCACCGCGTCGGACTTCTCGAGCCCCACGGTCTGCTGACCGCTGATCTCCAGGTCGTGCGGCTCCTGGCCGGGCTCGGTCAGGCTCGTGACGTGCACGTGGTCCCCGCCGATCTGCTCGGCGAGGAAGGCCATCGGGTAGAAGGACGCGACGACGTCGAACTTGCCGGTGTCACCCGCGGCGGCGCTGTCGGTGGAGCAGGCGGACAGGGCGGCGAGGGCGCCGGCTGCGGCGACCATGGGTATGAGGCGACGTCGTACGTTCATGACAGTCATTTTCATCAAATATGGAAACGGTTGTCAACAAAGTCCGGGTCGCGAACCGATTTGATACCGAGGGTGGCCACGCCGGTAACCTGAGGGCTTCGCTGCCGTCCATTCGTCATGAAGAGAGCACCGTGGCCGCCGACAAGATCGACACCATCGTCAGCCTGAGCAAGCGCCGGGGCTTCGTTTTCCCCTGTAGTGAGATCTACGGCGGTCAGCGCGCCGCCTGGGACTACGGACCGCTGGGTGTCGAGCTCAAGGAGAACCTGAAGCGTCAGTGGTGGCGTTACATGGTGACGTCCCGCGAGGACGTGGTCGGTCTCGACTCGTCCGTGATCCTCGCCCCCGAGGTCTGGGTCGCGTCCGGTCACGTGGCCACCTTCACGGACCCGCTGACCGAGTGCACCTCCTGCCACAAGCGGTTCCGCGCGGACCACCTGGAGGAGGCCTACGAGGCCAAGAAGGGGCACGCCCCGGAGAACGGTCTCCTCGACATCAACTGCCCCAACTGCGGCAACAAGGGCCAGTTCACCGAGCCCAAGCAGTTCTCGGGTCTGCTCTCCACCCACCTCGGCCCGACCCAGGACTCCGGCTCCGTGGCCTACCTGCGTCCGGAGACCGCGCAGGGAATCTTCACCAACTTCGCCCAGGTGCAGGTCGCTTCGCGCAAGAAGCCGCCGTTCGGCATCGCGCAGATGGGCAAGTCCTTCCGCAACGAGATCACGCCCGGCAACTTCATCTTCCGCACCCGCGAGTTCGAGCAGATGGAGATGGAGTTCTTCGTCAAGCCGGGCGAGGACGAGAAGTGGCAGGAGTACTGGATGGAGCAGCGCTGGAACTGGTACACCGGCCTCGGTCTCCGCGAGGAGAACATGCGCTGGTACGACCACCCGGCGGAGAAGCTCTCGCACTACTCCAAGCGCACCGCGGACATCGAGTACCGCTTCCAGTTCGGCGGCAACGAGTGGGGTGAGCTGGAGGGCGTGGCCAACCGCACCGACTACGACCTCAACGCCCACTCCAAGGCCTCCGGCCAGGACCTCTTCTACTACGACCAGGAGGCCGGCGAGCGCTGGACGCCGTACGTCATCGAGCCCGCGGCCGGTGTCGGCCGCGCGATGCTGGCGTTCCTGCTCGACGCCTACGTCGAGGACGAGGCCCCCAACGCCAAGGGCAAGCTGGAGAAGCGCACGGTGCTGCGCCTCGACCACCGCCTTGCCCCGGTGAAGGTCGCGGTGCTCCCGCTCTCCCGCAACCCCGAGCTGTCCCCGAAGGCCAAGGGCCTCGCCCAGACGCTGCGCCAGAACTGGAACATCGAGTTCGACGACGCCGGCGCGATCGGCCGCCGCTACCGGCGTCAGGACGAGATCGGTACGCCGTACTGCGTGACGGTCGACTTCGACACCCTCGAGGACAACGCGGTGACGGTCCGCGAGCGCGACTCCATGAAGCAGGAGCGGGTCTCCCTCGACCAGATCGAGGGCTACCTGGCGGGCCGCCTCGTCGGCTGCTAGGTCCACCACTCCGGCGGTCTTTGGCCCCCGATACAGGCTCGGCTTTGGCCCTGTATCGGGGGCCGTTCCCTGTCCAGGCTGGCCCCATGAGCCTCGCTTTCCTCCTCACCACCCTGGTCGTGGTCGCCACTCCCGGGACCGGCGTCGTCTACACGCTGGCCGCCGGGCTCTCCCGCGGTCCTCGCGCGAGCGTCGTCGCCGCGTTCGCCTGCACGCTCGGGATCGTGCCGCACGTCCTGGCCACCGTCACCGGGCTCGCCGCGCTGCTGAACGCCAGTGCCGTGGCGTTCCAGGCGGTCAAGTACGCCGGGGTCGCCTACCTCCTGTACATGGCCTGGGCGACCGTGCGGGACAAGCAGGTGATCGACGTCGACCAGGACGGCGCACCCCGGTCCGCGGGCCGCGTGATCGTCCGCGGGGTGCTGATCAACCTCCTCAACCCGAAGCTGACGATCTTCTTCCTCGCGTTCCTGCCCCAGTTCGTGAACCCGGCCGAGCCGCACGCCCTGCCGCGCATGCTGGCCCTGAGCGGGGTCTTCATGCTCGCGACCTTCGTGGTCTTCGCCGTCTACGGGGTCCTCGCCGCCTCGGTGCGCAGTCATGTGATCTCACGGCCCCGGGTGATGGCCTGGCTGCGGCGGAGTTTCGCGGGATCCTTCGTGCTGCTCGGGGCGAAGCTGGCCACGACCCAGGCGTGAGCGTGCGTGACAGATGACAGATAACAGCTGACAGATATTGAAATCTGTCAGCTGTCATGGCAGGGTGAACGCATGACGATGCGAACCCGAACCCTCGGAACCACCGGCCCCCAGGTCTCCACCCTCGGCCTCGGCTGCATGGGCATGTCCGGTATGTACGGCGAGACGGACCGCGCCGAGTCGATCGCCACCATCCACGCCGGCCTGGAGGCAGGCGTCACCCTGCTGGACACCGGCGACTTCTACGGCATGGGCCACAATGAACTGCTGATCGGCGAGGCACTGCGCACCGCTCCGGCCGCCCTGCGCGAGAACGCGCTGCTCAGCGTGAAGTTCGGCGCCCTGCGCGACCCGGACGCCAACTGGTCCGGCTTCGACGGCCGCCCCGCCGCCGTGAAGAACTTCGCCGCGTACTCCCTCCAGCGCCTCGGCGTCGACCACATCGACGTCTACCGCCCCTCCCGTCTCGACCCGCAGGTGCCGATCGAGGAAACCGTCGGCGCGATCGCCGAACTGGTCGAGAAGGGCTGGGTCCGGCACATCGGGCTCAGCGAGGTGGGCGCCGACACCATCCGTCGGGCCGCCGCCACCGCCCCGATCTGCGACCTCCAGATCGAGTACGCGCTGATATCCCGTGGTCCCGAGCGGGAGATCCTGCCCACCCTGCGCGAGCTGGGCATCTCCGTCACCGCGTACGGAGTGCTCTCGCGCGGACTGATCTCCGGTCACCTCACGGCCGACCGGCGACTCGCCGCCAACGACTTCCGCGCCCACTCGCCCCGCTTCCAGGGCGAGAACCTCCGGCACAACCTCACGTTGGTCGAGTCCCTGCGCAAGATCGCCGAACAGAAGGGCGTCACGGTCGCGCAGATCGCCATCGCCTGGGTGCTCTCCCAGGGCGACGACATCGTGCCGCTGGTCGGCGCGAAGACCCGCGAACGGCTCGACGAGGCCCTGGGCGCCCTGGACGTGACCCTGGACGCCGCCGACCTCGCCGCCATCGAGGACGCCGTACCGGCGGACGCGGTGGCCGGTGAGCGGTACGCGGCGCCGCTGATGGCCATGCTCGACAGCGAGCGATGAACACCGTGCCAGGTACGGTCTAGGCATGCCCCCGACCATCGAGACCCTGACCGCCGAGCGCATCCTCGAAGCCACCGAGGAGGTGCTGCGCCGCCACGGCCCGGCCAAGGCCACCGTGGTCGACGTGGCGCGCGCGCTCGGCGTCAGCCATGGCAGCGTCTACCGGCACTTCCGGACGAAGGCGGCGCTGCGGGAGGCGGTGACGAAGCGATGGCTGGACCGGGCGACGGGCATGCTGGCCGCGATCGCCGAGGACGACCGTGATCCGGAGGCCCGGCTGCGGGACTGGCTCGCGGGGCTCTTCGAGGCCAAGCGCCGCAAGGCGGGCGACGATCCGGAGCTGTTCGCCACGTACACGGTCCTGACGGCTGAAAGCGTCAGGGCGGTCATCGAGCACCTCACCGAGCTCACCGACCAGCTGACCCGCATCGTCCAGGACGGCATCGACGCGGGCGCCTTCACCGTCACCGACCCGGCCACCACGGCCCGGGCCGTTTTCCAGGCCACCGGCCGCTTCCACGACCCCTCCTACGCCCATGAGTGGGAACGGCCCGATGCGGAACGGGATTTCCAGGCACTCGTGGAGCTGCTGCTCAGGGGACTGCGGACGCCGCCGGCCGACGGGGCGGTACCGTCCGACTGACAGCGCCCCGAGAGAGAGCCGAGAGACCCGATGCCCCCGACCATTCGCAGGGCCGTGATTCCAGCCGCCGGGCTCGGCTCCCGACTGCTGCCGCTGACCAAGGCGACGCCGAAGGAGATGCTCCCGGTCGGCGACAAACCGGTGATCGAGCACACCGTGCGGGAGCTGGTGCACTCCGGCATCACCGACATCACCATCGTGGTCTCCGGCGGCAAGTCCCTGATCCAGGACCACTTCCGCCCCAATCCCGCCCTCGTCGGGCAACTGCGCGCCGACGGCAAGACGTCCTATGCGGACGCCGTCGAGGAGATCGCCGAGCTGGCCCGCCGGGGCCACATCACCTACCTGGACCAGTACGGCCCCTACGGCAACGGCACCCCCGTGCTGAACGCCGCCCGCTCCTTCGGCGACGAGCCCGTCCTGGTGCTGTGGCCGGACGACGTGTTCGTGGCCGAGGTACCGCGCGCCCAGCAGCTGATCCGCGCCTACGAGCAGACGGGCTGCCCCGTCCTCGCCCTGATGCCGATGGACCCCACCGAGTCGCGCCGCTACGGCGTCCCGGTCGTCAAGGAGGACCTCGGTGCCGGCACCCTGCGCATCACCGGCCTGGTCGAGAAGCCCGAACCCACCGAGGCGCCCTCGTCGTACGCCGCCATCGGCGGCTATGTCATCACCCCGGGCATCATCGACGAACTGCGCGAGCGCACCCGCCGCTGGTACGAGCACCGCACCGGCGAGATCTATCTGACCGACGCCATCAACGCCTACGCGGCCTCCCGGGCGGTGTACGGCCAGGTCATCCAGGGCCGCTGGTACGACACCGGTAATCCGGCCGACTACCTGGTGGCGCAGATGGCCCACGCCCTGGCCCACCCGGAGTACGGACCGCTCCTGCGGGGTCTGGTCGGCGACCTGGACACCCACGAGGGCTCCTGAAGGTCAGCCCTGCGTGGGGTCCACCGTCGCCTGATGCGCCTGAGCCAGGTGCTCCTCCGCCTTCAGCCAGGGCAGGAACTGAGCCGCCTTGCGCCAGCCGCAGGTGTCGCAGCTGATCGTGCGCTGCGCGCCCTTGCGCTGCACCTGGACCACGTGTTCACGGCCGTGCTGGTCCCAGCGGCTCACCCTGCTCGTGCCGATCTGCACCATGTGCCTCGCCTCCGGCTAGGAGTGTGCAGCAAGAACAACATCAACAGCAGTATCTTCACGGGGCGTTCGCCAGGACTTGAGCCGGGTCACAGACCGGTCGGCGGCCGGTCAGTCGATCGTGCGCGGCAGCCGCAGGCTCAGTACGCCGGTCAGGGCCACCCCGGCCAGCTGGACCAGGAGCGTCGTCACCAGGGCGTCCCGCATGCCCATGCCCGGCACCAGGGCGAGGAAGAGGCTGCCCAGCGTGGCCACGCCCAGGGCCAGGGAGGCCTGCTGGGTGGTGACCATCACGCCACTGCCCACACCGGCCCGCGCGGGCGGCACCTCGGACAGCACGATCCGGAAAACGACGGGCAGTTGGAGGGCCTGGCCGACCCCGGCGATCGCGCCGCCGGGCAGGAGGGGGAGCAGCCCGAGGTCCGGCCAGGAGGAGCGGGCCGCGAGGATCATCAGGCCCAGGCCGACCCCTTGGATCAGCGCGCCCGCGGTCACGACCCGGGTGCCGAAGCGGGAGATCAGCCGCGGCCCGGCGATCGACGTGCACAGGAACGTCACCGCGAGCGGCACCAGCGCGAGGCCCGCCTGGACAGGGCTGCGCCCCGCTCCCTCCTGGAGGGCCACCGCGATCACGAACA
Organism: Streptomyces sp. NPDC005402; assembly: GCF_040606575.1. Lineage (NCBI taxonomy): Bacteria > Bacillati > Actinomycetota > Actinomycetes > Kitasatosporales > Streptomycetaceae > Streptomyces > Streptomyces sp. NPDC005402. The sequence continues at coordinate 417,128 of NZ_JBEXFB010000006.1, forward strand.
TGAACCCGGCGAAGCCCATCGAGAACGGCAGGATCAGCAGCAGGCCACGGCGCAGGGACACCAGCCGGAACAGGCTCGGGGGGACGAGAGGCGTACGGCCCCCACGGTCCGCCCTGCGCTCCACCGCGAGGAACGCCCCGGCAAGGAACGGGGACGCCGCCAGCGACAGCCACGTCCACAGCGGCCAGCCCGCCGCCCTGCCCTCGGTCAGCGGGGCCAGCAGCGCCAGCAGGGTCGCCGCCAGCAGGACCGTGCCCGGTCCGTCCACCGGCTCGGGCCGGGGCGAGCGGGTCTCCGGGACCGTACGGGCCGCGAGGACCAGGCCGACCAGGACCACGGGGACGTTCACCAGGAACGCCGCCCGCCAGCTCGTGCCCGCGATGTCGGCCGCCACCAGGACACCGCCGAGGATCTGGCCCGCCACCATGGCGAGGCCGGCCGTGGCGCCGTACAGGCCCATCGCCCGCGCCCGGCGGGGCCCGGCCGTCGTCGACTGGATGGTGGCCAGGACCTGCGGCAGCATCGCGGCCGACGCGGCACCCTGCGCGACCCGCGCCGCCACCAGCGTCCACGCGGTCGGCGCGAGCCCGCACGCCAGCGAGGTCAGCCCGAACGCCAGCATGCCGCCCAGGAACATCCGGCGGCGCCCGAACAGGTCACCGAGCCGGCCGCCGAGGACGAGGAGGACGGCGTACGCCAGCCCGTAACCCGCCACGACGAGTTCGAGGACCGACTCGCTCGCGGAGAGGTCCGCGCCGATGCTGGGCAGGGCGACGTTGACGATGAAGAAGTCGATGAGGGGCAGTGCCGCGGCGAGCAGCACCGTGAACAGTCCGAGGCCGCCCAACTCGGGTGGCGCGGCGGCACGGACAACGCGTGGAGTCGTGGTTTCGGTGGTCACGTCGACGAGCCTGCGCCCTCTCCCAGACGGGTACCAGAGTCTTCTTATCCTGGTAGAAGAACCACCTGGAAACAGGGTCCCGGTACGGGCAGGCTGGAGGCATGACAACGATGGCCCAGGAGACAGCCGTACCGGCAATCGCTTCCGCGTCCCTCTCGGCGATCCGGCGCCACGAGCTCGCCGCCTTCCTGCGCCACCGCCGCGAGCACATCACCCCCGAGCAGGTCGGCCTGCCCCGCGGCCGCAGGCGCCGCACCCCGGGCCTGCGCCGGGAGGAGGTCGCCCAGCTCTCCGCGGTCGGCGTCACCTGGTACACCTGGTTGGAGCAGGCCCGGGACATCCAGGTCTCCGTGCAGGTCCTGGACGCCCTCGCCCGCGCGCTGCTGCTGGACCCGAGCGAGCGCTCGCACCTCTTCCAGCTCGCCGGCGCGATCGACCCGACCCCGGCCACCGTCTGCCCGTCGGTCACCCCCGCCATCCGCCAGGTACTCGAACAGCTGGAACCGGTCCCGGCCTGCGTGCAGAACAGCCGTTACGACATCCTCGCCTACAACCGCACCTACGGCCTGCTGCTGTGCGACCTGGACACGGTGCCGCCCGAGGACCGCAACTGCATGATCCTCTCCTACTCCAACGACGACTGGCGCTCCTCGATCATCCACCTGCCCGAGGCGCAGCGCCTGATGGCCGCCCGCTTCCGCGCCACCATGGCCGGCCACCTCGCCGAGCCCGGCTGGAAGATGCTCCTGAAGCGGCTGCGCGCCTTGTCGCCGGAGTTCCGCGAGGTCTGGGACCGGCACGAGGTCGTCGAACACCGGGGCCGCCGCAAGGAGTTCATGAACCACTACGTCGGCCAGGTCTCCGTCGACCACACCGACCTCTGGCTCGGCCCCGAGGCGGGCCCCCGCATGGTCATCTACGCCCCCGCCGACGACGAGACCCGACGGCGGCTGGAGAAGCTGCACGCGATCGCCCGGGAGCGGGGGAGCGCCTGATCGGTCGCCGCCGGTGGGGGTGACCGCTCGCAGTTCGGGAACCCGGGCGGTCAGGAGAGAAGACCCCCCACAGGCGAGGCGCGTCATGGCCGAGCAGAAGTCGTCGCAGCAGGTAGCAGAGTCCCGCTCACCGTCACCGTCGCAGGGGCTTCCGCAGCCGTTGCGGGCTGCTGTGTCGGTGCTGGGAAAGGTGCCCGGGGCCGGGACCGTGGGCCGGGTGGCCGAGGGCGCGCTGGACCGGGTCGGAGCGGTGTCCCCGCGCGGCCGTCGGCTCGCGGTGTACGCCGGGGCCGGGGTGCTCGGTGTCGCGGGCCTCGTGGAGTGGCCCATCGCGGTCACCGGGGCGGCGGTGGCGTGGCTGACACAGCCGAGGCCGGGGGAGCGGGAGGAGTCCGGCGACGAGAGCCGGCCCACCCCCCGGGTCCTGGCGTCGTCCCACGGCACACCGGGCAGGTCGTCCGCGTCGGCACCGGGTACGCCGTCCCGGTCGGCGTCCGGCGCACCCTCGGCCCGTACGCCCTCCGACAAACTCCCGCCGCACGAGACGGCGTCCCGACCCGGCGACTGAGGACGAGCGATGAACCGAGGACTCACGAGGGCCGCCGCGGGACTCGTCCTGGCCGGCCCGCGCCTGCTCGCCAGGGGCGCCCCCGCCGCGGTCGGCGCGGCCGCGGGAGCGGTGGCCGGAACGGCCCGGGCGGGCGTACGCACCGCGGACTTCGCGGCCCGCACCACGAGGGTCGCCCGCGCGGCCCTCCCGGGAGCGCCCCCGCACTGGCGAGCGGGCCAACGCGTCCATCTGCCCCTGCGCGCGGAAGCGGAGCCGGTGCGCGGAGAGCACGGAGAGCATGGGGAACACGGAGAGTACGGAGAGCACGGAGAGCACACCCCTACCGGACACCGCGCCCGCCGTCTCGCCGTCGCCCTCGCCGAGCACCCCGACGTCGCTCTGGCCTACTGGGACGAGGGTCTCGGGCGACTCGTCGTGACCGCGGTGGAGGCAGCGGCCACCGATCGGGTCGTGGAGCGGGCCTCGGTGCTCGCCGAGCGGTACGGCCTGGTGCCGGACGACCAGGACGCCGAGGAGCTCGACCACCCCGGTGACCCCGGCTCCGTGCGCACCGCCGCCCTGGCGCTCGCCGCCGACGCCGTCGGGACCGCCGCCGCGTTCACCGGGTCCGCGCTGCGGCTGCCCGCCTCACCGCGGCCGGTGACGGCGGTGGTGATGTTGCTGCGGGAGAACTCTCGCTTCCGGGGCCGGCTGCAACGGCGGCTCGGGAACGCGCGGACGGACGTGGTCCTGGCCGCCGTGAACGCCGCCGTGCACGGCGCCGGCCACAGCCCCACCTCCCTGCTGCTCGACGGAACCCTGCGCACCTGCCAGCTGGCCGAGGCCCTGGTACGGACGGCCGCCTTCGAGACGGTTCACGACGAGCTGTGCGTCCCCGACCGGGACAGCGTGCCCGCCGACCTGGCCCTGCGCCCGCCTCCGCGCCCCTCGCCCGCCCAGGAGTACGCCGGCCACGCCTCGGCCGGCAGCATCGCGGGTGCCGTCGCCGCGCTGCTCGTCAAGCACGACGTGACCGAGGCCGCGGAGGCCGTCCTCGCGGGCTCCCCCAAGGCCGCGCGCTACGGTCCCGCCGCCTTCCACGCCGTACTGAGCGCGGCCCTGTCGCGTTCCGGCGTCCTGGTGCGCGACCCGGACCGGCTGCGGCAGCTGGAGACCGTCGGAACCGTCCTCCTGCACCCGAGCGCCCTGCGCACCCCGGGCGCGGGCGCCGACGCCTGGGCCGAGCCCGTGCTGGACGCGGCCCGGCGCGCGGGACTGCGAGTGGTCGTGGTGGACGACCCCGCACTGGCCGACTTCACCGGCCTCGCCGACCAAGTCGTCAGCGCCGAGCGGCCGTTGCGCGACATCGTCGACCAACTCCGCGACGACGACGGCGGCGAGGGCGAGGACGGGCGCGGCGGTGGCGTGCTCACCATCGCCCGCCCCCAGGACGCCGACACCGTCGCCGGGCTCCTCCGCGGTGACGTGGCCGTCTCCCTCACCGACGGCGGCTGCGCGGTCGCCTGGGGCGCCGACGTGCTCGCCCCGCACGGACTGCCGGACGTCTGGCGGCTGTTGACCGCCGTACCGGCGGCCCGCGCGGTCGGCCGTCGCTCCCAGACCCTGGCCCGCTCGGGCGCCGCCCTGTCCGGACTCCTCGTCGCCGTCGGCGAGTCGGGCCGCGGCGGACGCGGTACGGCACTCCCCGGCCTGCGGCACGCACCCGTCGACGCGGCCGCGGCCGCCGCCCTTCTCACCGGCACCCGCGCCGCCCTCGGGGTGGCCGCCACGAGCCTCCCGCACCCGCGTCCCCGGGTCGCCTGGCACGCCCTGGACCCGGACGACGTACGCGACCGGCTGGAGCAGCAGGCGCCCCCGGAGCCGACGCTCGTCGAGCAGACGACCGCACGGGTCCGCACCGCGGCCGACACCGTCGTACGACTGCCCGTGCTGGCCCCCGCCCGGTGGTCCGCGCAGCTCGCCCGGGCCGTGCGCGGGGAGCTGGACGACCCGCTCACCCCGGTCCTCGCGGTCGGTTCGGCCGCGTCCGCGATCCTCGGGTCCGCGATGGACGCCCTGCTGGTGGTCGGCGCCCTCGACCTGAACGCGCTCGTCGGCGGCCTCCAGCGGCTGCGCGCCGAGCGGGCCCTGTCCGGGCTGCTCGCCCAGCAGAAGCAGAAGGCCCGGGTCGCGGACGAGGACGACGCGGAACCGCATGTCGTCGACGCCGCCGGGCTGAGCCCCGGTGACGTCATCGAGCTCACGCTGGACGACGTCGTGCCCGCCGACGCCCGGCTGCTGTGGGAGGACGGCCTGGAGGTCGACGAGTCCGCGCTGACCGGGGAGTCCCTCCCGGTCGGCAAGCGCACCGACCCGAGCCCGCGTGCCCCCGTCGCCGAACGGCACTGCATGGTCTTCGAGGGGACGACGGTGGTGGCCGGGAACGCCCGCGCGGTTGTCGTGGACACGGGCGACCGCACCGAGGCCGCCCGCGCCGTCGCGCTCGCCGCCCGTAACCCGGCCGCCGCCGGAGTCCAGGCCCGGCTCCAGGAACTCACCCGCAAGGCACTGCCGTTGACGATGGCGGGCGGCGCCGCGGTCACCGGGCTCGCCCTGGTACGCGGCACCCCCCTGCGGCAGGCGGTCAGCGGCGGGGTAGCGGTCGCGGTGGCCGCCGTACCGGAAGGGCTGCCGCTGGTGGCCACGGTCGCGCAGCTGGCGGCCGCCCGCCGACTCAGCGCGCACGGCGTCCTGGTCCGCGCCCCGCGCACCCTGGAGGCCCTGGGCCGCATGGACACCATCTGCTTCGACAAGACCGGCACCCTCACCGAGAACCGGCTGCGCCTGGTCCGGGTCACCGACGCGCACGGCACCGTCCACACCCCTGACGAGCCCGACGCGGACGGCCCGCTGCGGATCGCGGCCCGCGCCTGCCCCCAGCTCGACGGCGACTCCGGGCAGCGCCCGGCCCACGCCACCGACGAGGCCGTCCTGGACGCGGCCGCCCCCGACGAGGAGTGGACCCAGCTGGAGGGCCTGCCCTTCGAGGCCGGCCGCGGTTACGCCGCCGCCGTCGGACACCCGGGCGACGAATCCCCGGTCCTGGTGCTCAAGGGCGCCCCGGAGACCGTCCTGCCCGCCTGCGCGGACCTCCCCGCCGACGCCTCCGAACGCGCCCACTCCCTGGCGGCCGACGGCCTGCGCGTCCTCGCGGTGGCCCGGCGTCCGCTCGACGGCGACGAGAAGACCGCACTCGAAGAGCCTTTGCGGGACCTGGAGTTCGTGGGCCTGCTGGCCCTCGCCGACGTGGCCCGGGAGACCTCCCCGGACCTGGTGCGCGGACTGCGTGAGGCGGGCGTACGGCCGGTCGTGCTCACCGGCGACCACCCGCAGACCGCTCACGCCATCGCCACCGACCTCGGCTGGCCCGAGGACGCCACGGTCGTCACCGGCGACGAACTGGCCGCCGCCGACCGCTCGGCCCGTTCCCGGATGCTGCGCGACGCCGATGTCGTGGCCCGGGTCGCGCCCGAGCAGAAGCTCCAGGTCGTGGAGGCCCTCAGGGACGCGGGCCGGGTCGTCGGCATGGTCGGCGACGGCGCCAACGACGCGGCCGCCATCCGCGCCGCCGACATCGGCGTCGGCATCAGCGCCCGCGGCTCGGCCGCCGCCCGCAACGCCGCCGACCTCGTCCTCACCGGCGACGACCTCACCGTCCTCATCGAGGCCGTCCGCGAGGGCCACGCCCTGTGGCACAGCGTGGCCGACGCCATCGCCATCCTGATCGGCGGCAACGCGGGCGAGGTGGGCTTCGGCATCCTCGGCACCCTCCTGTCCGGCGCGGCCCCCCTGTCCACCCGCCAGATGCTCCTGGTGAACCTCTTCACCGACCTGTTCCCGGCGATGGCGGTGGCGGTGACGCCGACGGAGAAACCCACGGAGGACGAACCCTCGGTCGACACGGTCCTCGGCACCGCCCTGACCCACCAGATCCGCGACCGCGCCCTCACCACCTGCCTCGGCGCCACGGTGGCCTGGCTCATCGGCCGCTTCACCCCGGGCACGGCCCGCCGCTCGACGACGATGGCGTTGTGCGCGGTGGTCGGCACACAGCTGGCCCAGACCTGGGCGGACCGCCGGGAGAGCCCCCTGGTCCGCTTCACGTCCCTGGGTTCGGCGGCCGTGCTGTTCGCGCTGGTGGAGACACCGGGCGTGAGCCGGGTGTTCGGCTGCACCCCGCTGGGGCCGGTGGCGTGGGCGGGGGTGGCGGCGGCGATCATGCTGGCGGTGACGGGTCAGAAGTTTCTACCCGCGCTGGAGCGAACGGTACTGAGTCGACTGGGCTGAGGTGTCCGACTCTCAGGGGCGCGGGGCTGTATCGATATGCGGCTACCGCCGCGTGGGCGCGACCAGCCCCCACCGGCCGGCCCCCGCCGAACTACGCGCTGACCCCCGCCGCCTCGCGAACCTCCACCGACTCCAGCCGCTCAGCCGTACGCTCAGCAGTCCGTCGAGCCCAGGCCCCACTCGTCACGGCCCCCAGCACCAGCACCGCGACCCCGCACCCGGCCAGAATCCACCACCCCGGCACGGCAGCGGACACGAAACCCTCCCTGTACGACGACGATCCGACGCCCGAGGCCAGTACCGCCCCGATCACCGCGACCCCGAGCGTCTGCCCGAGCTGCCGGCTCGTGGACGCGACAGCCGCCGCGACCCCCGCCTGGGCGCGCGGCATCCCCGACACCGCCGTGTTCGTGATCGGCGCGTTGACCAGCCCGAACCCGATCCCGAACAGCACGTACCCGAGGAACAACGTCACGTTCGACGTCTCCGCGTCGAAGGCTGCGAACAGCACCCCGCTCGCCGTCATCATGACCCCCGCGATCACGAGCGGCAGCCGCGGCCCGCGACTTCCCACCAGCCGCCCGGCGAGGGGCGCGAACAGGAACATCGGCACGGCCATCGGCAGCATCCACAGGCCCGCGTGCAGCGCGTCCAGCCCGCGCACGTTCTGCAGGTACAGCGTCGACAGGAACAGGAACCCGCCCAGACCCGCGAACGCGCTGATCGCGATCACCGTCGCCCCGCTGAACGGCGCGGACCGGAAGAAGCGCAGGTCGATGAGGGGCTCGTCACGCCGGGGCTCGTACCAGAGGAGGCCCGCCAGCGCGAGAACGGCCACCACGGCGAAGGGCAGGACGTACGAGAAGCCCGAGGCCGGCGCCTCGATGATCGCGTACGTCAGCGAGCCGAACAGCGCGATCACCAGGAGCTGTCCGACCGGGTCGGGGCGGCGGGCCCTGGGCGCCCGGGACTCGGGGACGTACCGCAGGGTGAACAGCAGGGCCGCGAGCCCCACCGGCAGGTTGACCCAGAAGATCGAGCGCCAGCCGACCGAGTCCACGAGCACCCCGCCCACCAGCGGTCCCGCGGCCATGGAGATGCCGACGACCGCGCCCCACACCCCGATCGCCCGCGCCCGCTCGCGCGGGTCCGTGAAGGTGTTGGTGATGATCGACATCGCGACCGGGTTGAGCATCGAACCGCCGACCGCCTGCACCATCCGGAACGCGATCAGCGCCTCCAGGCCGGGCGCGGCGGAGCACAGCGCGGAGCCGATCGTGAAGACGACGAGGCCCGCCATGAAGACGCGCTTGCGACCGATCCGGTCGGCCGTCGAGCCGGCCAGCATCAGCAGGGAGGCGAGGACGAGGGTGTACGCGTCGATCGTCCACTGGAGGCCCGCCGTGCTCGCGTCCAGGCCCCGCTGCATCGAGGGCAGGGCGACGTTGAGGGCGGTGGTGTCGAGGCTCACGATCAGAAGGCTCATACAGCAGATCGCGAGCACCAGCATGCGTCGGCGATGACTGAGCTCGGGCATGCGGGTCATCGTACGCCGATTTCGATAGTGCGTCTAACTAATGGTCGCTACATGATCGATGTACGGGTACCCCGCGCCGTACGTGACAATGGGGGAATGTCCACGACCGCGCTCACCGAGAACACGCCCCTGCGGATCGGCCCGCACACCGTTCAGCCGCCTGTCGTCCTGGCTCCCATGGCCGGGATCACCAACGCGCCCTTCCGCACCCTGTGCCGGGAGTTCAGCGGGGGCAAGGGGCTGTTCGTCAGCGAGATGATCACGACCCGGGCGCTGGTCGAGCGCAACGAGAAGACCATGCAGCTGATCCGCTTCGACGAGAGCGAGAAGCCTCGTTCGATCCAGCTGTACGGCGTCGACCCCGCCACCGTCGGCAAGGCCGTCCGCATGATCGCGGAGGAGGATCTCGCCGACCACATCGACCTGAACTTCGGGTGCCCGGTGCCGAAGGTGACGCGGAAGGGCGGCGGTTCGGCGCTGCCCTTCAAGCGTCCGCTGCTCCGGGCGATCCTGCGCGAGGCCGTGAGCGGCGCCGGGGACCTGCCGGTCACGATGAAGATGCGCAAGGGGATCGACGACGATCACATCACGTATCTGGACGCGGGGCGGATCGCGGTCGAGGAGGGCGTCACCTCCATCGCGCTGCACGGTCGTACCGCGGCCCAGCACTACGGCGGCACGGCGGACTGGGACGCGATCGCGCGGCTCAAGGAGCATGTACCGGAGATCCCCGTGCTCGGCAACGGCGACATCTGGTCGGCGGAGGACGCGCTGCGGATGGTGCGGGAGACCGGGTGCGACGGGGTGGTCGTGGGGCGGGGATGCCTGGGGCGGCCGTGGCTGTTCGCGGACCTGGTGGCGGCGTTCGAGGGACGCACGGACGACATCGCGCGGCCTTCGTTGCGTGAGGTGGCCGACGTCATGGTCCGGCACGCCACGCTGCTCGGTGAGTGGATCGGGGACGAGTCCCGCGGGGTCATCGACTTCCGCAAGCACGTGGCCTGGTACCTGAAGGGCTTCGCCGTCGGCAGCGAGATGCGCAAGCGGCTCGCGATCACGTCGTCGCTGTCGGAACTCCGGTCGGGCCTGGACGAGTTGGACCTCGACCAGCCCTGGCCGGTCGGTGCGGACGGGCCGCGCGGCCGTACCTCCGGCAACAACCGGGTGGTCCTGCCGGACGGCTGGCTGAAGGACCCGTACGACTGCGCGGGGGTCGGGGAGGACGCGGAGCTGGACACGTCCGGCGGCTGAGGTGGGCTGATGCCGTGCGGTTCGGTGGGCGCGAGTGTTGTCGCGCAGTTCCCCGCGCCCCTGAACGCCTGCGGCGGCCTGTGCGGCCGGAGTGGACGGACGGGTTTCGGCGCCGCCGTGGCTACCCCGCGAGAACACCCTGCTTCTCCAGCGCCTTGCGCAGTGCCCGCACGGCGTAGAAGGCGCGGCTCTTCACGGTGCCGGGCGGGACGCCGAGGTGCTCGGCAGCCTGGGCCACGCTGCATTCCAGGTAGTACATGAGGCGGATGACGGTTCGCTGCTGCTCGTTCAGTTCCCGCAGGGCCTTCAGCACCGCATGGGTGGTGATCGTGGACTCCGTGCTGTCCCAGGACGCGTCGAGGTCCTCGACCGGCATGAGCTCCAGCGGCCGGTTCCGCCGGGCCCGATGGTGGTCGATGACGAGGTTCCTCGCCACCGTGAACAGCCATGGCCGAACGTGGTCGTCGCGGGTGCCCAGGAACTGGCCGTGCTTCCAGGCACGGGCCGCGGTCTCCTGGAAAATGTCCTCCGCCTTGTGCCAGTCGCCGTCGAGCAGCCGCATGGCGTACCGGACGAGCAGAGGCCCGTACCGGTCGTAGACGTCTCGTACGAAGGCGTCGCAGTCGGCGTCCGGTGTGACGTGCGGGGTGTGCGCCCGAGGCGGAGCGAGGGTGGTGGTCCCCGCTTCCATGATCCCGTTCATGGGTGGTGCCCGTTCCTGTTCAAGTGTTGTGTGGCCTGCTCTCCCGCCTGCGCGGTCGAGTGGCTCAACACTCGTGGGGGGCCCTTGGCCGAACCTTGTCGTCTTCTTGTCGTGCCTCTCGGTGTCTAGCTGTAGTGACCCGCAGGGCCATCGCTGTGCGGGACCGGGAGGCGATGGCTTCCCGCCGCCCTCTCCGGCACCGTGGGCGTGGGGTCCGCGTCCATGTCCAGGGCGGTGAGCCGGTCGCGGACCTGCTGGGCGCTGTGACGCATGGCTCGCTCGTCGGCGTTCTCGAGAGCCTTGACCCAGTCCGCCCGTGCGCCTTCCCGGTCGCCCTGGGCCAGCCGGGTGTCCCCGAGCCGCATCAGAGTGCCGATGGCGTTCCTGTGATCGCCCAGTTCCTCGAACGCCCGCGTGGCCCGCTGATAGGTGGCCACCGATTCCTCGTAACGGCCGAGGGCGCGGAGGGTGTGGCCCACGATGTCCCACCCCTGGGCCAGCTGCCACGGCGCGTCCAGGCGCTGGAACAGGGCGATGCCCTCCTCGCTGTACTGAAGGCTCTTCTCCAACCGCCCCAGGTTGGCGTAAAACCAGGCGAGTTCGAGAAGGCACTCGGCCAGCCACAACTCCTCACCGGTCTCCCGGGACAGCTCCAGTCCCCGCTCGGAGAACGCCACGGCGTCCTGGACCCGGCCGAACAGGAACAGCGCGCACGCCATGACGTAGTGGGCCCGCGCCTGTTCGCCGGTCGCGTCGAGCTGCTCGAAGATCGTCGTGGCGCGTCGCAGGTGCCGCAGGGCTTCTTCCTGGTGGCCGAGATAGCCGTGGATGCTGCCGAGATGGCGCAGGCAACGGCCCTCTTCGAGCCGGTCGCCCCGGCGCCGGGCCACTTCGAGGGCGGGGGTCAGCGCGGTGATGGCCTCGGGCCAGAACTCCTGGCGTTGGAGGTGTTCCTTGAGCGACCAGGCCAGCCCGGTGGTGTGGTGGTCGAGCCGCTGGCTCACGGCGGACTGGAGCAGGCCGGTCAGCACCCGGTGCTCGGCGGTGAACCACCTGGTCGCCTGCTTGGCGCCGGTGAACTTCTCCGGGGTGACGCCCGGGCCGGGCGCCCCGAGGTCGAGTTCGGCCGTGGTGTCCTGCTTGAGGAGCTGGTTGGCCTCGTAGGCGGTGAACATGTAGTGGTCCAGGACCCGCAGGGTGGCCTGGTGGCGTTCCTGGGCGGTGTCGTGGATCCGGGTGAGTTCGCCGGCGTAGCTGCGAAGGAGGTCGTGCAGGCCGTAGCGGCCGGGCAGTGGTTGTTCCACGAGGCAGGAACCGGTCAGGGCGGCGAGTGCGCGGCGGGTCCGGGTGAGGGGGAGGCCGACGAGGCCGGCGGCGGCGGGGGCCGTGATGTCGGGGCCGGGGTGCAGGGCCAGGAAGCGGAAGAGCCGGGCGGCGTGCTCGTCCAGGGACCGGTAGGACCAGGAGAAGACGGCGCGCACGTCGGTCCCGCTGTCGAAGCCGGTGAACGCGTCGAGGTCGCCGTGGGTGTCCCGCAGGTCGTCGACCAGGGCGTGCAGGGGGAAGGACGGGTCGAGTTCGGCGCGGGCGGCGACCACGGCCATGGCCAGGGGGAGTCGTCCGCACAGGCGGATGATCTCGGTGGTGGCGGTGGGCTCGGCGGCCAGTCTCTCGCTTCCCAGGCGTCGTTCGAGGGCTTGGTGGGCCTCGGTCTGTGAGGGCAGCGCGAGCGTGAGGGGTTTGGCGCCGTCGGTGGTGATCAGGCCGGGAAGCTGGTTGCGGCTCGTGATCAGGGTGAGGCAGCCCGCTCCCGCCGGGAGCAGGGGGCGTACCTGCTGCTCGTCACGGGCGTTGTCCAGGACCAGGAGGATCCGCCGGTCGGCGAGGAGGCTGCGGAAGAGCGAGCCGCGGGCCGGGGTGTCCTCCGGGATGCGCTGCGCGGGAACGCCGAGGGCGGTGAGAAAGCCGTGCAGAACGGTGCCGGGGTCCACGGCGGGTGCGTGCGGGTGGAATCCGCACAGGTTGACGAAAAGCTGTCCGTCGGGGAAGGACGAGGCGATGCGGTGGGCGTGGTGGACGGCGAAGGTGGTCTTGCCGACACCGGGAGTACCGCTGATGACGACGACGGAGGCAGCCGTCGGTCCGGGCCGGTCCGGCGCACCGCTCACGGCCGACAGCCACGCACCCTCGGCGTCCCGTCCCGCGAACACCGGGAGGCTGCCGGGCAGTTGAGCCGGACGCGCCAGGGGCGACGGCGTGGTTTCCTCCTCCCGGGCAGGGGCGCGCCGTGCGTCGGACCGGCCGGCCGTGTCGGACCGGTCGGCCGTGTCGCCGGCGGCCGGGCCGGCGGGCCCAGCTGACTCGCCCTGGTCCGGCCCCCCGGACCTGCCCGGCCCGATCGGATCGCAGTCCTGCTCGGTGCCCCCGCCGGGGACGGACGCCGCGCCGCATCCGTTCGGCTCACCGGCTGGGTGAAGGGGTGGCAGGTCGTGGTGGAGGATGCCCTGGTGCAGGGCGCGCAGGGGCGGGCCGGGTTCGAGGCCGAGCTCGTCTGCGAGGTGCCGGCGCAGTTCGGTGTAGCGCTGAAGCGCTTCGGGGTGCCGGCCGGCGAGGTACAGGGCGCGCAGCAGCAGGGCCCAGCCGGTTTCCCGCAGGGGATGTGCCGTGGTCAACTCCTGCGCCGCGTCCAGGGCTTCGGTGATCCGTCCTCGCATGAGCAGTGCGGTGGTGCGGATCTCGCGTGCGGTCTGCCGCAGTTCTTCCAGGCGGGCTGTCTCCTGGGCGGCGAACAGGTGGTGCGCCGCGTCGGCGAACGCGGTGCCACGCCACAACTCCAGGGCGCTTTGCGCCTCTTCGGCGACGCGTTCGGGCCGGCCCTGGTCCATGAACAGGCGCGCCCGGGCGAGGGACCGCTCGAAGCGTACGGTGTCCCGGCTCTCGGGCGGCACCCGCAGGGCGTAGCCCAGAGGCTCGGTGACCAGCAGTTCCAAGGTGCCGTGCCGACGCAGATGCCGGGGTTCCAGGACCGCGCGCAGCTTGCTGACGTGGGCGTGCAGGGAGTTCACCGCTCCGCCCGGGTTCCGCCCCGGCTGCTGCGGCCACAGTTCCTCGCACAGCGTCTGGGGCGCGACCGCCCGGCCGTCGGCGAGCAGCAGGCGGATCAGCAGCAGTCGCTGCCTGCGCCGACCCGGATCGAGGACCACGCCCGCCCGCCGTACCACCAGCGGACCCAGCAGCCCGAAGTCGAGCCCCTGCCCCACAGCTGTCATCGCATCCACCCGGAATCCCGCTCGACGGCGCCACCACGGAAACCGGGCGCCGGCCCGTGCGGACATCCGCGCGACCTTCGTCGCGGTGCGCTGTCCGCCGAGATGGGGGTGGGCCGGTGCGGGTGTCCGGAGCGGCGAGGACCCCGTCGTCCGCTGCCCGCATACCGGACAGGACATTAGCAGGAGCCCCTCCGCGCGACGACGTCGCAGGCGGCGCCCCATGGCTCTGTGCGGCTCCACACGGCGCCGGACGTCGACCGATCCATCCGCGACTGGTGTGAACCGGCGTGAGGTCCCTGCCGTTGTGTGACCGAACGGTCGTCGTCACGAGTGGGGAAAAGTCATGGTCACCGTCGAAGGAACGAGCACCGCACGGTTCGAACCGGTCCGAGCGGCGCTGGCAGCGCACCTGGAGTCCGGCGAGGAACTGGGGGCGTCGATCGCCGTCGACGTCGACGGCGTCATGGAAGTCGATCTGTGGGGCGGGCACACCGACGCGGCGCGGACCGCTCAGTGGCGCGAGGACACGTTGGTCAGCCTGTGGTCGACCACCAAGACCCTCAGCAGTCTGGCGGCCCTCGTCCTCGTCGACCGGGGCGCACTCGATCCGCACCGCCCGGTCGCGCACTACTGGCCCGAATTCGCCGCCCAGGGCAAGCAGGACATCGAGGTGCGGCATGTCCTGGCCCACACCTCGGGGCTCTCGGGCTGGCAGCAGCCCTTCACCGTGGACGACCTGTACGACTGGCCGACCGCGAGCGCCCGGCTGGCCGCGCAGGCGCCCTGGTGGGAGCCGGGCAGTGCCTCGGGCTACCACGTGCAGACGCAGGGGCAGCTGATAGGAGAGCTGGTCCGGCGGGTCAGCGGCCGGACCCTGACCGAGTTCGTCGACACCGAGATCGCCGAGCCGTCCCAGGCCGACGTCCAGATCGGTGCGCGGCAGACCGACTGGCCGCGTATCGCCGAACTGGTGGCCCCGTCGCAGCTCTCCGGGATACCCGCCGGCCTGGATCCCGAGGGGATCTTCACCAGGACGCTGCTCGGCAGCCCCGCCCGGGACGAGCACGTCGACACCCCGCAGTGGCGCCGTGCCGAACTCGGAGCCGTCAACGGCCACGGCAACGCACGCGGTATGGCCCGCGCCCTCTCCGTGATCTCGCGACGCGGCCAGGTGAACGGCCGCCGGCTCCTCTCCGCGGACACGGTGGACCAGGTCCTCGACGTGCAGGCCGACGGGGTCGACCTGTTCCTGGGTGTTCCCGTGCGCTGGGGCATGGGCTTCGCGCTCGCCGACGCGCGGACGATGCCGCACCTGCCCACCGGGAGGGTCTGCTTCTGGGTCGGCCGGGGCGGATCGATCGTCCTGATGGACCTCGACCGGCGCGTCACGTTCTCGTACACGATGAACCGGCTGGGCGACGGCATCCTCGGCTCGGAGCGCACCCACAGCTACCTGAGGCACGTCTACGAAGTCCTGGACTCCACGACCTGAGCACGGACTGAGCGAACAGCGCCGTTCTCGGGGTGAACCGAGCCGGTCCCGCCGTCGTAGGACAGGACGCAGGACACGCCACCCCGGCAGCCGGGGTGGCGGGTGCTCCAGGCCCAGGTGGGGCCGTAGCCGGACAGTCGCCCTTCTCGCCGCTGCGACACGCCGCCCACCCCTCTCCGAACGCGGTGCTTCGTCCCTCGAACGCACCGCCCCCTCTCGCCGGGCCCGGTCAGGGCCACGGCCAAGGAAAAAGGACGTTTCCCATGCGCATCACCCTTCTCAGCCGCAGATCCACCCTGCTCGGTGTCACAGCGGCCGCAGGGCTGTCCGTGGCCGCCGTCACCCTGCCCGGGGCGACCAGTGCGGCGCCCCTGCGCCCGGAACGACCGACGATCGTGCTGGAGCACGGGGCGTTCGCCGACGCCGCGAGCTGGGACGGCGTCGTCACGCGGCTGCAGCGGGCGGGCTACCCCGTGGTGTCCGCGGCCAACCCGCTGCGCGGTCCGGCGACCGATGCCGCCTACCTGCGCAGCGTCGTCGACCACATCGACGGGCCCGTGGTCCTGGTGGGCCATTCCTACGGCGGCACCGTCATCAGCCAGGCCGCGGTGGGCCTGGAGGGCAAGGTGAAGGCACTCGTCTACATCGCCGCGTTCCTGCCCGACACCGGCGAGAGCTCGCTCGGGCTGACGAACAAGTTCCCCGGCAGCACCCTCGGCCAGGCGATCGAGTCCGTCAACTACACACTGCCCGACGGCAGTCAGGGCGCGGACGTGTACATCAAGGCGGAGAAGTTCCGCGGCCAGTTCGCCGCGGACGTGCCGGCGGACAAGGCCCGGCTCATGGCCGCAGGACAGCGCCCGATCGCCGCCGCCGCGCTGGAGGAGAAGTCGACGAAGGCCGCCTGGAAGACGATCCCCTCCTGGTCCCTGGTGACCACGGAGGACCTCAACATCCCTGAGGCCGCCCAGCGTTACATGTCGGCCCGGGCCGGGGCCCGCACCACGGTCATCCACGCGTCGCACGCGGTGCCGGTGTCCCGCCCCGACTCCGTCGCCCGCATCGTGGACCGCGCCGCCCGCACGGTCCGCTGACCGACACGAGCCGTGCCCGGCCGGGCACTTCACCACCCACCGCGTTTCTTACGTCGTCATCGACGGCGCGCCCCACGGCCTGCTGTGGCCCCACGCCCCGTCGCCGGTTCCACGGCGGCGGGGCGCACGGGCGCGCGTGCGTTCGCGCCGGCCACCCGCAACCCGACCCGGCACCCCGCGAAGCGTCACCCCTTCGACGGGTGCGGAGTCGAGCCGTACGCCGTCAGGAAGCGGTCCCGGAAGGAGCTCATCTTCCAGACCGGGGCGTTGTGGGCCGGCTTCAGGCCGTCCGTCCAGTTCCAGGACGCGATCTTGTCGAGGACCTTCGGGTCCTTGGCGATGATCGAGATCGGTACGTCACGGCTGGCGTTCTCGCCGCTGACCCGGGCGATCGGCTGGTGGTCGCCGAGGAAGACGAGGACCGTGTCGTCGCTGCCGTAGCGCTCCAGCCACTGGGTCAGTGACGTCACCGAGTACGAGATGGACTTGCCGTACTCCTGCTTGGAGCGGGTGGAGTCGGCGATGATCTCCGACGGCTTGGTGCCCGCCTTCTGGATGGCCTTGAAGACCGAGCCGTCGCCCAGGTCGTCCCAGTCGACCATCTTCGGGATGGGCGCCCAGGGCTGGTGGCTGGAGGTGAGGATGATCTCGGACATCAGCGGCTTGTCGCGCTTCTTGCCGTGGACCTGGCGCTGGTACGCCTCCAGCGCGTACTGGTCGGGCATCGTCGACCAGCTGAACTTCGGCCCCTGGTAACCGAGTTGGAAGGCGTTGTAGACCTTGTCGAGGCCGTAGTACTTCTGTTCGGGCCAGCCCTTCTGGACGCCCGGCATCACCCCGACCGTGTCCCAGTCGCCGGTCTTCTTGAAGGCCTTGGTGAGGCTGAGGTGGTCACTGGCCATGACCGTGCGGTAGCGCTGCTGGTTGTCGATCCACAGGCCGGACAGGGTCGTCGAGTGGCCGAGCCAGCTGCTGCCGCCGTACGTCGCCGAGGTCAGCCAGCCGCTCTTCGCGTGGAAGCCCGCCTTCGTGAGGGCCGCGGTGCTCGTGGCGAGGGTCTTGTCGACCCCGGGCGCGATGGCCGGGTCCTCGACGGCGCTGCGGCCGTAGCTCTCGATGAAGGTGAAGATCATGTCCTTGCCGCGCAGGTCGGGCACCAGCTGGGCGCCCGGCGTGTTCCCGAACGCGTCGACCTTGGCCACCTTCTCGAAGGTCGCCTCGTCTCGCACGGTCTGCACCACCTGCTTGGCCTGGAGCGCGGTGAGCGAGGCGGTGTGCTCGGAGGCCAGCGGGGTGCCGAAGACCTGGAGACCGAGCGCGTAGCAGGTGACCCAGACGGTGGCGGCGAGAAGGGTTCCCCGGGTGGCGACCCGGCGGTCCAGAACCAGCAGCCCGCTCAGCCGGACCATCGCCAGCGTCATGACGGCCACCAGCAGGAGCACGAGGACGACCGCGCCGACCGCCGCGCCGACCGCCACGGCCCCGCCCATCGAGTCCGCGACGTAGGACTGCGCGTCGTCGAGCAGCTCCCAGTCCAGGACGGGGTTGAAGGGCCGCCCGAGGTAGTCGTTGAACCCCATGTCGAGCAGGTTCAGGATCGTCATCACCCCGAGCCCCGCGCCGGACACCACGGCCAGCGCCAGCCGCGGCCGACGTGGCAGCGCCAGTGCCAGGGCCGCCCCGAGGATCGCCTCCGCCGGAAGCCGCACGAACTCCCGCAGGTGCAGATGGGTGACCTTGTTCGGCAGGAGCAGGGCCCCGAGGACGAGAAGGGCGGCGAGGATGTTGAGGGCCCACCGCGTGTTGCGTACGGCGGCGGGGTGCGCGTCCCGCCAGGACCGCTTCCCGGCCGGCGGGCTGTCCGCACCCGCCGCCTCGGCCTCGGGCGACGTGCTCTCTGCAAGGGTCTCGGACACCCGAGGGTCCTTCCATACGGTCCTGGTGGAAGGCGGACCCGATAGGGGGTCCCGGAATCCGCCACAGTCCCGTACGGAGCGCTCAGCCCGTCAGTTCACGCCCCAGGGCAAACACCGGCCCAACGCTTGGTCAACGGTCAGATTCCGGCCCCCGCGCTCACGCACCACCCACCGCCGTCAACAACGCGAGCGGCGCCGCGGCGGACCGTGCTTCCCGCACACACGCGTGCGGATACGGCACCGGCTCGCCGTGGGACTCCCGCCCGTACCCCGCCAGAACCTCCGGCAGCCGGTGCCCGGTGGCCGTCGCCGCGTCCACCAGCCCGTGCGCCACCGCCCGCGCCTCGTCGTGCAACCCGTACCGGGCAAGACCCAGCGTGATCAACGCGTTGTCGTGCGGCCACACCGATCCCCGGTGATACGACAGCGGGTGATACGCCCCCTGTCCGGCCGCCAGGGTCCGAACCCCCCACCCGGAGAAGAAGTCCGGCTCCAGTAACCGCCGCCCCACCGACTCCCCGTACTCCTTGTCGAGCAGCCCGGACCACAGCAGATGCCCGGCGTCCGAGGCCAGCGCGTCGACCTGCCGGCCCTCGCCGTCCAGTGCGAGCGCGGGGAAGGCACGGTCCGGCATCCAGAAGTCCCGCTGGAACCGGTCCCGCAGATCCGCCGCGGCCTGTTCGAGGAGTGCCGCGTAGGTCTCGTCCTCCCACACCGTGCGCGCGACCCAGGCGGTCCTGCGCAGCGCGTCGTACGCGTAGCCCTGGGCGCCCGCCGCAGTCACCGGCCCGCTCGCCCGCGTCCCGTCGGCGCCGCAGATCGCGCCGGGGGAGTCCTTCCAGTTCTGGTTGGCGAGGCCGCCCTGGTCGGCGCGGTAGACGAGATAGCCGCGCGAGGTGAGGCCGCCGTGGTCGAGCATCCAGCCGATCGCGGCGCGGGCGTGGGACTCCAGACGCCGGGCGAGCGTGACGTCCCCGGTGTGTTCCACGTACGCGCCGAGCAGGACGAGGAACAGCGGGGTCGCGTCGACCGAGCCGTAGTAGCGGCCGTACGGCACCTGCTCGAAGTGCGCGAGCTCCCCCTGCCGTACCTCGTGCACGATCTTGCCGGGCTGGGCCACGGAGGCCGTGCCGGTCTCGGTGGCCTGGGTCGCGGCGAGCGCGGGGAGGGTGGCGGCGGCCAGCTGGGGGCGGTAGGGGAGGGCGAAGAGCGAGGTGAGGAGGGCGTCCCGGCCGAGCAGGGTCAGGAACCAGGGGGCTCCGGCGGCCGGGACGCGCAGTTCCTCGCCGTCCGGGCCGGTCGCCGGGACCTGGAGCGAGGCGAGGTCGGCGAGGCCGCGGGCGCAGGCGGCCGCCAGCTCCGGCCAGCCGGTCGGGAAGGCGACGCCCTCCACGAACTCGCCCTCCATGGCCAGGAGTCGGCGGTTCAGGGCGGCGGGGGAGCTCGGTACCCGGCGGGCCCGCTTGTCGCCGTGCGGGCGGGCCAACACCCGCAGGATCAGCTCGGCCGTGCCGTGCGGTTCCAGGTCGAGCGTCCAGACCAGGCGCCTGGCCCCGGTGCCCGTCTCCTCCACGCCGTCCGGGGCGGGGTCGGCCGTCACCGTCGTACAGGACCGCCATTCGCGGCGCTGGTAGCCGAACTCCACGCCGTCCTCGCGGACTTCGCGGGAGCGGGTGGCGCCGGTCTTGGTGTAGGTGCGGTGGTCGGAGCGGAGTTCGAACTGGTCGGCGAAGTCGGCGTCCGCGGTGATCGCGAGCCGGACCGTCGTCGGCACCGGGCGGTTGCTGGTGACCCGCAGGGACTCGACGAACGAGCCGTCCCCCACCGCCTGTTCACGGAAGAGGGTGTGCGCGGGGGGTTCCTGGCGGCCGCCGCGCGGGACCAGGACACAGCGCGCGGTGTCGCCGTCGGCGACCGGTGACAGGGCTTCGGGCATGGCGCCGTCGACCGTGAGCTGCCAGCGGCTCAGATGCCGGGCGTCGCGTACGAACAGTCCGTCCGGGGAGCTGCCGCCGCCCCGGACGCCGCTGATGTCCCCGCCGTCACCCACGGCGGCGAACGTCTCGCCGTGTACGAGCAGATGATGCCGGTCCGTCATCGCCGGTCCCCTCCCTTGAGCCCCATGTCCGCCATGCCTGTCGTGTCGTTCGAGACCGTGATGTCGTTCGTGACCTGGGTGTCGCTGTGCAGCAGGTCGAGCGCGAGCGCGGCGGTCCAGCTGAAGCCGGTCGCCCCGCAGGCCTCGCCGGTGTGCGGGTCGACGTACTCCGCGAAGTCGGTGGCCTCGGCGAGTTCGAGCACCGACGCGCGCAGCGCGTCGGCCCGCCGGTGCTCGCCGTGGGTGCGCAGCCCGCGCTCCAGCAGCCAGGCGGTGTTGAACCAGGCCGGGCCGCGCCAGTAGCGGTGCGGGTCGAAGGCCTCGCCGAGGAGGTCGTGGCTCGGAGGGAGGCGGGTGGTGGTGCCGAGTCCGAAGTGGGGGCCGGACACGGTATGCAGGAGCGCCCGGACGGTGTCCCGCGGGAGGCCGGGGAGCAGCAGCGGGACCAGGCCGGACACGCCACGCTCGGGGATCAGGGTGCCGCGCCCGTCCGGGGCGGGCGCCCGCAGGTCCCGGCACAGGAACATGCCGCTCGCCGGATCCCACAGCCGCTCGACCAGGGCCGCCGTGAGCCGCTCCGCGCGTGCGTGCCGGGCGGTGCCGGGCGCGCCCAGCTCGGCGGCGATCCGGGCGAGGGCGTGCTCGGAGGCGATGAGCAGGGCGTTGAAGGCGGGGTCCTCGACGGCGAACTCTCCGCCGCCGCCACCACGCCCCCCGCCCGACCCGGCACCACGCCCCCCGCCCGACCCGTCCCTGTAACCGGCGTCCCGGTAGTCGGTCGCCAGCCGTACGTACCGTCCGTAGTCCAGGTCCGTCGGCCGGTCCTCGGCGGCTCCGTGGTCGAGGTCGGCGCGGCGGAAGGAGCGGGCCGGGGCCGGTGTGACGCGGGAGAGCGGGAGGTCCCAGGCGGGGCTGTTGTCCATACCCTGTTCCCAGGGGTGCACGACGGAGGCGAGACCGCCGCCGCCCAGGTCCCTGCTGTGCAGGAGATAGCGGTGCCAGGCGGCCAGACGCGGGTACACCCGGGCGAGGAAGCCGCGTGCCCGGGACAGGCCGGGGTCGGCGCGGTGGACCAGCCACGCCGCCAGGGCGTGGACCGGTGGCTGCACGATGCCGGACGTCTGTACGGTGCGCGGGGCGCCCGCCGAGCGCCCCGCGGTCGAGGAGCGCCAGAAGTCGGGGCTCGGGAAGTACGCGTCGAGCGGTACGGAGGGGTTGAAGACGATGTGCGGGACGCGCCCGTCGCCCCACTGGGCCGTCAACAGGGTCTCCAGCTCCGTCTGCGCCCGCAGTGGTGAGAGATGGCGCAGGCCGATCGCGATGAACGCGGAGTCCCAGGACCACTGGTGCGGGTACAGACCGCGTGAGGGAACCGTGGAGGTGCCGGTCCAGTTGCCCTCCAGCACCCTCGCCGCCCCGACGTGGAGGGGATGTGACGACCCCGGCGGATCGTATGCGATCGAGCGCTCCGCGGAAGGGGTGATGAGCTGGGCAGTGCGATCCACTCGGGGCTCCCCGAAAGACGTGTGGCTGACCGGTTCGGTCAGGGCTACCGTAGGGTTACGTCTATTTAACACGCAAAACCCAATATGTAATGCAGAGTTGAGAAACACAAGGGGGTGCGCATGGCTGGACGGAGTCAGACCGGCGCCGGAGATCTGCTCGAACTGGTCCGCAGCGGGCGAGCCGTCACGCGCGGCGCGCTCCAGCAGGCCACCGGACTGTCCCGGGCGACCGTCGGCCAGCGCCTCGACCGCCTCTTCCGCGCGGGCTGGCTGCGCGAGGGCGCCGGGGGCCCCGTGGACTCCCCGCTGGGCGGCCGCCCCTCGATCACCCTGGAGTTCGACGACGCCCACGCCGTCGTCCTCGCCGCCGACCTGGAGACCCGGCACGCCCGTGCGGCCGTGCTCTCCCTGACCGGCGAGATCCTCGCCGAGCACAGCGGAGCCCTGGCGATCGAGGACGGCCCGGACGCCGTGCTCGGCGAGCTGGGCCGCTGGTTCTCCGAACTCCTGGAGAAGGCGGGCCACCGGGCGGCGGAGGTCTGCGGGATCGGGCTCGCCGTGCCGGGCCCGGTCGACCTGGAGAGCGGCCGGGTGGTGCAGCCGCCGATCATGCCCGGCTGGGACGACTACGACATACGAGGCCGCCTCGCCCGCTCCTTCACCGAGCACACCGGCGCCGGTCCGATCCCCGTGCTCGTCGACAACGACGCCAACCTCATGGCGTACGGCGAACAGCGCACGGCCTACCCCGACTGCTCGGCGTTCGTGCTGGTCAAGGTCTCGACGGGCATCGGCGCCGGAGTCGTGGTCGACGGCTCGGTCTACCGGGGCATCGACGGCGGCGCGGGCGACCTGGGCCACATCCGGGTGCCGGCGGGTGCGGAGGCGCTGTGCCGGTGCGGGTCCTACGGCTGTCTCGCCGCTGTCGCGAGCGGCGGTGCCGTGGCCCGTCGGCTGGCGGCGGCCGGGGTGCCCGCGGCCTCGGGCTCGGATGTGCGCGATCTGCTGGCGTCCGGGCATCCCGAGGCGGCGGCGCTCGCACGTGAGGCGGGGCGGCACGTCGGGGACGTCCTGGCGACGGTCGTGACCCTGCTGAACCCCGGGGTCCTGATGATCGCCGGGGATCTGGCCGGAACTCCCTTCCTCACAGGCGTCCGGGAGCTGCTGTACCAGCGGGCCCTGCCGCGCTCCACCGCCCGGCTGGAGGTGGTGACCTCACGGCTGGGGGACCGGGCCGGGCTGGTGGGCGCGGGCGCGCTGGTCGTGGAGCACCTGTACGCGCCCGAGCGGGTGGAGGAGCGGTTGCTTGCCATGGGCGTATGACGTCCGTGTTGCGGTCCCGACACCCGTCCGCATGGTGAATTCCGGCGCGCTGTGGCAGCGTGATTCTCGCCACGCTTGATAGGGGTCGCGCTCGAATGAGCGGATCTTGAGCGACTGCACTTCTCCAAGGGGTGGCACTCAGTGCCACCCCTTGATCGTTCATCGATCGAAATCAGGCGTGCTTCAAGCCGCTCAGATGAGCGATTCTGGCGGCCTGTGGGGAGTGTTGCGTTCAAGAACTGAAAACATCGGGCCCGTATCGCTTGCCAAGCTTTGACTTTCGATCCGTTGGCGGACGACTGGTTACGGGCGTATGACGCCCGAGTAGACGTACCCAGACGCCTTCGATCTGGGTATGTTCCTCGACGTCAGGGCAGCCACCGCGTCCTCGAGGGAGTCGAGACCCGTGTCGGAAAACAAAGAACCCCACGTAGCGAAGTTCGTCTACGACTTCACCGAGGGAAACAAGGACCTCAAGGACCTCCTGGGTGGCAAGGGCGCGAACCTCGCCGAGATGACCAACCTGGGACTCCCCGTTCCCCCCGGCTTCACCATCACGACCGAAGCCTGCAAGGTCTACCTGGACAGCGGTGAGGAGCCGGCGGCACTGCGTGACGAGGTGAGTGCGCACCTCGACGCGCTGGAGCAGCGCATGGGCAAGAAGCTCGGCCAGGCCGACGACCCGCTGCTCGTCTCGGTCCGCTCCGGCGCGAAGTTCTCCATGCCGGGAATGATGGACACGGTCCTGAACATCGGCCTCTCCGACAAGTCGGTCCAGGGTCTCGCCCAGCAGGCCGGCGACGACCGCTTCGCCTGGGACTCCTACCGGCGCCTCATCCAGATGTTCGGCAAGACCGTCCTCGGCATCGACGGCGACCTCTTCGAGGAGGCCCTCGACAAGGCCAAGCAGGCCAAGAAGGTCGCGGTCGACACCGACCTGGAGGCCGCCGACCTCAAGAAGCTCGTCACCGCCTTCAAGAAGATCGTCAAGAAGGAGGCGGGCCGGGACTTCCCGCAGGATGCGCGCGAGCAGATGGACCTCGCCATCCACGCGGTCTTCGACTCCTGGAACACCGACCGCGCCAAGCTCTACCGCCGCCAGGAGCGCATCCCGCACGACCTGGGCACGGCCGTCAACGTCTGTTCCATGGTCTTCGGCAACCTCGGCCCCGACTCCGGCACGGGTGTCGCCTTCACCCGCGATCCCGCCTCCGGCCACCAGGGCGTCTACGGCGACTACCTCCAGAACGCCCAGGGCGAGGACGTCGTCGCGGGCATCCGCAACACCGTCCCGCTCGCGGAGCTGGAGCAGATCGACAAGAAGTCGTACGACCAGTTGATGCAGATCATGGAGACGCTGGAGAACCACTACAAGGACCTCTGCGACATCGAGTTCACCATCGAGCGCGGTCAGCTGTGGATGCTCCAGACCCGCGTCGGCAAGCGCACCGCGGGAGCGGCCTTCCGGATCGCCACCCAGCTCGTCGACCAGGGCCTGATCGACGAGGCCGAGGCGCTCCAGCGCGTCACCGGCGCCCAGCTGGCCCAGCTGATGTTCCCGCGCTTCGACGAGAACACCAAGGTCGCGCAGGTCGGCCGGGGCATCGCGGCCTCGCCGGGCGCGGCCGTCGGCAAGGCGGTCTTCGACTCGTACACCGCCGTCAAGTGGTCCCGTTCGGGCGAGAAGGTCATCCTGGTCCGCCGGGAGACCAACCCCGACGACCTCGACGGCATGATCGCGGCCGAGGGCATCCTGACCTCCCGCGGCGGCAAGACCTCCCACGCGGCCGTCGTGGCGCGCGGCATGGGCAAGACCTGTGTCTGCGGCGCGGAGGAGCTGGAGGTCGACACCAAGCGGCGCCGGATGACGGTGCCGGGCGGGCATGTGGTGGAGGAGGGCGACCTGATCTCCATCGACGGTTCGAGCGGCAAGGTGTACCTCGGTGAGGTCCCGGTCGTGCCGTCCCCCGTCGTGGAGTACTTCGAGGGCCGGATGCACGCGGGCGCCAACGACGCCGACGAGCTGGTCGAGGCCGTGCACCGGATCATGGCGTTCGCGGACCGCAAGAGGCGTCTGCGGGTGCGGGCCAACGCGGACAACGCCGAGGACGCGCTGCGCGCCCGTCGCTTCGGCGCCCAGGGCATCGGACTGTGCCGTACCGAGCACATGTTCCTCGGCGACCGCCGAGAGCTGGTCGAGCGGCTCATCCTGGCCGACACGGAGGCCGAGCGCGAGGAGTCGCTGAAGGCGCTGCTCCCGCTGCAGAAGCAGGACTTCGTGGAGCTGTTCTCGGCGATGGACGGCCTGCCGGTGACGGTCCGGCTGCTGGACCCGCCGCTGCACGAGTTCCTTCCCGACATCACCGAGCTGTCGGTCCGTGTGGCGCTGGCGGAGTCCCGCCAGGAGCCGCACGAGAACGAACTGCGTCTCCTCCAGGCCGTGCACCGGCTGCACGAGCAGAACCCGATGCTGGGTCTGCGCGGTGTACGCCTCGGCCTGGTGATCCCGGGTCTGTTCACCATGCAGGTCCGCGCGATCGCCGAGGCCGCGGCCGAGCGCAAGAACGCCAAGGGCGACCCGCGCGCGGAGATCATGATCCCGCTGGTGGGCACCGTCCAGGAGCTGGAGATCGTCCGCGAGGAGGCCGACCAGGTCGTCGCGGAGGTCGAGGCGGCCACGGGTGTGGAACTGAAGCTGTCGATCGGCACGATGATCGAGCTGCCGAGGGCCGCGCTGACCGCCGGTCAGATCGCGGAGGCGGCGGAGTTCTTCTCCTTCGGCACCAACGACCTCACTCAGACGGTGTGGGGCTTCAGCCGGGACGACGTGGAGGCCTCCTTCTTCACGGCGTACCTGGAGAAGGGCATCTTCGGCGTCTCCCCGTTCGAGACGATCGACAAGGACGGCGTCGGCTCCCTCGTGAAGCTGGCCTCGGAGGCGGGCCGCAGGACCCGTCCCGACCTCAAGCTCGGCGTCTGCGGTGAGCACGGCGGTGACCCGGAGTCGGTCCACTTCTTCCACGAGGTCGGCCTGGACTACGTCTCCTGCTCCCCGTTCCGCATCCCGGTGGCTCGCCTGGAGGCGGGACGCGCGGCGATCACGGCGAACGGGAGCGACCACCGGTAGGCCCCTGACGGCCACTGGGACTCCGGAACCGCCGCCCGTCCCCGACCCTCATCCGATGGGCGGCGGTTCCGGATCACGGAGAGAGGGGCGGCACCCTTGTGCGGGGGTGCCGCCCCTCTTGTCCCAGCCGGCGGAGCCGAGGCGGGCGAGCGTCTTCCTGCGGAGCCGGTCGGCTTCCTTTTCAACGACGTTCCCGAGGACGCTCGCGAGGAACTCGTCCGTCGCGGCGACTTCTTCTCTCAGATGTCCGAGCCGTCCCCGGCCGGTCGCAGTGCGGCCAGTTCGGCGTCGGACGGGCGATGGACCGCCTCGGCCGCCTCGCGCAGGACCGCGCGGTCGACCTTCTCCTTGTCGGCGATGAGCCGTACCACCACACCGTCGCGGGGCACCGCGTACTCGTGGATCCCGCCCGCCGTGCGGTACCAGGCCTTGCCGTCCTGCTCGCAGGCGACCGGCTTGAGCGCGTCGGCGCCCAGCGGCTGCTCGGCGCAGTTCTCGGCCGTCAGCGTGCTGTGGTCCGCGAAGAGTCCGATCCGCGTGGAACCCTTGTCGGACCGGTACGCGGCGGCGAACTCACCGTCCCCGTACGCGCCGATCGACGCCTGGAACACGGTGTAGCCGGAGACCTCGGTGACATAGACGAGGTCGGGCTCGACACCCCAGCCCTCGGCGGCGGTCGCGAGCTCGGCACTGTCGGCGGCCGCCCCGCCGGTCCCGCTCTCCTTGTTCGCGCCGCATCCCGTCAGAAGAACCGGCAGCAGTGACAGTGCGAGGAGAGCGCGCGTGTTTCGTGTCATGTGCACATCCTGGCGCTGGTCCGCCGCAGGTGGTACCGGTTTCCGGAGTCCCCTTCGCCTGGCCGGGTGGCGCGGTTCCCCGGCCCCTCCTGGCGGGCCCCCTGGAGTCGGGACGACCGGGCGTCCCGGCGGCTCTGGGACGCTTCGGAGGAACTCACCGGGGTGGCGTACGACGCCCTGAAGATCTGACCCCGCAGCCCCGGCAGCCCTCGCAGCGCCCTCTCAGTCCTTTCGGCCGGTCACCGCCACCGTCACACCCAGCCCGATCATGGTCAGGCCGCCGACCCCGCCCACCGCGGAGAGGCGGCGCGGCGAGCGCGCGAACCAGCCCCGCGCGGTCGCCGCGACCAGCCCCCACACGGCGTCGGAGACCAGCGCGATCACGTTGAACACCAGCCCGAGCAGCAGCATCTGCGCGGCCACCCGACCGTGGTCGCGGTCCACGAACTGCGGCAGTACGGCGGCGAAGAACACGATGGTCTTGGGGTTGGTCACACCGACCGCGAACCCCTCCCAGAACGTGCGCAGACCGCCGTGCCCCGCCGCGGCCGCCGTCATGTCCTCGGCGAACGCCGCGCGCAGCGACCCGCGCCCGCGCCACGCCTTGACGCCCAGGTACACGAGGTAGGCGGCACCGGCGAGCTTGAGCGTGGTGAAGACCAGGACCGAGCGCTCCACGACCGAGCCGACCCCGAAGGCCACGGCGAGGACAAGGACGTACGCGCCGACCGTGTTCCCGGCCACCGTGGTCAGGGCGGCGCGTCGGCCCTGGGCGAGCGCCCGGCCGATCACGAACAGCACGCTGGGACCGGGGACCACGATCAGCAGGAACGACATGGCCGCGAAGGCGAGGAGACGGTCGGTGGGAACCATGTCCTCATGCAAGCACGGGGGACTTTCACCGCTCCAGCGGATTTTCAGGCCGTCGCCCCGCTGTCCACCACCAGGTCGGTGCCCACCACCGAGGAGGCGTCGTCCGAGGCCAGGTACAGGACGGCGGCGGCGATCTCGGAGGTGGTCGAGACCCGGCCCAGGGGGAGAGACGCCCTCGCGCGCTCGGCGCGGTCCGCCTCCGTCTCGCCGGGGCGCAGGGACATCGGAGTGTCCACCGCGCCGGGGCTGACCGCGTTGATGCGGACGCCGTCGTGGATGTGGTCCAGGGCCGCGCCCCGGGTGAGGGCGGAGACGGCCGCCTTGGTGGCGGCGTACGCGGCGGCGCCGGGGGCGCGGGTGTGGGCGCCGAAGGTGGACGCGATGTTCACGATCGCACCGCCGGAGGGCTGCGAGCGCATCTGGCGGATCTCGGCCCGCAGCGCGAGGAACACCCCGGTGAGGTTGATGTCGAGTTGCTCCCGCCAGTCAGCCGAGGACAGCTCGGCCAAGGGCTGCCCGCCCCGGAACACTCCGGCGTTGTTGACGGCCACGTCGAGCGAGCCGAACCGGTCCGCGGCGGCCTCCACGACGGCCTGGATCTCGGCGCCCCGCGTGACGTCCCCGGTCACCAGGAGCGCCTTGCCGCCCGCCTCCTCGATCAGCCGGACCGTTTCCGTCAGCGGCTCCGGCCTGCGTCCGGCGACCACCACCTGCGCCCCCTCCGCGGCGAACGCCAGGGCGATGGCCCGGCCGATTCCCGAGCCCGCGCCGGTGATGAGAGCGGTCCTGCCGATGAAGCGCGTCATGATCTCCCCTGATTATTGACCGATCGGTTCAATATGGCGACAGAAAAAAGGGCGCCGCCCGCCCTGAGAAGCTCAGTCGAGCAGCGCCAGCGCCTGTTCCGCCGCGTCCCGCACCCGCGCCGGGTCCGGTGACGCCTTGCCGACGACCTTCAGGCCCTGGAGCAGTACCAGCAGCATCCGGGCGAGGGTCAACGGGTCGCGTTCCGCCGGTAGTTCACCCTGTTCCCGGGCGCGGGTCAGAGCGGAGTGCAGGACCGTCTCCAGCTGGTCCCAGTTCCGCTCGACCTGACGGGCGGCGGCCGGGTCGTGCGGGGCCAGTTCGGCCGCCGTGTTGGTGAGGAAGCAGCCGCTCAGGCGCAGGTCCTCGGCGCTCGCCTCGTCCGCGTAGCGCCGCACCAGAGAGCGGACGGCGGGCAGCACCGGGCCCGGTCGGGACAACTCCCGCAGCAGGTCGGGAAGTTGTTCCTGATAGCGCCCCAGCGCCTTCAGGTACAGCTCGTGCTTGCTGCCGAAGGTGGCGTAGATGCTGGCCCGTCCGACGCCGAGGTGCTCCACGAGATCGGACATCGACGTCGCCTCGTAGCCGCGCCGCCAGAACAGCTCCAGAGCTGCCTGCAGCGCGGCCTCGGGGTCGAACTCCTTGGTCCTGGCCACGTTCAGGAGACTAGGACCATTGAGAACGATCGGTCAAGAAACCCGGTTACGCCGCCCGCACCTCGTACGTCGTGATCCGTACCGACTCGTCGTCCAGGCACTGCCCGGTCTCCAGGTCGAACCGCTGCTTCAGCAGCGGCGAGGCCACGAACGGGCGGCCCTGGAGGCTGCCGGTCAGGCCGCGGGAGAGGACTGCCGCGCCGCTGAAGGGGTCGCGGTTGTCGACGGCGTACAGGTTGCCGGCGCGGTCGCGGAACAGGGCCGCCTGGTGGCCGTCGGGCAGCAGGGCCGCCACCCCCCGGCCGGGGAGCAGGCGGGCCAGCTCGCAGACCGCGAACCAGTCGCCGTTCAGCTGGAGTTGGACCTTCAGGTCGGTGGTCTCGGGTGCCAGGGTCATCGCTGGGCGCTTCCTTCCAGGGGACGGTGGCCGATGGTCAGCAGCGGCAGGTCGGGCTTGATCTGCTCACGCTCGGGGACGAAGCCGACGACCGGGTCGGGGGTGTCGGGGGCGTTCACGAAGGACACGAAACGGGCGAGCTTCTCGGGGTCGTTGATGGTGGTCGCCCACTCGTCGGCGTAGTGCGCCACGTGGGCCGTCATCAGGGACTCCAGCTCCTCGCAGATGCCGAGGGAGTCCTCCACGACCACGTCACGGACGTGGTCCAGGCCGCCGGGGATGCGCTCCAGCCAGGTCGAGGTGCGCTCCAGGCGGTCCGCGGTGCGGATGTAGAACATCAGGAACCGGTCGATGAGCTTGATGAGTTCGGCGTCGGTGAGGTCCTGCGCGAGCAGGTCCGCGTGGCGCGGGGTCGCGCCGCCGTTGCCGCCGACGTAGAGGTTCCAGCCGTTGGAGGTGGCGATCACGCCGAAGTCCTTCGACTGGGCCTCGGCGCACTCGCGGGCGCAGCCCGACACCGCCGACTTGAGCTTGTGCGGGGAGCGCAGGCCCCGGTAGCGCAGCTCCAGGTCGATCGCCATGCGGACCGAGTCCTGGACGCCGTAGCGGCACCAGGTCTGGCCGACGCAGGACTTCACCGTGCGCAGGGACTTGCCGTAGGCGTGCCCGGACTCGAAGCCGGCGTCCACCAACCGGGTCCAGATCAGGGGGAGTTGCTCGACGCGGGCGCCGAACATGTCGATCCGCTGGCCACCGGTGATCTTCGTGTAGAGGCCGAAGTCGCGGGCGATCTCGCCGATCACGATGAGGCCCTCGGGGGTGATCTCACCGCCGGGGATGCGCGGCACGACCGAGTAGGAGCCGTTCTTCTGGATGTTGGCGAGGAAGTGGTCGTTGGAGTCCTGCAGGGACGCCTGCTCGCCGTCCAGGACATAGCCGCTCGCGCCGATCGTCGGGGCGAGGGAGGCGATGATCGAGCCGACCGCCGGCTTGCAGATCTCGCAGCCGTCGCCGCCCTTGGCGCCGTCACGGCCGTAGCGGTCCAGCAGGTCCTGGTAGGTGTTGATGCGCAGGGCGAGGACGATCTCGTAGAGCTCCTCGCGGGTCTGCGAGAAGCAGCCGCACAGGCCCTTGTCGACCTCGACGCCGGACGCCTCCAGTTCGGCGGTGACCAGCTGGCCGAGGACCTTGACGCAACTGCCGCAGGTCGTACCGGCCTTGGTGCACTTCTTCACCTCGGGCACGGTGGTGCAGTTGTGCTCGGTGACCGCTCCGCGGATCGTGCCCTTGCGGACGTTGTTGCAGGAGCAGATGATCGCGTCGTCCGGCAGCGCGGTCGGGCCGAGCTGGACGGACTCGCCGGCACCGGCGGGCAGCACCAGCGACTCGGGCTTGACCGGCGGCACCGAACCGGTGAACGCCTTCAGCGTGCCGTACGCCTCCGCGTCGCCGACCAGGATGCCGCCGAGCAGCGTGCCGTCCCGGCCGATGACCAGCTTCTTGTACAGGCCCGCGCGGGAGTCGGAGTAGACGACGTCGAGGCAGTCCTCGGTCGCGCCGTGCGCGTCACCGAAGGAGGCGACGTCCACACCGAGCAGCTTCAGCTTGGTGGACAGGTCGGCGCCGAGGAAGGCTGCCTCGTCGGAGGCGATGGTCGCCGCCGCCGTCTCGGCCTGCTCGTAACCGGGCGCCACCAGGCCGTACACCCGGCCGTCGGCGGCCAGCGCGCACTCGCCGATCGCGAACACGTGCGGGTCGGCGACCGTACGGCACTGCTCGTCGACCGCGATGCCGCCGCGCTCGCCGACCGTCAGTCCGCAGTCACGGGCCAGCTGGTCGCGGGGGCGGACACCGGCGCTGAACACCACCAGGTCGGTGGCGAGCTCGGAGCCGTCGGAGAGCTTCATGCCGGTGACGGCACCGGTTTCGTCGACCACGATCTCCTGCGTGCCCACCCCGGTGTGGACGCTCAGGCCCATCTCCTCGATGGTGCGCAGGAGGGCCGCGCCGCCGCCCTCGTCGACCTGCACCGGCATCAGCCGCGGCGCGAACTCCACGATGTGGGAGGTCAGTCCGAGCCCCTTCAGCGCACCGGCCGCCTCGAGCCCGAGCAGACCGCCGCCGACCACGGCACCGGTGGTGCGGGTCTTCGCGTACTCCTCGATGGCGAGGAGGTCCTCGATCGTGCGGTAGACGAAGCAGCCCTGGGCGTCCTTGTTGGGGACCGGCGGCACGAAGGGGAAGGAGCCGGTGGCCAGGACGAGGGTCTCGTAGTCGAAGACCTGTCCGGACTTCGCGGTGACCTTCTTCGCGTCGCGGTCCACGGAGACGGCCGGGTCACCGATGTACAGCTCGATGCCGTGCGTGTCGATGAGCTCCATGTCCGTCACGGAGAGTTCCTCGGGCGTCTTCCCCGAGAAGTACGAGGTGAGCGCGACGCGGTCGTACGCGGGACGCGGCTCCTCGCAGAGCACGACCACGCGGTGCGTGGCGGTCAGGCCGCGCTCGGCGAGCGCCTCCAGGAAGCGCTGGCCGACCATGCCGTGGCCGACAAGGACGATCGTGGGGGTGGCCTCCGTGGCCTCCGTGGCGGTCATCAGGAGCCTCCATCGTTGGTGAGCAGGTGGAGCAGCGGGCCGCCGTCGGAGGGGAGCGGCTCTGCTCCCTCCCAGGCGCGGGCGAGCGCGCCGACGGTGCCGAGTTCGCCGACGAGGACCCCGCCGACCAGGCGGTCGTCGCGGACGACGACCTTGCGGTAGGTGCCGCGGGTGGCGTCCGTGAGCTGGACGACGTCGTCGCCGGGGAGCACCTCGGTCTCGCCGAACGCGGCGAGGTCGAAGGCGGTCTGTCCGGGCAGTGTGAGCCGGGTCAGCGAACGGGTGCCGGTGTAGCGGGCGTTCGCCCGCCCGGCCAGCAACTCGGCGAGTGCATCGGCCTGTTCGAGGGCCGGGGTGGCGAGTCCGTAGACGTTGCCGTCGTGCTGGGCGCAGTCGCCGATGGCGTGGATGTGCGGGTCGGACGTGCGCAGTTCGTCGTCCACGACGATTCCCTTGCGCACCTCCAGGCCCGCGGTCTGCGCGAGGCCGACACGGGGGTGGACCCCGCAGGCCAGGACCACGATCTGGGCGTCGAGGGCGTATCCGTCGGCCATCTCGACCGAGCGGACCGCGCCGCCTACACAGCGCACGTCACGCACGCGCAGATCGGTGTGGACCTCGACGCCGAGGTCCACGAGGTGGCGCCGGACGAGCTTGGACGCGCTCGGGTCGAGCTGGCGTTCCATCAGCCGCTCGGACTGCTGGGCCAGCATGACCTGGGCGCCGCGCTGGGCGAGCGCACGGGCCGCGGAGACCCCGAGGAGTCCGCCGCCGATCACGACCGCCTTCACTCCCGGCCGGACCGCCTCGGACAGTCCCAGGCAGTCGTCCATGGTGCGGAAGGCGTGGACGCCCTCCGGCAGGACGTGGTCGGGGGTGAACAGGCCGCGCAGCGGCGGGAGTACGGGGTTGGAGCCGGTGGCCAGGACCAGCGTGTCGTATGCGATCTTCGAGCCGTCGGCGCACTCGACGGTCCGTGCCCCGCGGTCGATGCCGCTGACCCGGGCACGGGTCAGCGCGGCCGGCGCCGGGAGCGCGATCACATCGGGGGTGTACCGCCCGGCCAGCACCTCGGCGAGGAGCACCCGGTTGTACGGGCGGTGCTCCTCCTCGCCGATCAGCGTCACGGGCGTGCCGAGCTCTCCGAGCCGCCGGGCGAGTCGGACGCCCGCGAGCCCGGCGCCGATCACCACCACACGCGTATTCGAGGTCATGTCCAGGAGCGTGCGTTGCGGGTGTTACCCGACCGCATCACCTCTGTTTCCCGCGAGGAACGCTGCCCTCAGCTGGGGCCGGGGGCGGGTGTGAGGGTTCGGCAGGGGCGCCGGGGGCGCGCTGTGAGGACGTCGCCCCCCGGCGCCCCCAGGTGGGTGGGACCTGCATGTACCCGTCCCTCAGGGTCGCGATCACGCCCGACATATCGCTGACCGTGCTCGTCGTCCTGTGCGTGACCGCCCTCGCGGCCGGCTGGATCGACGCGGTGGTCGGCGGCGGAGGGCTCCTCCGGCTGCCGGTCCTCCTGCTCGGTCTGCCGTCCGGCACCCCGGCCGCGTACGCGCCCGGCACCAACAAGGCGGTCGCCATCGTCGGCACCTCGGGCGCCGCGGTGACGTACGCCCGCAAGGCGCCCGTCGACGTACGGCTCGCGGTCCGCATCGGCATCGCGGCCGTCGCCGGGTCCTCGGCCGGTGCCTTCCTGGCGGCGGGAATGAGCACGGACGTGCTCAAGCCGCTGATCATGGTCGTACTGCTGGGGGTCGCCGCCTTCGTCATCCTGCGCCCCGCTTTCGGCGCCGCCCCGGCGACCGGCCCGGCCGGCCGCCGCCGGATCCTCGCCGCGATCGGCCTCGCGGGCCTCGGTATCGGCTTCTACGACGGTCTGGTCGGCCCCGGCACGGGCACGTTCCTCGTCCTCGCCCTGACCGCCGTCCTCCGTCTCGACCTCGTGACCGCCTCCGCCACCGCCACCGCCAAGATCGTGAATTGCTGTACCAACGCGGGCGCGCTGGCGATGTTCGCCTGGCAGGGCACCGTCCTGTGGCAGCTCGCTGCCGTGATGGCCGTCTTCAACCTCGCGGGCGGCCTGCCGGGCGCGCGCACCGTGCTGAAGAAGGGCAGCGGGTTCGTGCGGGTCGTGCTGCTGGCCGTGGTCCTCGCGCTGGTCGCGAATATTGCGTACGAACAGTGGCTCGCCTGACGCTAACGTGACGCCGTGACGACTCAGGTGATCGTGCTCAACGGCGGCTCCAGCTCCGGCAAGTCCGGGATCGTCCGGTGTCTCCAGGCGGTCCTGCCCGACCCGTGGCTCGCCTTCGGGATCGACGGGTTCGTCGAGTCGCTGCCCGCCTCGCTCCAGGCCTCCGACGCGGGCATCGAGTTCGCGGCCGACGGCGCGGTGAGCGTCGGGGAGGAGTTCGCGCGCCTGGAGGCGGCCTGGCGGGCGGGGGTCGCCGCGACGGCCCGGGCGGGCGCCCCGGTGATCGTCGACGACGTCTTCCTGGGCGGCGCGCACTCGCAGGAACGCTGGCGCAGGTCGCTGCTCGGACTGGACGTGCTGTGGGTCGGCGTGCGCTGCGAGGCCGCCGTCGCCGCGGGCCGCGAGATCGTCCGGGGTGACCGGGCCCGGGGGATGGCCGAGAAGCAGGCGGAGATCGTCCACCAGGGCGTGGTCTACGACCTCGAGGTCGACACCACCCGCAACGAGTCCCTGGACTGCGCGCGCACCATCGCCGAGGCGGTCGTCAGCGGCTCCCCGTGAGGTGCGCGAACACCACCACGTTCCCCCGGTAACCGGTCGAGCGCGAGTAACCCCCGCCGCAGGTGATCACCCGCAGCTCGGGCCTCCTCGCGGCCCCGTACACCTTCTCGTCGGGGAAGCTCTTCGCGTCGTACACCTCGACCGCGTCCACCGTGAACACCGCGACGCTTCCGTCGCGCCGGTCCACCTCGATCGCGCTGCCCTTGCGGAGGGCACCGAGGTCGTAGAAGACGGCGGGGCCTTCGGCGTTGTCGACGTGCCCGGCGACGATCGCGGTGCCCGTCTCCCCGGGGGTGGTGCCGGCCTCGTACCAGCCGGCGAGGTTCTTCTTCACAGCAGGCGGCACATCGAGGCTGCCGCTCGCCGTGATGGCCAGCCCCATCAGCGGCGCGTCCACACGGATCGCGGGGATACGGACGCGGTCGGGCGGGGACGGCGGCAGGGCGGGCGCGGCGGCCCGCCCGCTGTCTCCTCCCGCGTGCGCCTGGGCGGCGGACGGCTGCGGCGGGGGGTGCGTCTCGGCGCCGCTGCGCAGCAGCCACGCACCGGTGCACAGGGCCACCACGGTGACGCCCGCTATGGCGGTGTTGCCGAAGCTGCGGTTGCGCACAGAGCCTCCTCTACGGCTGGCCTGCCCGTCCCCCTCCGGGCCGCGAGGGGCGTCGGACCCGGAGGGGGAGGGGACATGCGGTACCGGCGGACGGACAGCGGAGGGTGTCCGTCAGATCCCGTCGCCTCTCGCCCGGCGATGCAGGAGCCAGGTACCGCCCGCGGCGGCGACGGCGAGAGCCGCCACGCCGGCCGCGGTCTGTACGGGATCGGGGCCCAGAGCGCCACCGACCCCCGTCTTCACACTTCCTCTGGGGTGCACCGACTGACGCTGGGACGTCAGCGTGACCACCAGGTCACCGGTCACCCGCCGGCCGCCCTCCGCACAGGTCGCGACGATCTCGTACGTCCCCGGCTGCGCGCTCGGCGGAACCTGGAACTGCCCGATCGCGTCACCCTCGTGCGTGCTGGGCGCCAGCGTGAAGGTGCCCGCGCCCACGGCGCTGGCGTCCCCCGCCGCCGTACCGCCGTCCCCGCACGCCGCGGTGTTCACGGTGACCTGCCCGCCCGGCACCACGGAGGACGGGAAGACCTCGAGCCCGTCCGTGTCGCCGGCGTACGCGGGTGCACAGACGAGACCCGCGGCGGCGACGGCGAGCGCGCTGCCGGTCAGCAGGCGGGAGGTGGGGCGCATGGTGCTCCTTCGAGCTCTCGGGTGGGTCCCTGTGCCTTCGAGGTAAGTGGCAGTGGGCCGGGTCCGCTTCCTGAGGGGGCGTCAGAAATGCGGTGAATGGGTGTCAGATCACTGCGCCCCGGGCCGGTTCGGGCGGAGTTTCAGCAGGTCATCGCCGTACTGCGGGTCGATCGCGGGAGAGAACCCGAAGGGCGCAGGGCGCGCGTGTGAACGGGTGACCCGGCGGCGTCGCCCCTGTGCTTGACCTCAACTTTGGTCGAGGTACCACGCTGTCCCTCATGCAGACAGACATCGCACCTCTCCGAGTCGCCCTGGTCATCGGCAGCAACCGCCACGGCCGCTTCGGCCCCGTCGTCGCCGACTGGCTCCTCGACCGCCTCGGCGACCGCGACGACCTGGTCGTGGACGTCGTGGACGTGGCCGAGGCCGACCTGCCCATGTCCATGGCCCCGACCCCCGAGACGACCGCCGCCCTCGCCGCGGTGACCCCCAAGCTCGCCTCCGCGGACGCCTTCGTCGTCCTCACCCCCGAGTACAACCACTCCTACCCTGCGGGCCTGAAGAACCTGGTCGACTGGCACTTCACGGAGTGGCAGGCCAAACCGGTGGCGCTCGTCTCCTACGGCGGCATCTCGGGCGGCCTGCGGGCCGTGGAGCACCTGCGCCAGGTCTTCGCCGAACTCCACGCGGTGACGGTCAGGGACACGGTGAGCTTCCACAACGCGGGAGGCTCCTTCGCCGACGGCCGCCTGAAGGATCCGTCGGGCCCGGACGCGGCGGCGAAGACGATGCTGGACCAGCTGGTGTGGTGGGGCAGGGTGCTGAGGGAGGGCAGGGCCGCCAGGCCGTACGGCGCGTGAACGGCCTCCCGCCAGGAGAGCTGGCAGGCGCTACCGTGAGGCGATGGCCATGGAACCGCGCGTCACCCTGATCACGCTGGGCGTCCTCGACCTCGCCCGCTCCAAGGCGTTCTACGAGGCCCTGGGCTGGCGCGGCCAGGAGGTCGCGGAGACGGTCTTCTTCCAGGCGGGCGGCCTGGGCCTGGTCCTGTGGAGCCGGGAGAAGCTCGCGAAGGACTGCGGACTGGAGCCGGGGCCGGCGCACGGGTTCGGCGGCATCGTCCTCGCCCACAACGTCCGCTCGCAGGCGGAGGTCGACGCCCTCCTCGCGACCGTGGCGGAGGCGGGCGGCACCATCACCAAACCGGCCGCGGTGAACGAGATCGGCTTCTACTCCAGCGCCTTCACGGACCCGGACGGCCACGCCTGGGAGGTGGCGTACAACCCGGGCTTCCCGCTGGCGGAGGACGGCACGATCACGCTGCCCGACTTCGGCTAGGGCCCCTGGGGGGCGCCCGATGACGTCGCCGCCAACCGCCCCGGGAGCGCGGGCCGGGGACCTGCCCGCCCCACATCGGCCCAGGCCGCCGGAGGGCCAGGACCGCGACGAGCACCCTCCTCGACGGCCCGCCGCCCCACCGCCGCGAGCACGGGGTTCCTGTCGCCCCGGCAGTGCACCACGCCCGCCCGGCCCGGTGCCGTCGCGTTGCGTCAGCCCTGTGCGCCGGAGAACTTCTCAGCGAGCGCGCGATGTCGCTCGGCGGCCCGCCTGGCCTCGGCCGGGGTGACGGACGAGCCCGGCAGGGCGCCGAGCCGCTCGATCTCGTCGGCGAAGCGCAGATGCTCCGACCGGGCGTGCTCACGGCAGGGCAGGCAGGTCACGCGGTCCGGTCGGGGCGAGGTCATGGCGTACGGCACCCGCAGCCCGCACCCGGTGGCCACGACGCTCGGCAGGTCCCCGGCCGGCCCGAACGTGGCTGCGAGCATGGTGCGCACGGCCGCCTGGCCCCGGACCACCTTCACCTCGACATAGATGTGCGGATCTTCCTCGCCCACGCACCCTCCTCGTCCCACGGGAACGGCCGCCCCGGAACCCCGGGGCGGCCGCGTGGACCGGTGCGTGGGCGTCAGTTCACGTTCACCGCGCTCCAGGCCGCTGCCACCGCGTTGTACTCCGTGCTGCCCGCGCCGTACAGGTCCTTCGCCGCGTTCAGGGTGGCCGTCCGCGCTCCCGCGTAGTTCGTCGAGGACGTCATGTAGACCGTCAGCGCCCGGTACCAGATGGCGCCCAGCTTGTCGCGGCCGATGCCGGTGACCGTGGAGCCGTTGGAGGTGGGGGAGTTGTAGCTGACGCCGTTGATGGTCTTCGGCCCGCTGCCCTCCGCCAGCAGATACGCGAAGTGGTTCGCGACGCCGGAGGAGTAGTGGACGTCGAGGTTGCCGACCGAGCTGCTCCAGGAGTCGGCGGAGGCGCCGTCCTTGGAGGGCTTGTCCATGTAGCGCAGGGCGTCCCGCCCGAAGCCGGAGCGGACGATCTTCTCGCCGATCAGATAGTCGCCGGTGTCTGAAGAGTTGCCCGCGTAGAACTCCACCAGCGTGCCGAAGATGTCGGAGGTCGCCTCGTTGAGCCCGCCCGACTCGCCCGAGTACGTCAGCGCCGCCGTCTTCGAGGTCACGCCGTGCGACATCTCGTGGCCCGCCACGTCCAGTGAGACCAGCGGACCGAGCTGCGTCCCGTCACCGTCGCCGTACGTCATGCAGAAGCAACTGTCGTCCCAGAAGGCGTTGTTGTAGTTGTTGCCGTAGTGGACGCGGTTGTAGGACCCCTTGCCGTCCCCGCCGATGCCGTTGCGGCCGTGGACCTTCTTGTAGTAGTCCCAGGTGACGTCGGTGCCGTACTGCGCGTCCACCGCCGCCGTGGCCCGGTCCGAAGTGGCCCCCGTGCCCCAGTGGTTGTCGGCATCGGTGTACAGGGTCGCGGGTGCCCGGCTGAAGCAGATGTTCAGGAAGCACAGGTCGGTCTTGTTGGCCGCGTCGCCGGTGTAGGTGTTCCCGCGCGTCGCGTCCTTGAGCTGGTACGTCGATCCCGACTGGGTCGTCTCCAGCGAAACCGTGCCGCTGTACAGCGACTTGCCGTCCCCGGCCGCCTGCTCGATGCTGTCCCACGCGTCGATCTGCGCACCCGTGCGGGCGTCCGTGAGGACCGTCCGCGCGACCGGGTTGCCGAGGGAGTCCTGCGCGGCGGCGTCGGTCTGCCAGGCCAGCTTCGGGGCCCCGTGCAGCGCGTCGACGACCAGGCGCGGCTTGGCGGTCAGCTTCTTCAGCGTCTCGCCGAGGTTGGCCGCCTTGAGGGCGTTCGCCGCGAGGTCGGCGGCCTTCGGGGCGGACAGGGTGGGGGTGACGCTGGCGAGGGATATCGCGCTCCTCGTGGCGCGCGAGGAGCTCTTGTACGCCCCGTCCGGCGCGAGGTGGACGACGAAGTCACCGCCCAGCACCGGAAGTTGGCGGTAGGTGCGGTCGTAGCGGACGTGCTGGGTGCCGTCGGCGTCGACGATCACGTCACGGACCTTCGTGCCCTGGGCTGAGGTGAGCCCCAGCGCCGGGGCCCGGTCGGCCAGGACGGACGCGGCGTTCTCCAGCGCGGTGGCCCTGGTCGGTCTGTCCGCCGCACCGGCGGCGGGGGAGAGGGCGGTGGCGAGCAGGGTGGCGGCTGTGGCGGCCACTCCGGCGGTGGCGAGACGACGGGAACGGGCACCTCGGACGTACGGCCGTATCCGACTCATCGGTCTCCTCTGAAAGGCGCCAACGGGGCGCGTGGGGGGTGGCGCGGACGTTGACGAAGATTTAAGAGGTCATGACAAGCCATGTCCATAGCGCGTCACGTGCAGGTATGTGAGGGGAGAGAATCGTTTCTGTGACCCCTGCGAGACTCCCGTTCTTCGTCTACGGCACCCTCCGCCCCGGCGAGGTCAACCACGACCTCTTCCTGCGCGGCCGTATCCGCTCCGAGGAACCGGGCCGACTCGCCGGCGCGCTGCTGTACGACGGCCCCGGCTATCCGTACGCCGTCGAGGAGGCCGGGGGAGCGGTCGCGGGGGAACTCCTCACCCCGCGGGCCGATGCCTACGCCGAACTGCTCGCCGTTCTCGACGAGTTGGAGGAGTACAGCCCGGGAGACCCGCGCAACCTGTACGAACGGGTCGCCCGCGAGGTGATCCGCACGGCCGACGGCACGTCCGTGCCCGCCTGGGTCTATGTGGCCGCACCCGCCGTCGCCGCCCGCCTGCGCGCCCGCGGCAAGCCCATCGAGAGCGGCGACTGGCTGTACAGGTGAGTCAGGACTGCCGCTCCACCGCCTCCACCCGCACCGCGCACGCCTTGAACTCCGGCATCCGTGACGTCGGGTCGAGGGCCGGGTTGGTGAGGGTGTTGGCGCGGCCCTCGCCGTACCAGTGGAAGGGCATGAAGACGGTGTCGGGGCGGATGCCGAGCGTGATGCGGGCCGGTGCCACGGCCCGCCCGCGCCGCGAGACCACGGCCACCGGGTCGCCCTCGGCCGCCCCGAGACGCTCCGCGAGCCGCGGGTGCAGCTCCACGAACGGCCCGGGCGCGGCGGCGTTCAGCTCGTCCACCCGGCGGGTCTGCGCGCCGGACTGGTACTGGGCCACGACCCGGCCGGTCGTCAGCAGCACCGGGTACTCCTCGTCGGGCTCCTCCGCGATCGCCCGGTGCGAGACGGCGACGAAGCGGGCCCGGCCGTCCGGGTGGGCGAAGCGGTCCAGGAAGAGCCGCGGGCTGCCGGGGTGCACCGCTGTGTCCTCGGTCGGACACGGCCAGAACACCCCGTTCTCCTCGGCCAGCCGCCGGTAGGTGATCCCGGAGTAGTCGGCCGGGCCGCCCGCGCTGGCCCGGCGCAGCTCCTCGAAGACCTCCTCGGGGTCGGTCGGGAAGCCCTTCTCCACCCCGAGCCGGTCGGCGAGTTCGTGCATGACCTCCAGGTCGCTGCGGATCCCGTCCGGCGGGGTGATCGCCTGCCGGCGCAGCAGCACCCGCCCCTCCAGGTTGGTCGTCGTGCCCGTCTCCTCGGCCCACTGCGTGACCGGCAGGACCACGTCGGCGAGGGCGGCCGTCTCCGACAGCACGACGTCACAGACGGCAAGGAAATCAAGGGACTTGATGCGCTCCTCGATGTGCGCGGCGCGCGGCGCCGACACCACCGGGTTGGAGCCCATCAGCAGCAGGGACTTGATGTCGGTGCCGAGCGCGTCCAGCAACTCGTAGGCGCTGCGCCCCGGTCCGGGCAGCGAGTCGGGGTCCACGCCCCACACCTCGGCGACATGGGCCCGCGCCGCCGGGTCGTCCAGCTTGCGGTAGCCGGGCAACTGGTCGGCCTTCTGGCCGTGTTCGCGGCCGCCCTGCCCGTTGCCCTGCCCGGTCAGACAGCCGTATCCGCTGAACGGCCGTCCCGCGCGCCCGGTCGCCAGGCACAGGTTGATCCACGCGCTCACGGTGTCGGTGCCCTTGGACTGCTGCTCGGGCCCGCGCGCGGTCAGCACCATCGCGGACTCCGGCTCGCAGAACATCCGTACCGTCTCCCGGAGTTGGGGCACCGGCACACCGGTGATCCGCTCCACGTACTCCGGCCAGTGGGCCATCGCGGCGGCCCGCGCGTCCTCCCAGCCGGCCGTGCGCTCACGCACGTACTCCTCGTCGACGAGCCCGTCGGCGACGACCAGGTGCAGCAGCCCGAGCGCGAGGGCGAGGTCCGTGCCCGGCCGGGGCATCAGATGCAGGTCGGCCTGTTCGGCGGTCTTGGTGCGGCGCGGGTCGATGACGATCAGGGTGCCGCCGTTCTCCTTCAGCTCGGTGAAGAACCGCAGGGACGGCGGCATGGTCTCGGCGAGGTTCGAGCCGACGAGGATCACACAGCCGGACTTCGGGATGTCCTCCAGCGGGAAGGGCAGTCCGCGGTCCAGGCCGAAGGCCTTCATCCCGCCGGCCGCCGCGGACGACATGCAGAAGCGCCCGTTGTAGTCGATCTGCGAGGTGCCGAGGACGACCCGCGCGAACTTGCCGAGCGTGTACGCCTTCTCGTTGGTGAGGCCGCCCCCGCCGAAGACCCCGCACGCGTCCGGACCATGCTCCGTGCGCGTGCGGGACAGCCCCTCGGCGACCCGGTCCAGCGCCTCGTCCCAGGTCGCGGGCACCAGTGTGCCCCCGGAGCGCACCAACGGGGAGGTCAGGCGCACCCGGGACGAGAGCACCGCGGGCGCCGTACGGCCCTTGCCGCACAGCGCCCCCCGGTTCACCGGGAAGTCCACGCGCTCGCTCACCTCGACGGTCCCGTCCGGAGCGGGGGTGAGGTTCATGCCGCACTGCAGGGCGCAGTACGGGCAGTGCGTGGGCGTCGCGGAGTTCTGCATGCCTTTCAGCGTGCTTCGGCCGTGTTACACCGGGGACGGCTCCGTGTTACGCGCCCAAGACGGCGACCTCCCCCGTGACGCCCCGCAGCGGTGAGAAACGCGCCGCGCCCCCGCACTCACCTCAGCACTGGGGCAGGAAGTTCTGCACGTGGCCGGTGTCGAGGTAGTAGTCGCTGACGTACCGGGGGCCGCCGCCGCTGTAGAGCCGGGTCCAGATCGTGTAGCCGCGGACCGCGGAGCCGTAGGTCCAGCACTCCACCTCGACGATCGTCCCGTTGGGCAGGCTGCCGACGTTGGAGTAGCCGCTGCCGGGGCCGGAGCGGACGGTCAGGGTGCTGCCGGCGTCGATCTTGATGACATGGGCGCACAGCGACTGGCTGTCGCTGCCGTAACCCGCCGGACACCGGAACACGTCGGCGCTCGCGGACGGCGCGAACGTCAGCCCGGCACCCGCGGCGAGCAGCGCGGTGGCGACGACAGTGGCGGCCCTGCGACGCCTGGTCAGGGCGTGCTTGACGGACGAGAGCATGCTTCCCCCTCGGTAGCGGTCGGACTCTCGTGCCTCATCATGCGCGGCCGTCACCCGGCTGCGGGAGGGTGTCATGCACCGTTCACCACATCACCCCGTGCGGACGCCGAGCACCCGCTTGCTCAGCGGGCCGAGGCCAGCGCGGCCGTCACGCCGGTCTCCTTCGGCCCCAGGAACCGCGGGTCGGGCCGGAGCACCACGTCCAGGGCCGCCTTCGCCGCCGCGAAGATCTCCCGGGTGCCGCCGTAGTACCAGGTGGCGTCGTGCCTGGCGTCGACGCCGACGCCGTACGACGTGACTCCCGCCGCCTGACAGAGGGCGACCGCGCGCCGGATGTGGAAGCCCTGGCTGATCAGCACCGCCCTGTCCACGCCGAAGATCTTCCTGGCGCGCACGCAGGAGTCCCAGGTGTCGAAGCCGGCGTAGTCGCTCACGATCCGCGTGCCGGGGACGCCGTGCCGGGTCAGGTACGCGCGCATGGCGTCCGGCTCGTCGTAGTCCTTGCGGCTGTTGTCGCCGGTGACGAGGACGACCTCGATCCGGTTCTCCCGGTACAGCTTCGCCGCCGCGTCGAGCCGGTGGGCGAGATACGGCGACGGCTCGCCGTCCCACAGCCCGGCCCCGAAGACGACGGCGACCTGGGTGCGCGGCACGTCGGCCGTCGTCCGCAGCCGGTCGCCCGTCACCACGTACATCCAGGTCGACGGCAGCAGCGCCAGCACACACCCCGCCATCACCGCCTGCACGAACCTGCGCCGCCCGGCACGCGTGCGTGGCAGGCGCGGTCTGCGTACCCTCGGCAGTCGCATCGGACGGTCCCTCCCCGGTCGTTCGACAGACAGAGACGTGCCGTCAGGCCGATCGGTTCGTCCGCCGACGCGTGACCAGACTCACGTCCCCGCGCGAAGACGCAGGTCACGCCTCCTCACACCCCAGGGCCCGGCACGGTGAACCGCCGGAAAGCACACGTCATTGCGGTGAAACGGGGAGGCAACTTCAGGCCGCCACCATCGGTGCTATGAACCGGATCAGCAGCCACCCCGGCCTCGTACCGCTCGACGGCAGGCGGCACCCCGAACCGCCCGCGCTCGTCGTCGTGGCCCACGGCAGCCGCGACCCGCGCACCCTGAACACGGTCCACAGGCTCCTGGACCAGGTCCGCGAACAGCGCCCCGACCTGCCGGTCCGCCTGGGCCACATCGAGCTCAACGAGCCCCTGCTGCCGGACACGCTGGCGTCCCTGGGCACGGCGGAGGCGGTCCTGGTCCCGCTCCTCCTCTCCCGCGGCTACCACGTGAAGCGCGACATCCCCGAGATGGCGGCGGCCTCCCCGGCACGCACCCGCGTGGCGGCCCCGCTCGGGCCGCACCCCCTTCTCGTGGAGACCCTGTACGCCCGGCTGGTGGAGGCGGGCTGGCGCACGGAGACGGACGAGGAGACCCGCCGTACGAGCGCCGTGGTCCTCGCCGCGGCAGGCTCCCGCGACCCGGAGTCCGCCCTGGACA
Organism: Streptomyces sp. NPDC005402; assembly: GCF_040606575.1. Lineage (NCBI taxonomy): Bacteria > Bacillati > Actinomycetota > Actinomycetes > Kitasatosporales > Streptomycetaceae > Streptomyces > Streptomyces sp. NPDC005402. The sequence goes on from NZ_JBEXFB010000006.1 coordinate 461,657, forward strand.
CCCGCCGCACGGCGAAGCTCCTCGCGGCCCGCCTGGGCGTCCCGGTGGTCCCGGCGTACGCCTCCGCCGCGACCCCGACGGTGGACACGGCGATCCGCGCGTTGGCGGCGCGTGGTCGCGACAGGGTGGCGGTGGCGTCCTACTTCACCGCCCCGGGCCTGTTCGCGACCCAGTGCGCGCAGAAGGCCCCATGGATCGCCTCGGCCCCCCTGGGCACGCACCCCGCGATGGCGGACCTGATCCTGCACCGCTACGACCAGGTCGCCGACCGGAGCGGCGCGGCCGGGCACCAACTGGCCGCGCTCGCCGGATGACAGCACCCTGATGACAGCACCCGTATGACAGCACTCGGCGGACACTCAGGCGAATTGTCAGCCCCTGCCCGTACTGTCGAGACATGCCGTACGACCTGCAGTCAACCGAACGCTGGGCCCCGGAACCGGACAAGCGCCCCGGCCGCACCGCCTTCCAACGCGACCGCGCCCGCATCCTCCACTCCGCCGCGCTCAGAAGGCTCGCCGGCAAAACGCAGGTCGTCACACCGGGAACGCTCCCCCACTCCCGTTCGAGCGGGGGGCCGATCCAGATGTGGGACGCGAGCCCCCGCACCCGGCTCACCCACTCCCTGGAATGCGCCCAGGTGGGCCGGGAACTCGGCGCGGCCCTCGGCTGCGACCCCGACCTCGTGGAAGCCGCCTGTCTGGCCCACGACCTGGGGCACCCCCCGTTCGGCCACAACGGCGAACAGGCCCTGAACGAATTCGCGGAGGACTGCGGCGGCTTCGAGGGCAACGCCCAGTCCCTGAGGCTCCTCACCCGCATCGAACCCAAGCGGTTCACCGACGAGGGCTCGGTCGGCCTCAACCTCACCAGGGCCACCCTGGACGCCGCCACCAAGTACCCCTGGCCCCGCGGAGCGCACCCCACCGACCCCGGTTCCCAGAAGTTCGGCGTCTACGAGGACGACCGCCCCGTCTTCGACTGGATCCGCAAGGACGCCCCCGGCACCCGCACCACCTTCGAGGCCCAGGTCATGGACTGGGCCGACGACGTGGCCTACTCCGTCCACGACGTCGAGGACGGCCTGCACGCGGGCCACATCGACCCCAACTGCCTGCACGCCGAACCGGAACGCCGGGCCGTCTTCGAGGTGGCTCTCGGGAGGTACGTCCCCGAGGACACCGACCCGGCGGAACTCGCCGCGGCCCTCGACCGCCTCCAGGACCAGGAGTGGTGGCCGCACGGCTACGACGGCTCGGCCGTGGCGCAGGCCCGCCTCAAGGACGCCACCAGCCAGCTCATCGGCCGCTTCTGCCTGTCCGCCGAGGCCGCCACACGCGAGCGATGGGGGCACCGCCCAGAACGTTCAGGCACTGGGGGAGGCACCGGGGGACTCACGAGATACGGCGCCGAACTCGTCGTACCGCACGAGACCCGCCTGGAGTGCGCGGTCCTCAAGGCCGTCGCCGACCTGTACGTCATGCAGCGCGCCGAGCAGGAGCGGCTGCGGGCCGACCAGCGGATCGTGGTCGCCGAACTCGCCGAGGCGCTCACCGTCCGCGCCCCGGACGGCCTCGACCCCCAGTTCCGCGCGCTGTTCGACCGGGCGGCCGACGACCGCGCGCGCAAGCGGGTGATCGTCGACCAGATCGGCTCCCTGACGGACGCGTCCGCCCGTTCGCTTCACGCCCGTCTCACCGGCCACCTGTGATGCTTGCGGGGCAGAAGTGATGCGGAGAGGACCGGAGTGACATGAAGCGTGCCCGAATGTGACCCTCCGTGGCCTGATCGGGCCACTCCCTCTTCCCCCATCACGCTCCGTGCGGGACGCTCCCATGTGGCGGCACCCTTACGAGGAGGAACCAAGTGGTCGACGCGGATCAGACTTTTGTCATCGTGGGCGGAGGTCTCGCCGGCGCGAAGGCGGCCGAGACGCTCCGTACGGAGGGCTTCACCGGCCGCGTGATACTGATCTGCGACGAACGCGACCACCCCTACGAGCGCCCGCCGCTCTCCAAGGGCTACCTCCTCGGCAAGGAGGAGCGCGACAGCGTCTTCGTGCACGAGCCCGCCTGGTACGCGCGCAACGACATCGAGCTGCACCTCGGCGAGACCGTGGACGCCATCGACCGTACGGCGAAGACGGTCCGCTTCGGCGAGGACGGCACCGCCGTCCGCTACGACAAGCTGCTGCTGGCGACGGGCGCGGAGCCGCGCCGGCTGGACATCCCGGGGACCGACCTGGCGGGCGTCCACCACTTGCGCCGCCTCGCCCACGCCGAGCGCCTCAAGGGCGTCCTGGCCACCCTGGGCAGGGACAACGGCCACCTCGTGATCGCCGGCGCCGGCTGGATCGGCCTGGAGGTCGCGGCGGCGGCCCGGGAGTACGGCGCCGAGGTCACCGTCGTCGAGCACAATCCGACCCCGCTGCACGGCGCCCTCGGCCCGGAACTCGGCAACCTCTTCGCCGAGCTGCACCGCGAGCGCGGTGTGCGCTTCCACTTCGGGGCCAGACTGACGGAGATCGTCGGGCAGGACGGCATGGTCCTCGCGGCCCGTACCGACGACGGCGAGGAGCATCCCGCGCACGACGTCCTCGCCGCGGTCGGCGCGGCCCCCCGCGTCGCCCTCGCGGAGGCGGCCGGGCTCGAACTGGCGGACCGGGCGCACGGCGGCGGTGTCGCCGTGGACGAACAACTGCGCACCTCCGACCCGGACATCTACGCGGCGGGCGACGTGGCCTCCTTCCACCACGCCCTCTTCGGCAACCGGCTGCGGGTCGAGCACTGGGCCAACGCGCTCAACGGCGGCCCCGCTGCGGCGCGAGCGATGCTGGGCCGCCAGGTGACGTACGACCGGGTGCCCTACTTCTTCTCCGACCAGTACGACCTGGGGATGGAGTACAGCGGCTGGGCGCCCCCCGGCTCGTACGACGAAGTGGTGATCCGGGGAGACGCCGGGAAGCGGGAGTTCATCGCCTTCTGGGTGAAGCAGGGCCGTGTGCTGGCCGGGATGAACGTCAACGTGTGGGACGTCACAGAGCCGATCCAGGCACTGATCCGATCCAGGGCTCAGGTGGACACCGAGGCGCTGGCGGACCCGCACGTTCCCCTCGTAAACCTCGTCCCGTAGGTGTCAGTACCTCCCCGTAGACTTCACGCGTGGCAGGACGGATCAACGACGAGGACGTGAAGGCGGTACGGGACGCGGTCCCGATCGACGCCGTGGTGTCCGAGTACCTCCAGCTGCGCAACGCGGGCGGTGGCAACCTCAAGGGCCTGTGTCCCTTCCACGACGAGAAGTCGCCGTCCTTCCAGGTCAGTCCGAGCAAGGGCCTCTTCCACTGCTTCGGCTGCCAGGAGGGCGGCGACACCATCACGTTCGTGATGAAGGTCGACCACCTCACCTTCTCGGAGTCGGTCGAGCGCCTCGCCGCCCAGGCCGGCATCACCCTGCGTTACGAGGAGGGCGGCTACAACCCCTCCCACCAGCGCGGCGAGCGCATCCGCCTGGTCGAGGCCCACAAGATCGCCGCCGACTGGTACATGGAGCAGCTGGCCACCGGCCCGGAGGCCGACGCCGGCCGCCAGTTCCTCGCCGAGCGCGGCTTCGACCAGGCCGCCGCCGCGCACTTCTCCGTCGGCTACAGCCCCCAGGGCTGGGACCACCTCACCCGCTTCCTGCGCGGCAAGGGCTTCAGCGACAAGGAGATCCTGCTCTCCGGCCTCGCCCAGGAGGGCCGCCGCGGCCCCATCGACCGCTTCCGCGGCCGCCTGATGTGGCCCATCCGCGACATCGGCGGAGACGTCGTCGGCTTCGGCGCGCGCAAGCTCTACGAGGCGGACAACGGCCCCAAGTACCTCAACACGCCCGACACGGCGATCTACCGCAAGTCCCAGGTCCTCTACGGCATCGACCTCGCCAAGAAGGACATCGCCAAGGCGTCCCGCGCGGTCGTCGTCGAGGGCTACACCGACGTCATGGCCTGCCACCTCGCCGGCGTCACGACGGCCATCGCGACCTGCGGCACGGCCTTCGGCAGCGACCACATCAAGATCCTCCGCCGCCTCCTCATGGACAACGGCTCGGCTCGCGTGATCTTCACCTTCGACGGCGACGCGGCCGGCCAGAAGGCGGCCCTGCGCGCCTTCGAGGACGACCAGAAGTTCGCCGCCGAGACCTACATCGCCATCGCCCCCGACGGCATGGACCCCTGCGACCTGCGCCTCGCCAAGGGCGACGACGCGGTAGCCGACCTGGTCGAACCCCGCACCCCGCTCTTCGAGTTCGCGCTGCGCCAGATCGTCGTCCGCTACGACCTCGACACCCCCGCCGGCCGCGCCGCAGCCCTCGACGAGGCCGCCCCGATCGTCGCCCGCATCAAGAACAGCGGCGCCCAGCACGAGGTCGCCGTCCAGCTCGCCGGCATGCTCGGCATCCTCGACACCCAGTTCGTGGTCAAGCGGGTGGCCCAGCTGGCCCGTTGGGCCCGCGACCGGGGCGGCAAGGGCCCGGCCCCCTCCGGACGGGGCCCGCAGCAGCCGTCGTACGACGGAGCCCACCGCCCCGCCGTCTCCGGCCCCGCACTCACCCTGCGCAACCCCGTCTACGCCACCGAGCGCGAGCTGCTCAAGCTCGCCCTCCAGCGCCCCGAGCTGGTCTCCCCGGCCTTCGACGCGTACGGCCTCGACGAGTTCACCGCCCCGCCGTACGCCGCCGTCCGCCAGGCCATCATGGACGCGGGCGGCGTCGAGTACGGCGTCCAGGACTCCCAGGACTACCTCGTCCGCGTCCGCGAGGCCGCCCCCGACGACGCGGTCCGCGCGATGGTCACGGAGCTGGCCGTCGAGGCGATCATGCGCAAGACGGTCGACGAGAACTACGCGGGCGATCAGCTCGTCACCGTCCGCCGCCGTGCCGTCGACCGCCGCATCCAGGAGGTCCAGGGCACCCTGATCCGCCTCGGCTCCGGCAGCGACCCGGCCCATCTGGCCGCCGTGCAGAACGAGTTGTGGGTCCTTCAGCAGTACGGCCAGGCACTGCGGGAGCAGGGCGCCGCCGCGCTCTGAGCGGCCCGATCGCCGTAGGGCGGGGGACCCCGTGAACCGCCCGGTAACCGCCCGGTCACGGACCGGACTCAAAAAGTCACCGCACGCCCCTCGTGGCGGCGATGTGTCGTACTCCACACTGGGTTCCGGTGCCTGAGTCCTCGGAGCGCGGCCGATCCGTCCCCAGCGGGTCCCAGACCCCCGCGGTTCCGCTCATCGCGTACGGGACGGACAGCGGCGAGGCCGCCGACTCCGCCCCCGAAGTACCGCTGCCGCCCTCCTCGGCAGCGATCATCCTGGAGGTCGCCCCCGTGCAGACCCAGACCCTCGCACAGACCGAGAACAGTACGGACGACACGACAGAGCAGGACGCCGAGCCCGACGTTCTCGTCGCGGTGCCCCCGCAGGGCCGTGTCGCGCATCACCCCGAGGCGGAGCAGGACGCCCCGCCCGCGGGAGCCCTCGAGAACGTGGAGACCGAGCCGGTCGAACCGCCCGAGCCGCCCCGCGGCCGCGTCGACACCGGCGGCCCGTCCTCGGACCTGTTCCGCCAGTACCTGCGGGAGATCGGCCGCATCCCGCTGCTCACCGCGGCCGAGGAGGTCGAACTCGCCCGCCGGGTCGAGGCCGGCCTGTTCGCCGAGGAGAAGCTGAGCAGCACCCCTGATCTGGACAGCCAGTTGGCGCTCGACCTGGACCGTCTGGTCGTCCTGGGCCGGATGGCCAAGCGCCGCCTCATCGAGGCGAACCTGCGGCTCGTGGTGTCCGTCGCGAAACGGTACGTCGGCCGCGGCCTGACCATGCTCGACCTGGTGCAGGAAGGCAACCTGGGCCTGATCCGGGCGGTCGAGAAGTTCGACTACGCCCGCGGCTACAAGTTCTCCACCTACGCCACCTGGTGGATCCGCCAGGCCATGTCTCGGGCCCTCGCCGACCAGGCCCGGACGATCCGCGTCCCGGTCCACGTCGTCGAGCTGATCAACCGGGTCGTCCGCGTCCAGCGCCGCATGCTCCAGGAACGCGGCTACGAACCGACCCCGGAAGAGGTCGCGGCCCACCTCGACCTCGCCCCGGAACGCGTCAGCGAGGTCCTGCGCCTGGCCCAGGAACCGGTGTCCCTGCACGCCCCCGTGGGCGAGGAGGACGATGTGGCCCTCGGCGACCTCATCGAGGACGGCGACGCGGCGAGTCCTGTGGAGTCGGCGGCGTTCCTGCTGCTCAGGGAGCACCTGGAGGCGGTGCTGTCGACGTTGGGCGAGCGGGAGCGCAAGGTCGTGCAGCTGCGGTACGGGCTGGCCGACGGCCGGCCCCGCACGCTGGAGGAGATCGGCCGCATCTTCGGCGTGACGCGGGAGCGGATTCGCCAGATCGAGTCCAAGACGCTCAACAAGCTGCGGGATCACGCCTTCGCGGATCAGCTTCGGGGCTATCTGGACTGAGGGAAGGGGCCGTCTCCCGACGGCCCCTTCCTGCTAGTCGACCTCGGCCACCGCCTGCGCGAACTGTGCCTTGTACAGGCGCGCGTACGCCCCGTCGGCCTGCAACAGGTCCGTGTGCGTGCCCTGTTCGACGATCGAGCCGTCCTCCATGACGAGGATCGTGTCCGCGTCCCGGATCGTCGAGAGGCGGTGCGCGATGACGAACGACGTGCGGCCGTGCGCCAGTTTGGCCATCGCCTTCTGGATCAGGACCTCGGTGCGGGTGTCCACCGAGGACGTCGCCTCGTCCAGGACCAGGATCACCGGGTCCGACAGGAACGCCCGGGCGATCGTGATGAGCTGCTTCTCGCCCGCGCTCACCCCGCTGCCCTCGTCGTCGATCACGGTGTCGTAGCCCTCGGGCAGGGTCCGGATGAACCGGTCCGCGTGAGCCGCCCGCGCCGCCTCCTCGATCTCGCCCCGGGTGACGTCCCGCGCGGCGCCGTACGCGATGTTCTCCGCGATCGTGCCGCCGAACAGCCAGGTGTCCTGGAGCACCATGCCGATCCCGGCGCGCAGGTCGTCCCGGGACATCGTGGCGATGTCCACGCCGTCGAGGGTGATCCGGCCGCCCGAGACGTCGTAGAACCGCATGAGCAGGTTGACCAGGGTGGTCTTTCCGGCTCCCGTGGGCCCGACGATCGCGACCGTGTGTCCGGGTTCGACCTTCAGCGAGAGGTCGTCGATGAGCGGCTTCTCGGGGTCGTAGCGGAAGGAGACGTGCTCCAGGGAGACCCGCCCGCGCAGTTCCTCCGGCTTCACGCTCGGTACCGGGTCCGCCTCCTGCTCCTCCGCGTCCAGGAGTTCGAAGATCCGCTCGGCCGAGGCGACACCCGACTGCACGAGGTTCGCCATCGACGCGACCTGCGTCAGCGGCATCGAGAACTGCCGGGAGTACTGGATGAAGGCCTGCACGTCACCGATGGAGAGGGAACCGGAGGCGACCCGCAGGCCGCCGACGACCGCCACCAGCACGTAGTTGATGTTCGAGACGAACATCATCAGCGGCTGCATGACCCCGCTGTTGAACTGCGCCTTGAACCCGGCCTCGTACAGCGCCTCGTTCTGCTCGGCGAACTGCGCGGCCGACTCGTCCTGGCGGCCGAACACCTTCACCAGGTTGTGCCCGGTGTACATCTCCTCGATGTGGGCGTTGAGCTTGCCGGTGGTGCGCCACTGCTGCACGAAGTGCGGCTGCGAGCGCTTGCCCACGCGCGTGGCGACGACGAACGACAGCGGCACGGTGACCAGCGCGACCAGGGCCAGCAGCCAGGACACCCAGAACATCATCGCGAGCACCCCGATGATGGTGAGCAGCGAGTTGATCAGCTGGCCCATCGACTGCTGGAGGGTCTGGCCGATGTTGTCGATGTCGTTCGTCGCGCGGGACAGGACCTCGCCGCGCTGGCGCTTGTCGAAGTACGACAGCGGCAGCCGCGACATCTTCGTCTGCACGTTCTCGCGCATGCGGAACATCGTGCGGTTGACGGTCCGGTTGACCAGCCGCGTCGCCACCGCCATCAGCAGCCCCGCGACGAGGAACACCCCCACCGCGTACAGCAGGACATGTCCCACGGCGGTGAAGTCGATGCCCTCGCCGGGTGTGAAGTCGGTGCTGCGGAGCATGTCGGCGACCTGACCCTCGCCGCGCTCCCGCATCCCCGCGAGGACCTCCTCCTTGCTGGCACCGGCGGGCATCTGCCGTCCGATGATGCCCGCGAAGACCAGGTCGGTGGCCTCGCCGAGAATCTTCGGCCCGACCACGTTGAGGCCGACGCTCAGTACGACGCAGCACAGCATCGCGTAGAGGGTGAACCGTTCCGGCTTGAACTGGGCGAGCAGCCGCCTGCCGGACACCTTGAAGTCGATCGACCGGTTCTCGGGACCGCCGCCCGCCATCATGCGCCCCATGGGCCCGGCCATCAGGCAGCCTCCGCTTCCGTGAGCTGGGAGAGCACGATCTCCCGGTAGGTCTCGTTGTCCGCCATCAGTTCGCGGTGGGTGCCGGTGCCGACGACGCGGCCCTCGTCGAGGACGACGATCCGGTCGGCGTCGCGGATGGTGGCCACCCGCTGGGCGACGATCACGACGGTCGCCTCCGAGGTCTCCTCGGCGAGCGCCGCGCGAAGGGCCGCGTCGGTCGCGTAGTCGAGGGCGGAGAAGGAGTCGTCGAAGAGGTAGATCTCCGGCCGCTGCACGAGCGTGCGCGCGATGGCGAGCCGCTGCCGCTGACCGCCGGAGACGTTGGTGCCGCCCTGCGCGATGGGGGAGTCCAGCCCGTTCTCCAGGTGGGAGACGAAGTCCTTGGCCTGCGCCACCTCCAGCGCGTGCCACAGCTCCTCGTCCGTGGCGTCCGGATTGCCGTAGCGAAGGTTCGTGGCGACCGTGCCCGCGAAGAGATACGGCTTCTGCGGCACGAGCCCGACGGTCTTGGCCAGCAGCTTCGGATCGATCGTCGACACCTCGGTGCCGTCGACGAGCACCTCGCCGTCGGTCGCGTCGAACAGCCGGGGGACGAGCCCGAGCAGCGTGGACTTGCCGCTGCCGGTCGAGCCGATCACGGCGGTCACCTCGCCGGGCCGGGCCACCAGGTCGATCGCCTTGAGCACCGGCTCCTCGGCGCCCGGATAGCGGAAGCCGGCGCCCCGGATCTCCAGATGCCCGTGCCGCCGCAGCTCGCGGACGGGGGCCGCGGGAGGCACCACGCTGGAGGAGGTGTCGAGGACTTCCTGGATGCGCTCGGCGCACACCTCCGCGCGCGGCACCATCATGAACATGAAGGTGGCCATCATCACGGACATGACGATCTGCATCAGATAGGCGAGGAACGCGGTCAGATCACCGATCTGCATCCCGCCGCTGTCGATGCGATGGGCGCCGAACCACACCACGGCGATCGACGACAGGTTCACCGTCGTCATCACGACCGGGAACATCAGCGCGAGCAGGTTGCCGGTCTTGAGGGACATCTCCGTCAGGTCGGTGTTCGCCTTCCGGAAGCGGTCCTCCTCGTACTGGTCCCGCACGAACGCCCGGATGACCCGGTTGCCGGTGATCTGCTCGCGCAGCACCCGGTTCACCGTGTCGAGACGGACCTGCATGGACCGGAACAGCGGCCGCAGCCGCCGTACGATCAACGTCACGCAGATGCCCAGCGTCGGCACCACGGCCACCAGCACCGCGGACAGCGGCACGTCCAAACCGAGCGCCAGCACGATGCCGCCCACGCACATGATGGGCGCCGACACCAGCAGGGTGAACGTCATCAGGGCCAGCATCTGGACCTGCTGCACGTCATTGGTCGTACGGGTGATCAACGTGGGCGCGCCGAACTGGCCCACCTCGCGCGCCGAGAACGACTGCACCCGGTCGAAGACCGACGCGCGCAGGTCCCGGCCGAGCGCGGCGGCGGTGCGGGCACCGTAGAACACGGCCCCGATGTTGCACACCACCTGCGCCAGCGAGATGCCGATCATCAGGGCGCCGTAGCTGAGGATGTAGCCGGTGTCGCCGTTCACGACGCCTTCGTCGATGATGTCCGCGTTCAGCGTGGGCAGGTAGAGGGTGGCGCAGGTCTGCAGGAACTGCAGCAGCACCAGGATGGTGATGGGTTTCTTGTAGGGCCTGAGATAGGTCCGCAGAAGTCGTATGAGCACGCTACGTCTCTCGGAGTCGGCGACGGGGCGAGTGGTTGCCCCTGGCCCCTATCGTCGGACACTCCACCCGTGTTACCTCAACCGATTAAGCCGACAGCAGTGCCTTGTACGGCCTTACGGGTCCTCGTGGGCGCCGACTCCTACCGGACTCTTACCTTCCGGGGTCTAGCGGAACGCCCCCGGATACGTCTGCTCCCGCACCGACACGTACTGCTGCCGCACCGCCTGCCCCACCGCCAGCTCCTCGCCCGGCTCCAGGACCTGCCCGGCCGGACCCTGCCACATCGGCGGGGTGCGCGGATCCAGCGTGCCCTGCGACACCCCTAGCGCCCAGGCCGCCTGCCGGGCGGCACCGATCGCCGCGTAGTCCGCCGGCTGCGGCACGACGACCTGCGCACCGAACAGCGCGGGCGCCGCGGCCTGTACGGCGGACAGCTCGGCGGCGGCCCCCAGCAGGAAGACCCGCCGCACCTCGACCCCCCGGCCGCGCAGCACGTCGAGCGCGTCGGCGAGCCCGCACAGCATGCCCTCGAACGCGGCCCGCGCCAGGTGCTCCGGCTTCATCGACTCCCGCCTGAGCCCGCTCAGCGTCCCCGCGGTGTGCGGCAGGTTCGGCGTCCGCTCACCTTCCAGATAGGGCAGCAGTACGAGCCCGTGGGCGCCCGGAGTCGACTTCATCGCCAGGTCGGACAGGCTCTCCAGATCACCGAGGCCGAGCATCTCGGCAGCCCCGCGCAGGGTCCGTACGGCGTTCAGGGTGGTGACGACGGGCAGGTGCATGCCGGTCGCGTCGGCCAGGGAGGTGATCATCCCGGTGTTGTCGACGAGCGCCTCGGGGTGCACGGCCATCACGGACCCCGACGCGCCCAGCGAGACGACGGCGTCCCCGAGCCCGATGCCGAGACCGAAGGCGGCGGCCATGGTCTCCCCGGTCCCGGCGGAGATCAGCAACCCCTCCGGGGTCGTACCGGCCGCGTCCGAGGGTCCGATCACCTCGGGGAGCATCGCCTGGTGGCCGAGGGCCAGCTCCACGAGGTCGGAGCGGTAGGCGCCGGTGGCGGCGGACCAGTAGCCGGTGCTGGAGGCGCCACCGCGGTCGGTGGTCCGTCTCACCGGCCGGCCGAGCAGCTGCCACACCAGCCAGTCGTGCGCCTGGAGGAGAACGGCGGTGCGCAGGGCGGCGTCGGGTTCGGTCTTGTTCAGCCAGCGCAGCTTGGTGACGGGCTGCGCGGCCTGCGGCACACACCCCACCGCCTGGGCCCACACCTCGCGTCCGCCGAGCGCGTCGACGAGGTCTGCCGCCGCGACCTGCGCGCGCTTGTCGCCGCCGACCATGGCGGGGCGCACGGTGTTGCCCTGGGCGTCGAGGGGCACGACGGCGTTCTGCTGCGACGACACGCCGATGGCCTGGACACCCTCCAGAAGACCGCCACCGGCGGCTTCACCGAGGGAGAGAAGCCAGGCCTGGGGGTCGACGTCGGACGGGCGGCCTTCGACCGGGTGCGGCGCGTACCCCTGTTTGAGCACGGCACCCGTGTCCGCGTCGCAGACGACGATGCGAGTGAATTCGGGTGAGCTGTCCAACCCGGCGACTATCCCCATGGCGCAAATTCTATGGGCGTAGCGTCGCAGCGTGCGCGCGCGTTCGCGGGCGCGGGACCGGCAGCACCGGTCCCGCGCCCGCGAGTGGGTTGCGTCACCGTCGATTCACGTGGTGCTCGTGCCCCAGTCGTCCTGCGCGGTGCCGTTCGTGTTGCGGTCCTTCAGCGAGCGCACCCGCTGGGTCACGGACTCGGGCACCCGGTCGCCCACCTTGTCGCTGACCACGTGGTACGCCTTGCCGGCGAACTGGCGGCCCTGCTGGGCCGCGGTCTCAGCGGTATTGCGGACGGCGGGGTTCTGGGCGACCTGGCGGGCGGATTTCTTCAACTGCTCGTAGCGCTCGCGCCCGGCACGGGTGCCCAGCACGTAACCCAGAGTCAGTCCGACCACGAACGTGAGCTTGTAGCGCATGGCGGCCACCCTTCCTTGCGTAGGTATCCGGTGCGACGTCGGTGTCGGTATCGGTGTCGGCAGCGGTGTCGGTATCGGTGCCCGGATCGGTGTCCGGGGAACCGATTGGCGGAGCACCCCCCTGCTTGCGCTAATGTATGTGTCGCAGCGAGCGTCCGCCCCCTGGCGAATACCCAGGGAGCTAGGTTCGATGCAACGAGGCGATCCTCCGTAGCTCAATTGGCAGAGCAGCCGGCTGTTAACCGGCAGGTTACTGGTTCGAGTCCAGTCGGGGGAGCTTCGATCTTCCGTAGCTCAATTGGCAGAGCAGCCGGCTGTTAACCGGCAGGTTACTGGTTCGAGTCCAGTCGGGAGAGCAGGAAGAAGAGGGACCCCGATGGGGTCCTTTTTCATGTCCGCCGCAACCGTGCAGGTCACAGCGGAGTCCTCAAGGGCATGCGAAGTCGCCCCTGCGAAGCAGGAGATCGTATGAGCGGCTATGCTGCGGCAGACGGCGCGCACGCATGTACGCGACACGCCGCTATGGGGCGGTAGCTCAGCCGGTTAGAGCAGCGGACTCATAATCCGTCGGCCGTGGGTTCGAGTCCCACCCGCCCCACTTGTGCAGGCTCCTGACCGGCGGAAACGTTCCTTTTTGGGTGCCGGGCCGGCAACTTTGCCTGAACGGACCGAATCCGCTGCCCGTGGGTTTGGGTTCCGGCAGCGTTCCGGGGAGATCCAACCTCTCTGACCTGCGGTGGTATAGGTGTTTGAGGTTGCCGCTCTCGGTCCGGGCGACTGGTCTGAGGGTCGTCCCCAAGACCCAGGGGCCGTACAGGGGCCCGGAGGGCGCGGCCGGGGTCAGGCCGAGAGGGTTTCCGGGCCGATTTCGTTGTCCCGTTTGCTGGTTCGGCGGCATGGGCTGCCGTCCACCGCGCGGACGGTCGAGTGCCGGGCCTGCGCTGGAGGCGGCGCGGATGCCGGTGCGTCTGGCCGACAGGCCCGAAGCCAGGGGAACGGCCCGAAGAGGAAACGGTCCCATGGACTGGCGCACCGCGTTCATCGAGGCTGAGCCATGCGCGGTCAGCGCACCATCTGGCGCCGGTGAGGAAGATCGCGGCAGAGCTGGAGCGCAGCCCCTCGACGCCGTCGCCGCCGAACTCAACGGCCGACCACGCAAGACGGTCGGCTGGGAAGCCTCACAGAGCGCCTGCATACACTCCTCACGACCGCCTCACACTGACCACGTGTTGCAACAACCTCTGGAATCCCTCTGGGCGGGGGCGTGGCACGGCCGGACCACATCACGGTCCGCGATGCGACCGTGTACCGGCGCTGGAAGTCCCGGGCGGAGCTCGCCGCGGAGGCGCTGGACCACGGCGGTCTCACCGACGACCTTGGGCAGGTCATCATCGGTCCGGGCCGACTCCGCGAGGAACTCGTTGCGACGATTGCCCGCGGCCTTTGGAGCCAGAACCGTTCCCGCGTCGACCTGCACACTGCCCTGCATGACACGGCTCGCCAGGAGCCGGAACTGTGCGGTCTCATCAGGCAGCGATATGTCGACTCCCTGCACCAGGCCATCGAGGGCGTGCTGGCGTACGCGGTGGAGCGCGGCGATCTGCCCCCGCGCCAGGCCGATCCATCAGGAGGTCACTCGATGGCGGTCTCCGCCGCCGTCGCTCTGCTGCTCCACTGGGGGCTTGCCCGCGACCGGCGGGTCAGCGGCGACGACATCGCGGCGATCGTCGACGGCGTCCTCATCCCCTTACTCTGACGGCCATTCGTGCATCGTCACCGGCAGGCGGAGGGTGCGGCGCGCGCTTCGCAGTGTTCGTGTGTACGCCGGTCAATGCGCCGTCCTGGTGTGCCGTTCGTGCTCGATGCCCAGGAGGGCGAGGGCGTTGTGGATGCCCTGGTCGAGGACTTGGTCGGCGAGCTGCGGGTCGGCGAGGGCCCGGGAGAGCTGGAGTGTGCCGGCCATCATGGCGTAGGAGCTGAGTGCCATGGGGCGGACCGAGAGCGGGTCGTCGGGCGCCAGGCGGGAGGCGATGCCGTCGGCGACCGCCAGTACGCCCTCGGTGTAGGCCCGCTTGGTCGGGTGGGTGCAGCGCCCTATCTCGTCGAGCAGGGCGGCGGAGGGGCAGCCGACGTCACGGCTGTCGCGGTGCCAGGGGGACAGGTACCAGCGCACGATCTGTTCGAGGCCGGCGCGGCCCGGTTCCGCGTGCGCGACGATGATCGCGTTCTGGGCCTGCAGCTGGTCGGCGATCGTGGTGGCTACCAGGTCGTCCTTGGACGTGAAGTGGGTGTAGAAGGCGCCGTTGGTCAGCCCGGCGTCCTTCATGAGCGCCGTGATGCCCGAACCGTCGATGCCGTCCTCCTTGAAGCGGCGGCCCGCAGTCTCGATGATCCTCTGCCTGGTCGCCTGCTTGTGCTCTTTCCTGTATCGCACCACACACTCCTCTACGCGCCGGGCGGGCCACTCGCCGTCCAGCGGCTCCTCCAATGTATTGTATTGCGAACGTAATTCAATGACTTCGGGTTCCGGCACCCTCACAGCCGGTGCAGGAGTACCGCCCCTCCGCCCCGCCGTGTTGGACTGCCTGCGTAGCTGGCCCGCATGCGGTTCCGTGGCCGATCACGGGCTCCGCTTGGCGCAGGAAACCCTTGTGCGCCCGGGTCGCCCAGCAGGTCATGTGGGTCGTCAGCGAGCGGGTCGAGGGCGGCGATCGTGCATGTCCTCACCAAAGAGGCTGGCACGTTGCCGCTGTGGGCTGCCCCTTCGTCCGGCGGCAGCACTCCGGTGTTGCCCGGGAGTAGGAGTGAGCGCGATGAGGGCGGGTCGACGGCCACAGGGGCCTGATCGTGGAAACGGATGCCCGGCGTGAACGCGAGGCCAGGCTGCACCCCGGATTCCAGGGGCGAGAACTGAGCCGGAGTCCGCATGGTCGACTACGACAACACCCGCCTCGACTCCGCCCCCGCGCCACCGGTACGGCGCAACTCCCACCCGTGCCTGCAGCGAACCCGGCGCAGCCCTGGCGGCACCCTCCTCGTCGACTTCGAACGGGACATCGTGGGCCGGCACGAGCTCCGCGCGCGTAGTGGCCGGGACTGCGGCGGTCGCGGGCGGAGCTCGCCGAGCTCGCCGGCCAGCCGGTGACGCGGTGAACGCCGCCGTTATCAACGTCCGACGTAGGTGAACCGCCCCTGCCCTGGTGGTGCGCTGTGCTACACGCCCCGGGCGCTCGCCGGAACTCGTGATTCAGCCGCCGTGCATCTCATGCCACTCATCACTTGCGCCACGATGAAAGTATGGTCATACTTCAATGGTCGACGGGTTGCTCAGGGGCCCGATTCAGGGAGTTCTCCCACGCCCTCCTCTGGCCGTCGAATCCGGACTGCAGTCGCGGCCGGGAGACACATGGGAACCGCTCGACGCCCACCTGCGAGGAGGCAGGAGTCGGAGCGTACTGGCGGTAACCCTCACATTGAAGGGCACGACCGTGAACGCACACGAAACACGAGGTGACGTGGTGACGTCGTACAAGAACGCGCAGACCCGCACCGTCACCGCCGACGGAGTGACCTACGCCTACCGCGACCTCGGCCCCCGGACCGGCATGCCAGTCATCTTCATCACCCACCTCGCCGCGGTCCTGGACAACTGGGACCCGAGGGTCGTCGACGGCATCGCCGCCAAGCACCGGGTGATCACCTTCGACAACAGGGGCGTGGGCGCCTCCACCGGCAAGACGCCCAAGACCATCGAGGAGATGGCCAGGGACGCCGTCACCTTCATCCGAGCCCTGGGCTTCGAGCAGGTCGACGTCCTCAGTTTCTCGATGGGCGGCATGATCGCCCAGGTGATCGCCCAGACCGATCCGCAGCTCATCCGCAGGCTGATCCTCGCCGGCACCGGTCCGGCCGGAGGTGAGGGCATCAAGAACGTCACCCGTCTGTCCGACTACGACACCCTCCGGGCGCTGCTCACCCTGCAGGACCCCAAGCAGTTCCTCTTCTTCACCCGTACCCCGAACGGGATCCGGGCCGGCAAGGAGTTCCTGGCCCGCCTGAAGGAGCGCACCAAGGACCGAGACAAGGCCATCTCCCTCATCGCGTACCGCTCCCAGCTCAAGGCCATCCACCGCTGGGGACTGGCACAGCCCCAGGACCTGTCCGTCATCAAGATCCCCGTGCTCGTCGCCAACGGCGACAACGACAGGATGGTTCCGACGCCCAACTCGTACGACATGGACAGGCGGCTGCCGAACTCCGAGCTGGTGATCTACCCCGACGGCGGCCACGGCGGCATCTTCCAGTACCACGAGCAGTTCGTACCGACGGCTCTCGAGTTCTTCGGTCGGCCGTAGGGCCGCGGTGTGATCGGCGCTCGGGCCGAGGAGGTTGACTTAAGAGCCGTGACGCCCGCCGGGCGTCACGGCTCTCGTCGCTTGTTCCACGTCACTGACCTGTTCGCTTCTCGGTCATGCGGCGCCGCGGCGGTTGTCGTGCGGGATGGCGATGCGGAGACTGGTGTGGTCGACGTGCCGTCCGGGCGGCAGGCCCGGGACCTGCGCTGCCGCCACGGCGTGCCGAATGCGCGCAGCGCCGTCGGCGGTACGAGCGGAGGGCCGCCGCGTCGGTGTCGCTTCCGAGATGGCAATTGCCCCGGGGTCACCCGCTCTCGCCGGCGGCGGAAGCGCGGGTGTACGGCACCGGCGTCGTGGCCCTTGTCAGGTGGTCACCCAGCCGGTGTTGACGGGCACCGCGCCAAGGCGAGGGCGTTCTCGATTCCATGCTCGAGGACCTCGTCGGAGAGCTTCCGGTCGGAGAGCGCGCGGGACAGCTGCAGCGTTCCCACCATCATCGTGAAGAGCCCGATCGCCTGGCCGCGGGCGGACTGCGGATCCTCGGGTGCCAGGCGGGCGGCGAACTCGTCCAGGATGGCCCTGGCGCCGTCGGTGTAGGCAGCCTTGGCTCCGTCACCGCAGCGGCCGATCTCGTCGAGCAGGGCTGCGTTCGGGCAGCCGTCGCCGGGGTTGTCCCGGTGTCCGGGCGACAGATACTCGCGGATGAGATCCTCGAGTCCCGCGCGGCCGGGCCGCAGCCCGCCGAACTGCTTCACCAGCGTGCGCAGTTGCTCTGCGATGACGTGGGTGACGAGGTCGTCCTTGGACTCGAAGTGGGCATAGAACGCTCCGTTGGTGAGCCCGGCGTCGGACATCAGCGTGGAGATGCCGGACCCGTCGATGCCGTCCTGCTTGAACCGGTGGCCGGCCCGCTCGATGATCCGCTGCCGCGTGACCTGCTTGTGCTCCTTGGTGTAGCGCGCCACAAGGTCCCTCCCCCACTTTGCCCGGCCATTGCCCTGTATCCCATCGTAATCTATGGTCTGCCGTATGTAATATTACGGTCGACAGGTAATGCTGGTGTTCGACCGCTTTGCTGCCCCTCGGACGGCAAGTCACGGGTCGTTGTGGCGACATGACGGACACCGCTTCTCGATGTCCCGAGCGCACCGCGATCGTCTTGGGTGACGACCACATCACGTACGCCGGCCTCGACGCCTCCGTCGGCTGTGTCTCGAACCTGCTCGTCCTTGCCCGTGGTGCGGTCGCATCCCGAGGGCGTGGTGCCTTGGCGGCCGCGGTGAGAAGGCAGACCGCTTCGACATGGGTACGCATGGCGCCGGCTTCGACCGACGACGGCCCTCCTGCCGGCGTGGTCGGCTTCGGTCAGGATGCATTCGCCGGGGATGCCCTGGTCATGGGAAGTGGGCCGAACTGGATCGGAGCCGCGCGGCGCGACCTCGAGGTCATCGCCGGAACACCGGTGCCGACTGTGTCGTACGTACGCTGAAGCGCCCGAGGAAGGCGACTTCCTCGCGCAAGGCGTTCCGGTCAGGCGGTAGGTCGGGTAGTCGGTGTAGCCGGCCACGCCGCCGCCGTAGAAGGTGGCGGGGTCGGGGGTGCTCAGGGGTGCGCCGGCGCGGATGCGCTCGACCAGGTCGGGGTCGGCGAGGGCCATCGAGTCCACGGTGGCGACGTCGGCGATGCCGTTGTCGATGTCCTTGGCCTGGAAGGCGATGTCGGCGCCGGCCCGGGGTGAGGATCAGCGTGTCAGGACACAGCTCGACTCACGGGTGCGTTTGCTGTCATACCCGCGACCGATACCTGTCCGATGGTATGGCGTACATACTTTTTACGATCCAGGGCGACATACTTGACCGTCCCGCCGGGCATCCGCCGCGGCGGCACGGCTTGTTGCCAGTGGGCCTCGGAAGGTACGCCGGTAGGCCAGTGGTGTGACGCCGATAGCGGCGTGCAGGTGTTCGCGCAGCGAGGTGCCGCTGGCGAAGCCGACCTGGCCGGCGATGTCGTCGACCGGCAGGTCGGTGGATTCCAGCAACTGCCGGGCCCGGTCGACGCGTTGCTGGATGAGCCAGCGTACGGGGCTCAAGCCGACTTCTTCCTTGAAGCGGCGGGCGAAGGTGCGCTGGCTCATGTTCGACTGCTCGGCAAGGTCGCTCAGGGTCAGCGGCTTGTGCAGGTTCTGCAGCGCCCACTGCCGGGCGGCGGACGTGTCGTTCGCCGTTGCGTCGGGGACCGGGTGTTCGATGAACTGCGCCTGGCCTCCGTCGCGCCACGGGGGGACGACGCAGGTGCGGGCCACACGGTTGGCGATCTCGCTGCCGTGGTCCTTGCGGACAAGGTGCAGGCAGACATCGATGCCGGCAGCGGCACCGGCCGAGGTCAGCACGTCGCCTTCGTCGACGAACAGGACGTTCGGGTCGAGTTCCACCTGCGGGTACCACTCCCGGAAGAGGCCCGTGGCGTGCCAGTGCGTGGTGGCCCGGTGCCCGTCGAGCAGCCCCGCCGCGGCCAGCACGAAGGCGCCGGTGCAGGTCGACACGATCCGGGTGCCGGGGGCCACGTACGCGAGGACTTGCGCCAGGTCGACCGACGTCTGACGGCGGGGGTTGCCGGTGTGGAACGGCGCGATGATGACGGTGTCGGCGGTGCGCAACGCCTCCGGGCCATGATCGACGGTGATGGAGAAGTCCGCGTTGGTGCGCACCGGGTGACCGTCGATGGTGCAGGTCACGACCTCGTAGCGGCCGTCCGCGGCGCCGAAGACGCGGTGGGGAATGCCCAGGTCGAACGGGTACACCCCGTGTGAGGCGAGGACAACGACGCGGTGCACCTTGATCACGGCAGGATCCCGTCGAAAATTGGCGATCACGCCATTGTAGGGGCCTGTGACGGCGGCCAGGCTGGGCCCATGACGGACACCGAGACCATGCGAGCCATCAGCCAGGACACCTACGGTACCCCCGACGTGCTGCAGGAGACCCTGCTGCCCAAACCGGCGCCAGGGGTGAGCGAGATCCTGGTCGCCGTCCACGCGGCCGGGGTCAACCCGACCGACTGGGGGAACCGTGCCCGGTCCGCGACCATCGCCCGGCTGCCGCTGGTGCTCGGCTGGGACGTCTCCGGTGTCGTCGAGGCCGTCGGCGTGGGCGTCACCCTGTTCAAGCCCGGCGACGAGGTCTTCGGCATGCTGCCCTACCCGGGTGGAGTCGGCTCGCACGCCGAGTACGTGACCGGGCCGGCCCGCGTCTTCACGCACAAGCCCGCCGGCATCGACCACGTCCAAGCCGGTGCGCTGCCGCTGGCCGCGCTGACCGCCTACCAGGCACTGGTCGACACCGCCGGCGTCCGGGCCGGGCAGCGAGTCCTGATCCACGCGGCGGCCGGCGGCGTCGGTCACCTCGCCGTGCAGATCGCCAAGGCCCGCGGCGCGTACGTGATCGGCACCGCCAGCGCCGCCAAACACGACTTCCTGCGATCCCTCGGTGCCGACGAGGTCATCGACTACCGCGTCGTCGACTTCACCGAGGTGCTCAGGGACATCGACGTGGTCCTCGACCCGATCTCCGGTGACTCCGCCGCCCGCGCCCGATCCGTGGCCGTGCTGCGCCCGGGCGGCACCCTCGTCTCGATCCTTCCGGTACCCGTCGACGCCGGCGAACTGGCGGCGATCGCCGAGCGGGGGATCCGCTACGAGTCGCTGCTGGTCGAGGCCGACCACGCCGGCATGCAGGCCATCGCCGCCCTCGTCGAGACCGGCGCACTGCGCGCCCACATCGACGCCACCTTCCCGCTCGCCGAGGCCGCGAAGGCGCACGCGCTCGGCGAGACCGGCCGCACCACCGGCAAGATCGTGCTGACCGTTCGAGACAGCAAGGCACAGATTGCCAGCCAACTGCTGCATGACGTGTTCGTCCTCGGCGACACGGCCATCGTCGATCGGGTCGTGCGGCCCGATTCCTACATCCAGCACAACCCCCTGGCGCCCGACGGAGCCGACGCCCTCAAATACTTCAGCGGCGCCATGCGACAGCAGTTCCCGCAGGCCGCCTTCGAGCCCCGCCGGATCATCACCGAAGGGGATCTGGTGCTGCTGCACTCCCGCTACGTCATGGTGCCGGGCACCGAGGGTCTGGCCGTGTTCGACCTGTTCCGCTTCGAGGACGGCAAGATCGCCGAGCACTGGGACATCATTCAGGAAGTGCCCGCCACCACGGCCAGCGGCAACGACATGTTCGCCACGCTCAGCGAGCCGCGGACCGAGGCGGTCGGGCAGCGCTGGTTCACCGCCTACAACAAGCGACTCGTCACCGAATTCTTCGACCAGTTGCTGGTCCGCAAGGATCTGACCGCCATCGACACCTACCTGGGCGCCGAGTATCACCAGCACAACCCGCTCCTCTCCGACGGCGCGGACGGCGCGAAAGCCGGCTTGGGCGGGTACTTCGAGCGGTCGCCGCAGCTGAGCGTGACACGGAAACGGGTCATCGCCGAGGGAGATCTGGTCGCCGTGCACAGTCACCAGATCGACGCACCGGGCGAGCGTGGCCGGTCGGTCCTCGACCTCTTCCGGGTCAGGGACGGAAAGATCGTCGAGCACTGGGACTCCGCGCAGGACGTGCCCGAGACCGCCGCCAACGACAACACGATGTTCTGACAGCCGCCGGGGGCGGCGCGAATCGTGTCCAGCCCCATAAGAGCGAGCCGCATTTGGCGTCCAAGATCCGGACAAGTGGGTACTCCGACGTAGCAAGCAGGCACGGAATCGATCATCAGTGTTGTCTACGCTCAGTGATCGATGGAGTCCCGTGCCTGCCCTGCCATCAGCGTTGCTCGAACCGGTCTTCGTCCAGTTCGCCGCGCTGTGTCCTGAGCGACCCGGCTTCGACCCGGGACATCCGCTGGGCTGTCACCGCAGAGCGGTCCCCGGACCGGGTTGTGTTCGAGCTGGTCATCCTCGCGCTGGTCCACGGATCCGGCTGTGAACGGGTGGCCACCGGCCAATGCTCGGACCGTACGATCCGCCGGCGCCCGCACCGGTGGGCGCAAGCCGGCCCGGCCGAACAACTCCACGAACCAGGACGCGATGATCCGCCGCCGCGTCTCCTGCTTGCGCTCTCGCCCGTATCGCACCCCGCGCCCTCCTTCACTCGTCCAGCCGGCCGCTGGCCGCCGCCCCCGGGCCCGCACACCAGCACCTTGTCGCATCACCGAACCGGCTGGGCACGACGAGCGTGCCCAGCGCAGACAGGAGTCTCATCATGGGAATCAGTCCGCAGGCGCAGCAGTTCGCGCAGTTCCTGGAAGGCGTGCGCGCCAAGTGGATGACGCCGGGCCTGGACCTGGGTGTCGTCCGCGACATCGCCGAGACGCACCACCTGGCGTCCACCGAACCGGAAGACGTCACCTACGCCGAGGTCGACGCCGACGGCGTCCCCGCCCTCTGGGCCATCCCCGCCGGCGCCGCCCCCGACCGGGCGCTGCTGCACTTCCACTTCGGCGGATCCGTCACCGCCTCCATGCATTCGGACCGCAAGGCCGCCGGGCACATCGCGAAGGCCGCCGGGATCCGCTCGCTCGTCGTGGACTTCCGCCATGCCCCCGAACACCCCTACCCGGCACAGCTCGACGACGTCGAGACCGCCTACCGGTGGCTGCTCGCACAGGGCTACCAGCCGCAGAACATCGGCAGCACCGGCCACTCCATCGGCGGCACTCTCGCCGTCATGCTGCCCCTGCGGCTGCTCGCCAAGGGCGAGCCCACCCCCGGTGCGATCGTCAGCATCTCGCCATGGGCCGACGTCACCCTCACCAACCCCAAGGTGGATGAGAACGAGGAACACGACAAGATGCTCAGCCGCAACATCCTCGAGCAGATGCGGGCAGCGTATGTGCAGGACCCGGACCTGGACTTCGCCGACCCGCGGCTCAGCCTCGTCAACGCCGACCTGACCGGCCTCCCGCCCACCGTCGTGCACTACGGCGCGTACGAGACCCTCGCCGGCGACGGCGCCGCACTCGCACAACGGCTCACCGAATTCAAGGTCACCTCCGAGGTCCACCCGCTGCCCGAGGGACAACACTCCTTCATCCTCGGCGCCGGCCGCGTACCCGAGGTCGACCAGGCGATCGAGCAGATGGGCCAGTGGCTGCGCCGGCATCTCGGCGCCTGAGTACCACTTAGCTCGTCACCGTCCGGCGATCTTCCGGATTCCACGCCCAGCCGGCCGTATCCGACGTCACGATCCCACCAACCGCAGGTGGATCGTGGCGCCGGATACCGCCCCACAACCCTCACGGAGAAGGTCTCGTGACTCGGCTCGGCGGCCAGATCGCCCTGGTCACCGGCGCGAACCGGGCCTCGGCCGCGAATTCGTCCGGCAACTGCTCGACCGCGGTACCGCGAAGGTCTACGCCGCCGCCCGCGACCCTCGCACGATCGTCGCCGACGCCCCCCGGCTGATCCCGCTCCACCTCGACGTGACGGGCCCCGCCTAGGTAACCCGCGCCGCCGGGATCGCGCAGCACGTGAGCGTCGTGGTGACAACACCGGGATCGCCCGCGTCGGTTCCGTGCTCGACACCGACACCTCCGGTGTCCGTCTCCAACTGGAGGTCAACCTGTTCGGCCCGCTCGCCGTGACCTCAGGCCACTGACCGGTGGATCTGGCTCACCCTTGCGACGGCCCTGGTCGCCGCCGCACGGGGCCTTGGTGATCGCGCCGTCGGCGCTGACGTCGGCCAGATCGGGGCCGATCGTCCGGTGAGACCGCTGGGCGTCGATTCAAGAGCGACGGGATCGACGGTTCGGGGATCGTTGCGCTGATGGCCGCTGCGGGGTTGACCAAGGGTGCGTTCTACGCCCATTTCGACTCCAGGACGATCTGGTCGCGACGGCGGTCGCCGACCAGCTGCGCGCGCAGCGCGAGGCTGTGGGTGCGGCGGTGCCCGGCCAGGCCGGGATGGAGCAGATCCTGCGGGCCTGTCTCTCGGTGCAGCACCGTGACAGTTCTGAGCACGGCTGCCCGTCGGCCGCCCTGCTCGACGAGATCGCTCGCTGCGCGGACGCGACCCGACGTGCGTACACCGACGGGGTGCTCACCGTGATCGACGACGTTGCCGCTCGGGTCGCACCCCAGGACCCGCGCTCGTCACGCGCGCGGACGTTCAGCATCTATGCCCTGGCGTGCGTACGCCGAAGCGCCCGAGGAAGGCGACTCCCTCCGGCGCTGGGGGCTGTGGTCAGGCGGCGTGGGTGGGGTAGTCGGTGTAGCCGGCCGCGCCGCCGCCGTAGAAGGTGGCGGGGTCGGGGTCGTTCAGGGGAGCGCCGACGCGTACGCGCTCCACGAGGTCGGGGTTGGCGAGTGCCATCGAGCCCACGGTGATGACGTCGGCGATGCCGTTGTCGATGTCCTTGGCGCGGGTGGCGATGTCGGTGCCGGCGCGGTTGAGGATCAGTGTGTTCGGCCACAGCTCGCGCAGTGTGCCCAGGAGTTCTTCGTCGCCGCCGTGGGCGAGGTGCAGGTAGGCGAGGTCGAGGGGGGCGAGGGCGCGTACGAGTGCCGGGTAGAGCTCGTGGGTGTCGTCCTCGGTGAGGTCGCCGAGCTGGAAGGGGTTGCCGGGGGAGAAGCGGATGCCGGTGCGGTCGGCTCCGATCTCGTCGGCCACGGCGGTGGCGACCTCGACCGCGAAGCGGATGCGGTTGTCGAGGGAGCCGCCGTACTGGTCGGTGCGCTGGTTGGTGGTGGGGAAGAGGAACTGGTGGATGAGGTAGCCGTTGGCGCCGTGGATCTCGACGCCGTCGGCGCCTGCGGCGATGGCTGCCGCGGCGGCGCGGCGGAAGTCGTCGACCGTCGCGGCGACCTCTTCGGTGGTCAGCTCGCGCGGCTCCGGCATCTTCTGCATCCCGGAGGCGGTGAACATCTGGTCTGCCGGCTTGATGGCGGAGGGGGCCACGGGCTGGCGGTGGTGGGGGGTGTTGTCGGGGTGGGAGATGCGCCCGACGTGCATGAGCTGGATGACGATGCGTCCGTCGGCCTTGTGTACGGCGTCGGTGACCTTGCGCCAGCCGGTGATGTGCGCCTCGGTGTAGATGCCCGGGGTCGTCATATAGCCCTGGCCGTCGTCGGAGGGCTGGGTGCCCTCGGTGATGATGAGGGCGTGCGAGGCGCGCTGGGCGTAGTACTCGGCGTTGAGATCGGTGGGCACGCCGTCTGGGGTGGCCCTGTTGCGGGTCAGGGGGGACATCGCCAGACGGTGCGGTAGGGAAATCTTTCCGGCGACGGTGGGGGTCCACAGGCTGTTGAGCATGCGTGATTCCTCGGGGTGTCGGCATCCGCCATGAGTTCGGCAGATTACATTACGAACATAATGTTTTGTTGGGTGGTGGGCAGCGCAGGAAGGGTTTGGGGGCGTGCGGGGGGGGGGGGGGGCTCCGGAGTTCCTGAGCAGTCGTACGCGGCGATGCTGGAGGTCGGCTGCGCGCAGAAGTCCGACTTCGTGGCCCGCTACCCGCGGCGGTACCGGACACCCGCCTCGACCACACCCAGGTGACCGTTGCGGGGCCCAGGCCGCGGCCTCGGCCTCGATGCCGGCGCTCCCGTGGATCAGTCGCCCAGTTGCTCGGCGAGCTGCGCCTCGATGGCCGGGTACAGCAGGGCCTGGTCGTCGTGCAGCGTGGACTTCACGTTGCGGCTCATCTCGTCGACGATGGCCTCGGGTCGGCCTGCCTCCAGCGCGTCCAGGGCGCTGCGGGCCACGTCGGCCGGCGGGGTCTTGGGGACGTCGAAGCCGGCCTGCATGTCCGTGTCGACCGGCCCGACGTGGACGGCGACGACTTCGGTCCCCTGTGTCTTGAGCTGCTGCCTTGCGGCGTTGGTGTAGCTCCACGCGGCTGCCTTCGACGCCCCGTACGTGGCGGCTACGGGGTATGCCGCCCATGAGGCGACCGAGAGCATGTTGACGAAGGCGCCGCCGCCGTTGGCCGCCACGACTGGGGCGAACGCCTGCGTCATGGAGATGAGCCCGAAGTAGTTCACCTCCAGCTCGCTGCGCGCCACGTCGAGCGAGGCGGAGAGGGGGAAGTTGGCGCTGGCGACACCGGCGTTGTTCACGACGATCGAGACGTCGGCGAACTGGGCAGCGGCCGCGGCGACGGCTGCCGGGTCCGTGACGTCCAAGGCGACGGGCGTGAGCCGCGGGTCCGTGATGGTGGTGACGTCGCGGACAGCCGCGTACACCTTGGTCGCGCCGCGGGCGAGGAGCTCGTCCGCGAAGGCCTTGCCGATGCCACGGTTGGCGCCGGTCACCAGAGCTACCGAACCTTCGATCTTCATGTCCGTCTCTTCTCGTCAGGTGGTTCTTCGGGGGTGGGGGCACACCCAGGACGTGCCGTTCGCCTTTTCGGGCGCGGCTGCTTACTCGTCGAGGAACTGAAGGGCGTGCTTCAGGAACCGCTCGGGGTACTGGAAGTGCGCTGCGTGCCCGGCGTCGGGGTAGATCAGCAGTTGGGCGTTGGGGATGTTCTGGACGAGGTGCCAGGAGTTGATCGAGGCGATCATCACGTCGTTCGTGCCGTTGAGGACCAGGGTCGGCTGGGTGATCGCGTTCAGGAAGGCGTAGGGGTTCTCGCCGGGCAGCGGGTCCCCGTAGGCGGTGGCGGCTTCGAACTGCGCCTGCCCGACGGCGGGCGAGCTCGGAGGGTCCTGGTCGGCCCGCTGGTGGCGGCGCTCCCAGAAGGCCCGGCCCGCTTCGACCGCGGCCTCGGAACGGCCGAAGAACAGGAAGAGGAAGTCCTCCAGGCCGGGGACCGGATTCAGCGCCACCTCGGGCACCTTGGGGTCCATCGTCGGGTCCCCGCCGCGCAGGCCGGTGCCGAGCAGGAGGAGCTTGCGCACCAGCTGGGGGTGGCGCAGCGCGACCTCCTGCACCTGCCAGCCGCCGATCGAGAACCCGAGCAGATCGACCTGCTCCAGCCCCAGAGCCCGGATGACCGCGGCGATGTCGTCGGCCATGTCCTCCATCCGGTTGCGCGGCGTGCCGGATGACGAGGCGATGCCGCGCCCGTTGAAGAGGATGACCTCTCGGCCTTCGGCCAGGCCGTCGGTGAGCAGGGGGTCCCAGTGGTCCATTCCCCCGCGGAAGTGCTGGACCAGGAAGATCGGGACGCCGGAGGGCTTGCCCCAGCGTCGGTAGGCGAACCGGTCGCCGTCGACCTCGACGTACTGCGTCGGGGCGGTCACATGCGTATCGCTCATGGCCTGAGCCTTTCTGGAGGGGGATGAGCAATACGATGACGTTCGTAATCTAAAAAGTCAAGCTCTTAGATGTCGATCGACATCTATGTATGCTTGACCAGCGAGCGTCGACCGTAGGAGGAGGGGGCTGGACATGCGAGTGACCAAGGCGCAGGCGGAGCAGAACCGTGCGCACATCGTCGCGACAGCAGCCGGACTGTTCCGTGAGCGCGGCTATGACGGGGTCGGTGTGGCGGAACTGATGGCAGCCGCCGGGTTCACCCATGGCGGGTTCTACAAGCACTTCCGCTCCAAGGCCGACCTGATGGCAGAGGCGTCCGCGAGCGGGCTCTCGCAGATCGCGGCACGGGCAGAAGGTCTGGGCCCGGCCGAGTTCGTCGGGAGCTATGTGTCCCGGGAGCATCGCGACGGGCGCGGTGACGGTTGCACCATCGCGGCCCTCAGTGGCGATGCCGCACGTCAGCCGACAGACATAAAAGGAGAGTTCGCCGCCGGGATCGAGCAGTTGCTGACGGCCCTTCAGGCCCCAAGCGACACGCCGGGGGATGCGGACCAGCGCGTGGACCGCACCACGCTGATCGACATGCTCGCCCATTCGGTCGGCGCGGTCATGCTGTCGCGGGCATGCCCGGACGATTCTCCGCTGGCGGACGAAATCCTCGACGTCTGCCGCAAGGAGATTCTCGTCTCGCTGGCGCACGTCAGCGGTGATCAGCCGGCGGCACAGGGCCCAGAAGCCTGACCGCAGCCGACCGACGCAGGGCGCGAGCACCCGAGGGTCGGACACTGACGCAAAAGCCTGCGATTTCAAGCCGCTGGAGCGGCGTTACAGCAGAAGCCCTCTCGAAGGAGGGCCTGGCACCGCTGCCGAAAAGTGTTCATGTGTCGGCGACGAAGCCACGGCACATGACGCGAGAACGATCGACTCGCACGTCACGACCGTGCGCGGTGGGGCATCGTCCGTCGCGTTTTCCGTGCTCGGGCCCGGCGGGTGCGGCGGGGCCTTCCGGCCGGGAGTTGACGGCCGGGCTGCCGTTGAGGCGTGCCCGGCCGCCATGGGAGCCCTGGTGGGTGGAGGGATGGCCCCCCGGGGGTGTCGCGGCGCCGACGGGCGCCCTGTGGGGCGCTGCGGTCAGTCGTGAGCGATCAGAGGGCTTCGCTGACCCGGCCGATGTACTCACCCAGCTGGTACTCGACGTCGAGGCCCTTTTCGGCGACCACTGCGCCGAGCCTGACCGCACGCGCGGCGAATCCCGGCTGAGTCAGGGTGCCCGCGAACTCACCGAAGGCGGCGACCAGGTGGGCGTCCGGCGGCAGTGTCGCCCGGTTGACCTGGGACTTCGCGGTGGCAATTGCCTGCCGGTCGAAGGAGGCGAGACGGGCGACCGTCGCGTCGACGAAGGCGTCGAGCTCCGCGTCGGGCAGGGCCCGGGTGACCCATCCCCAGCGCTCTGCAGTGTCGGCGTCGTAGTCGGCGCTGGTCAGGATCGCCTCCAGCGCGCGGTCGCGGCCGATGGCGCGCGGCAGGCGTTCGCCGCCGCCTCCGCCGGGGACGAGGCCCAGGCCGACCTCGGGCTGGCCGAAGAACGCCTTCTCGCGGCTGGCGTAGCGCAGGTCACAGGCCAGTGCCAGCTCGTTGCCTGCGCCCCGGGTACGGCCCCGGATGGCCGCGATGCTGACGAACGGGGCCTTGGTCAGCCGCAGGACCATGTCGGTCCAGAGCGGATTGTCGTCCTCGTGCTCGGGCGCGGGGAGGTCGGCGGCCGCGGCGGCGTCGAAGTGGTTGATGAAGAAGTCGGGAAGTTCGCTGGCGAAGACGACGACCTGGATGTCCGGGTCGTTCTCGAGCTCCTGGACGATCTTGTGCAGCGTCACGATGGACTCGGGGACCACCAGGTTCACGGGAGGATTCGAGAACGTGATTTTCGCGGTCCGCGGGGTCGTCCGCTCCAGGCGGATCGTGCTGGGCTGGCTCATGGCGTGGTTTCCGTTTCGTAGCGGGCTTGGGCTTGGGCTTGCGTGGCCGTGATCGCGTCCGGCGACCACGGAGCTGTTGGGCCTGGCGGGGTGCGGGTGTCACCGACTTGTCAGTCGGAGCTGCATCGGCTGGGCCGGTCCCGCCTGCACCCGTGCGGCATGGTGTGGGCTCCATCCGTTCGCGCTGATGGCGAGCCACCGCTCGGTCCCCACCATGTACCTCACGGTCGTAATGCAATGGATCGAAAAACGCCCAGTAGGCAAGACCCGACACGCGGGGGAACCATCGCCGGCCGTTTGGCATGTCTGGCCGACCGGCGAATCGCAGATGCTGTGCCGTGGTGTTCCCTTGGCGAACGTGCCCGGCGGTTGGCCGGTGGTGGGTGCGTCTCAGGGGAGCTGCGGGTAGAGCGCCGAGACGCCCCCGGACAGTGCTGCCTGGGCCTGGCGGGCGGCGTTGTCGGCGAGGATCTCGTAGGCGCCGGTGGCGATGCCGTCCACGGCGATGCGCGCGATGTCGGCCGGGTCGGACTTGGCCGCGTCGACGGTCCGGACCATGTCGGTGTCCATGTAGCCGACGTGCAGACCGGCCACCCGTATGTTCTGGTCGGCGAGCTGCACGCGCAGGGCGTTGGTGAGCGACCACTCCGCGGACTTGGCGGCGCAGTAGGCGCCGAGTTCCGGGAAGCTGACCCAGGACAGGCCGGACAGGACGTTCAGGATCGCCCCGCCGCCGTTCGCTGCGATCTGGGGTGCGAAGGCGCGGGTCACCGTCAGGGTGCCGAGGTAGTGGGTGTCCATCTCCAGGCGGATGTCGTCCAGGTCGGCGGCGAGCAGGTCGGCACCGGTGGACGACCCGGCGTTGTTGACCAGGATGGTCACGTCGCCGGTGGCCGCGGCGGCGGCCGCGACGGAGGCGGGGTCGGTGATGTCGAGTGCGATCGGCTTGGCGCCGGGCAGGTCGACCTGGTCGGGATTGCGGGCGCCCGCATAGACGGTGGCGCCGCGGCTGAGCAGTTCGGCTGCGAGGGCCCGGCCGAAGCCGCGGTTGGCTCCGGTGACAAGGGCGGTGCTGGCGGAGAGGTTCATGAAGGTTCCCGGTGAAGTGGAGAGGAGATGACCAGGGCGCGGATGGCATGGCCTGACGTGGCCCAGGTTTATTGAATTACGGTCGTAATAGTAAGCAGGCTGAGTCAGTGATCGCAACCGATCCGCCCGGTGACGGCGCTGCGCCGGGGCACCTTGCCGGAGCACCGCCAAGGAGCTGATCGACGCGGGCAAGGTCAAGTGCTTCGGTCTGAGCGAGACCGGCCCGCAGACCACCCGCAGGGCGCAAGTCGTACAGCCGGTCCCGTCCATCTGCCCGGGTGCTCCTGTTCGAGCGGGACGTAGAGCAGCTCTTCCCGATCTTCGACGAACTGGGCGTCGGCTTCGTCGCCTGCTCACCTCTCAGCCGCGGCTTCATCAGCGGCACCGCCAAACCCGCTGGCGGATGCGACGTCACCGACATGCGCAACGTCGACCGCTGGCAGCCCGGCAACTTCTCCGCCCGTACGTCGCTCCGCCCTTTGATCGGCATGAAGCCGCGGGAGAGTCCCCGGCGGAGGGGTAACCTCCACACCGCGCGCATGAAGACGACGTCCGCCCGATCCCTCCAGCTCACTCTGGGAGAAGGCGACTGAGCTGGATAGTAGAGGGGCGGAGCCTCTGGGCGTTGGAAGGCAAATCCGCTGTGCGAAGGTTCTATCCCCTTGGTTGAACTGTGCGGACATGGCTGCTTCCGTGACGACCGTCCAACTCATCGACCTCCAGGGGCCATTGAGGGGTCGCAAGGACAGGAACAGACCGACAAGCACTGCAAAGGGCTGACACGGATCAGCACGTCTGACCTGCAGAACGGCGTGAATCGGCACTGATCGACAAGGGGCTCATGATCCGTCGGTCGTGGGTTCGAGTCGCACCCGCCCCACTTGTGCAGGCTTCTGACCCGCGGAAACGTTCCTTTTTGGGTGTCGGATCGTCAACTTCGCCTGAACGGACTGAATCCGCTGCTCGTGGGTTTGGAGTCCGGTAGCGGTCGGGGGAGTTCCAACCCCTCTGGCCTGCGGCGGAGTAGGTGCTCGCGGTTACCGATCGTCGTTCGGGCGACTGCTCTGAGGGGCGATGCCAAGCCGCAGGGGCCGTACAGGGGCCGGGACGGCGCGGTCGTGTTCAGTCGACGGTGTCTCGGGGCGGTTCGTTGTCCCATTAGCCGGTTGTGCGGCAGGGCCGCCATCGCGCTGTGCAGACACTGTCGCCCTCGCTGTGGTCCATCTGCGATGACGTCCAGGGGTGGGGAAACCGCCCCAAGAGGAAACCGCCCGGACGGGTTACTCGCCCCTCTTGGGTAGAGCCCTGCGGTTCGGCCGTCAGGCCGGTGTGACGGTCGCCCCCGCACTCTTTCCAGGGCAGGTTCAGGCCCCGAGAACGAACCTCAGAAGATCAACGAAGCCCTCCCGCGTCATGTCACACCACACCCGTCGCCTTCTGTAGCCGGCTCGCATCCCTGGGCGAGGCCAGGAAGATCACCGTCCGATGCAGCAGCATGATCAGCGGGCATGCTCGGGCCCGCGAGCTGCACCGGCTTACCTGGGCAAGTCGGCGTGTCGAGTCAGGGGACCCGCTGACGGCAGGGTCCCAGGTCGCCCTCGCCTGCTTGGCGACGGGCCAGGAGAAGAGGACGAGCAGACAGGTGTCGCCTGATGACCATCAGGTGACCGCTGTCCGCCCGGCGATTCACCGGAGTCCAGGGAATGCTTGGGGAGCGCCACCGCGAGCGATCAGCCGCCGACACGCCGCGCAAACACCCGAAACGCTCCGGAAGGAATCTCACGCCATGACTACGACCGCGCCCAAGGCTCCGACTGCACCAGGGGTGCGGTCCTGGTGGGGAATCCCGTACGCCACCGCCGAGCGGTATCGCCGCCCCGTGGTCGCGGACTTCGCTCCGGACCGACCCTATGACCGCAAGGGCGTCGTCTCTGTCCAGCCCGACAGCGGCGACTGGCTAGAAGCTGACAGCGGGATGGGCGAGGACTGCCTGAACCTGAACGTATGGGCCCCCGAGCAGCCGGCCGACAAGGCGCTCCCGGTGAC